>NZ_JBWKPK010000001.1:0-294867 GCF_059418205.1 Caulobacter sp. GW821-FHT09B11 | reverse complement strand
GGGAGCATCTTTCTGGCGATGCCTCGGCCAAGATCCTCCCCCTCTGGGGGAGGTGGCCCGGAGGGCCGGAGGGGGTCTGCGCAGCGGAACCTCCCCTTATGGGGGAGGCGGCCGAAGGCCGGTGGGGGGACGTTTTCAGCTTCCGAGGGGGCGGCCGTCGTCCCAAGAACACCCCCCACCGATCGCTACGCGATCACCTCCCCCACAGGGGGAGGTTCCTGAAGGTCCACGTCCGCTTCCGCCGCACCGGCGTGCAATGGATCGAATCCCCCAAACCGGCTAGGCTGGTCCCATGCCCCAAGACGCTGATTTCAGGCTGGTTTAGCCCATGGCCGACGGTCATGCCGTTCCCGTCGCCGCCGACGCCGACACCGCCTTCCTGGGCGTGACGCGCTCGCTGTCGGGCCGCGCCTGGCGCGAGCGCGCCGCCGATCCCGCGATCGTCCGCGACCTTTCCCGCCTGCACGGCCTGTCCGAGCCCCTGGCCCGGGCCTTGGCTGCGCGGGGGATCGACCAGGCCGGCGCCCGCGACTACCTGCAGCCGACCCTGAAGTCGCTGTTCCCCGACCCGTCCAGCTTCACCGACATGGACCGGGCCGCCGAGATCCTGATCGACGCCCTGGTGCAGGGCCGGCCGACCATGGTGTTCGCCGACTACGACGTCGACGGGGCCACCAGCGCCGCCCAGCTGGTGCGCTGGTTCCGGCACATGGGCGTCGAGTTGCCGATCTACATTCCCGACCGCCTGAAGGAGGGCTACGGCCCCAGCCCCGCCGCCTTCAAGACCATCCGCGAGTCGGGCGCCGAGCTGGTCGTCACCCTCGACTGCGGCGCGGCCGCCTACGACGCCATCGCCAGCGCCGCCACGATCGGCCTCGAGGTCGTGGTCATCGACCACCACCTGATGCGCGAGGATCCGCCGGCCGCCGCCGCCGTGGTCAATCCCAACCGTCCGGGCTGCCAGAGCGGGCAGGGCGTGCTGGCCGCCGCCGGCGTCACCTTCATCTTGCTGGTCGCTCTCAACCGCGAGGCCCGCAAGCGCGGCCTGTTCAGCGAGGACCAGCCCGAACCCGACCTGCGCCAGTGGCTCGACCTGACCGCCCTGGGCGAGGTCTGCGACGTCACCCAGCTGGTCGGCTTCAACCGCTCGCTGACGGCCACGGGCCTGCGGGTGATGTCCAGCTGGGCCAATCCGGGCCTCAAGGCCCTGCTGGAGGTGGCCAAGGGGCAGGGCGCCGCCAGCGTTTTCCACGCCGGCTTCATCCTGGGGCCGCGGATCAACGCCGGCGGCCGCATCGGCCGCTCGGATCTCGGCGCGCGCCTGCTGTCGACCGACGATCCGCTGGAGGCCCAGGCCCTGGCTGAAGAGCTCGACGAACTCAACACCGAGCGCAAGGCCGTCGAGGCGGCCGTGGTCGAGGAGGCCGCGGCGATTCTCGAGCGCGGCAGCAACTTCAATCCCGACGCCCCGGTCATCGTCGTGGCCGGCGAGGACTGGCACCCCGGCGTGGTCGGCATCGTCGCCAGCCGCCTGCGCGAGCGCTACCGCAAGCCGACCATCGTCATCGGCATCGACAGGGCGGCGGGAGTCGCCAAGGGCTCGGGCCGCTCGCAGCCGGGGGTGAACCTTGGCCGGGCCGTGCAGGCCGCCTTCGAGGCCGGGATCCTGATGGCCGGCGGCGGGCACGCCATGGCGGCGGGCCTGACCGTGCGTCCCGATTCGATTCCCGAGCTGCGCGCCTTCCTGGAAGAGGCCCTGGCCGGCGAGATGGCCGAAGTCGGCCCCGAGGCGGTCGAGATCGACGCCCTGGTGCAGCCCCGCGCCGCCAATCGCGCCCTCTGGACCGAGTTCCAGCAGATGGCCCCGTTCGGTCCGGGCAATGTCGAGCCGCTGTTCGCCCTGACCGGCGTGCGGCCCGAACGGGTCATGGCCCTGCGCGGCGGCCACGTGCGAGTCGACCTCGTCGGGCCTTCCGGCGACCGCATCAAGGCCGTCTCCTGGCGCTCGGCCGAGACCGATCTTGGCCGTCGGCTGCTGGCCGGGGGCGGGGCGCTGCACGTCGTCGGCCGCCTAAAACCCGATGATTACATGGGCCGGGAAGGGGTCCAGCTGGAGATCGAGGACGCCGCCGATCCCCGGATGTGGACGGAATAAAAAAAACGCATCTGACCGCTTGCGCTCTCCGGGGAGCCTTTGTATATCCCCGGCTCCTCGCGGCGAGATGGTCCCTTCGTCTATCGGTTAGGACGCCAGATTTTCATTCTGGAGAGAGGGGTTCGACTCCCCTAGGGACTACCAGCCGCGAGGGCTGTACTTTTGAACTGCTGCGGATTACCTGCTTCCTCGAAGCATAGTGGTCCCTTCGTCTATCGGTTAGGACGCCAGATTTTCATTCTGGAGAGAGGGGTTCGACTCCCCTAGGGACTACCAACCGCAGCGTTCAAAATTTCCCAGACGACACAGAGGGCGCGACTAAACGTCGCGCCTTTCGTATTGCGCGCTCTTCATATCATTTGGCCATTGACGGCTCTCCCTCCGCGAGAACAGTGTTATTCTTGTGGCGCTCGCTCCTTTGGGCTGTTTGGGCGAGCCAGAGGGGCGGAATGTCTGGTTACGACTTGGATGCATCGGCGGCGCACGAGGATCTCGTACGCATCAGCGGCCGCGTGAAATGGTTCGACGTCGGAAAGGGCTACGGCTTCATCGTTCCTGACGATCCGGGCCAGACGGGCCTGAAGGACGTCCTGCTTCACGTCACCTCGCTGCGCAACTGCGGCCGCGAGTCGGCGCTGGAAGGCGCCGTCATCGTCTGCGACGTGGTCAAGCGTCCCAAGGGCTGGCAGGTCAGCGAGGTCGTCGATCTCGACGAGACCTCGGCCCCGCCGCCGCTGGAGCGCCCCCGGCGCACCTTCGACGAGTCCGCGCCCCGTCGCGACGGCCTGCGCAGCGGCTTCGGCGGCGGCGCGGCCCGCCAGTCCCTCGAAGCCGTCGGTCCGCCCGAGCGGGCCAAGGTCAAATGGTTCAACCGCACCAAGGGCTACGGCTTCGTGGTCCGCGACGAGGCCCCGGGCGACATCTTCGTGCACATCGAGACCCTGCGTCGCGGCGGCCTCGAAGACCTCCAGCCGGGCGACGACGTCATGGTCCGCTTCGCCCAGGGTCCCAAGGGCCTGGTCGTCGCCGAGATCACGGCGGCCTGAGGCGGCGGGTTTTCCAGCGGGCGAGCGGCGTCTAGGCTCGTCGCCCGTTCCACGGCTCCAGCGAGGCGCTCTTGGCCCTTCTCGACGATCTGCGGCGTCGCGACGCCCTGCGGCTGCTGGCCGGCGGCCTGCCGGCCCTGGCCCTCGCCGCACCGGCCCTGGCCGCGGCCCCGCGCCTGGAGCCACTGGAGATCGTCACCGGTCGCGGCGTCGCCCGCTTCCAGGTCGAGATCGCGACGACGCAGGCCGAGCAGAAGCGCGGCCTGATGTTCCGCAAGAGCCTGGCGCCCGACCGGGGCATGCTCTTCGTCTACAAGCGGCCGCAGCGGGCCGCCTTCTGGATGAAGAACACCCTGATCCCGCTCGACATCCTCTATATCGGCGCCGACGGGCGGATCCTCTCGATGGTCCGCAACGCCCGGCCGCATGACGAAACCCCGCTGCCCTCGGGCGGGCCGATCCTGGGCGTGCTGGAGATCGCCGGCGGCCGCGCGGGCCAGCTCGGCGTCCTGCCGGGCGACCGCGTGCGCCACCGCATCTTCCCGAAAGGCTGAGGACTTGGCCTCGGGCCGGGCGCGCCCCACATGAGACTGCCCACAAAGTCTCGTGCGCTCGTTTTGTCCTGTTGCGTAGAATCGGAAATCGCTTACAAGGCAACCCCTTGCTGGTGTCCGGAGCGTAGCGCAGCCTGGTAGCGCATCTGTTTTGGGAGCAGAGGGTCGCAGGTTCGAATCCTGCCGCTCCGACCATCAGCTGGAGCCGTTTGGAGAGGTCCATGCTCGCCCGCATCTATCGTCCCGCCAAGAACGCCATGCAGTCGGGCAGGGCCAAGACCAAGGATTGGGTGCTCGAGTTCGAACCGACCTCGGCCCGCAAGCCCGACCCGCTGATGGGCTGGACCCAGTCGAGCGACATGAACGGCCAGGTCCGCCTGACCTTCGAGACCCGCGACGAAGCCATCGCCTACGCCCAGCGTCACGAGATTTCGTTCCAGCTCTTCGAACCCACGGTTCCCAAGCGGATCATCAAGGCCTACGCCGACAACTTCGCGACCAACCGCAAGCAGCCCTGGACCCACTGAGGGCCTCCCGGGCTAAGCCGGCCAACGCGCGCCCTTAGCTCAGCTGGATAGAGCATTCGCCTTCTAAGCGAACGGTCGCAGGTTCAAGTCCTGCAGGGCGCGCCAACGTCGAAATTTCAGGGCTTCGGGAAGATCGGCGCGTCGACATGGCGCGGCGGTCTGGATTGCTGCGCCGGTCGCCCCTGGTCTTACTGGCCCACTTGGGCCGAATGGCGCGGGCCGGCGAGGGGATCAGGCCGGTCTCCGTTTCAGCGGGCTCCGGTTGTCCTTTGAGAAATCTTGGCATACCGGTGGGCGATT
Organism: Caulobacter sp. GW821-FHT09B11; assembly: GCF_059418205.1. Lineage (NCBI taxonomy): Bacteria > Pseudomonadati > Pseudomonadota > Alphaproteobacteria > Caulobacterales > Caulobacteraceae > Caulobacter > Caulobacter sp. GW821-FHT09B11. The sequence continues at coordinate 290,285 of NZ_JBWKPK010000001.1, read as the reverse complement.
GTCGCCAAGTCGACACAGTTCGCGACCTCTCCGCATCAAGATGACGCCTGATCCGTCCAGCAACCCTTCGGCCTCCAGCGCCTTCGCCAGATTCACGGACGCCGAGACGATGGCTCTGGCGATCGGCGACATCAATTCGGGCGCCAAGCCGCTTCCGCTGGAACGGACGAGCGGGCGCTTCGACGGCATGCTGGCGCGGGCGAGCTTCGGCGGGCTGAACCTGGGCATGGGCCGTTTCGCCCAGGGCATCGCCCAGACCGCGGCCATTCCCGGCGTCCACACCTTCATGTTCGCCACCGAGCCGGGGATCATGCGGCGCGTCTCCGGGCGCAAGCTGTTCGGTCGGCACATCTTCCATTTCCGCCCCAACGAGCGGACCGTCACGGGGTCGCCTCCCGACATGCCGTGGGCCTTCGGCATCGTGACCATGCCGTTCGAGCGGCTGACCGAGCACGCGCCCAATCTGATGGGCGCGGGCCATGCGGCGCCGCTGGACGATGATCGCATGTTCGTCGCGCCGCCGGCGGCGATGAACGAACTCATCGGGCTGATGAGCGACATTTCGGGCGTCATCCAGAGCACGCCCGAAGTCCTGGCGGAGCCGCAGCCGTCCAAGGCCCTGGCGGGCGCGGTCGTGGACAAGCTGATGGCCTGCCTCGCCCAGGGACTGGTAAAGCCGGACAGGGCCGCGCTTGGCCGCCATCGCCAGATCGTCGCCCGCTTCGAGCGCGCGCTGGACGAACGCCCGGAAGAGATGCTTTCGCTGGGCGACATCTGCAGGGTCGTGGGCGCGGCCGAGCGGACGCTCAACCTGGCCTGCCAGGAATTCCTGGGAGAAAGCGCGGTGCGCTACGCCCGCAATCGCCGGCTGGACCTCGTCCACGCGCGGCTGCGGGCGTCCGATCCCGCCACCACCCTGGTGACCAATGTCGCCATGGACCACGGCTTTTGGGAGCTCGGCCGCTTCGCCCAGGCCTACCGCCTTCGCTTCGGCGAGCGTCCTTCGGACACCCTGCGCCGCAACGCGCACTGACCTTTCTCCAAACTCCACCGTTCATGCCGGGATCGCATAGGCCGGCGCACGCCCCGCTGGCAGGGACGGAGAAACACGCGTTTTGCAGATCGTCGAGGCGGCGCGCCTGAAGGCGCCGTCGTCGATCCCTGTCTGCGCGTGCCTTTCAGGGGGATCGGGCCCGGCCCAAGCCAGCGCGTCGCGTGACGCGATCTGACGTCCCTGCGGTTCAAGAACGGCTCGCCAAGACGGGCCTGGCAGGTGTCAAAGTGCGGCAGTCGATCAACAAAGCGCGGGCCATCCGCAACTCGGTCTCGCTCACGGTGCTCGCGCTGGCGGTCGGCCTCGGCGCCCCGATGGCCCAGGCCCGGCAGATCACCCGGGGCGGCGGCGATGGCGCCGGCTTCGGCTCCTTCACGCCCCAGGGCGGCATCGCCGGCGGCGCCGGCGGCGCCTCCGGCTCTGGAAGCTATGGCGGGGCGGCGGCCGCCACGCCGACCGGCTCGGCCGAGGCCGGGGCCAACGGCAGCCAGGCCGGAGGGCAGCCCGGGGCGCTGAACGACCTCTCGGCCGGCGGCGGCGGCGGCGGTTCCACCGGCCTTGGCGGCGACGGCGGCCTGGGCTGGCAGGTCGCCTCGACCGGAACCATCTCGCTGGTCGTCGACTTCGCCGGGACGGACGGCGCCAACGGCGGCGCCAATGCGGCCGGCGGCGGCGGCGGCGGCGGGCTCGTGCTGACGGGCTCGAACGTGCGGCTGTCGACCGCGGGCTATGACATCACGGGGGGCGACGGCGGCGAGGGCAACGCTGGCGGCGGCGGCGGCGGTGGCGGCGGCGGCGTCGGGCTGGTGCTGCTGAACGGCGGCTCGGTGACCGTGGACGGCGGCGCGGGCGGTGCGGCCAGCGCCATCACGGGCGGCGCGGGCAGCTCGCTCGGCAACGGCGGCGCGGGCCTCTTCCTCTACAACGGCGGTTCGCTGAACGTCCAAAGCGGCACGATCACAGGCGGGGCCGGGGGCACTTTCGCCAGTTGGGGCGGGGCCGGCGCGGCCGGCGTGCTCAGCAATCTTGGAACCATCGTCAACGCGGGGACGATCACCGGCGGCGAGGGCGGCTACGGCTACTCGAACGGCGGGGCGGCCGGCATCGGCGTGATTGCCTGGGGCGGCACGATCGAGAACAGCGCGACCGGCGTCATCGCCGGCGGCGTCGGCGGGCAAGGGAACGGCAACTTCAGCGGGATGTATTCCGGCGCCGGCGGGGCGGGCATCGTCTTCACCGGCGGCCAGCCGGGGCTGCTGGTCAACGCCGGAACGATCCAGGGCGGAGCGGGCGGCGCGGCCTCCAACGCGATCCGGCGGGGCGCCGGCGGCAGGGGCGTGGTCGGCGCCAGCACCGGCTCCACCACCATCATCAATTCGGGCACGATCATCGGCGGCGTCAGCGTAAGCTCCCAGCGCGCCTATGCGATCGAACTGTTCGGCAGCGACAACCGCCTGGAGCTTCACGCCGGCTCGTGGATCCGTGACATCGTGGCGGTGACCGGCGGCGGCTCCAACAACGTGCTGGCCCTGGGCGGCGCCGACGACGACACGTTCGACGCCACGCATATCGGGTCGGACGGGTCCTATGACGGCTACGGCTACATGGGCTTCGACACCTTCGAGAAGCTGGGCGCCAGCACCTGGACCCTCACGGGTACGGGCGACCAGACCTGGTCGCTGCTGGAAGGCGTGTTGAAGGGCGACAGCAACAGCCTGGCCGGCAGCGTGGTCTTCGGCAACGGCGCCGGCAGCCGGGGCGTCGTCTTCGACCAGGCGTTCGACGGGGTCTACCGCGGCCAGATGTCCAGCGGCGGCGCGGTGACCAAGACGGGCGCCGGAATCCTGACGCTGACCGGCGAGTCCGCCTCGAACTGGACGATCTCGGGCGGCGGGGTGATCGCCCAGGCCGGTCTGTTCGGCAACGATGCGACGATCGACGCCGGCGCGTTTCTGACCCTCGATCAGAGCACGGACGGAACCTATGGCTTCGTGCTCTCGGGCGCCGGCGAGTTCCGCAAGGCCGGCTCGGGCAGGTTGGTCCTGACCGAAGACTCTTCGACCTTCACCGGCGCCACCACGGTCGGCGCCGGGATCCTGTCAGTCAACGGCTCCCTGGCAGGTTCGACGGTCACCATCGCCTCCGGCGCGACGCTGGGCGGCACGGGCACGGTGGGCGAGACCCTGGTCCAGAGCGGCGGCCATCTGGCGGCCGGCAACTCCGTTGGAACGCTGTCGATCGCCGGCGACCTGACCCTGGCCTCCGGCTCCAATCTCGACATCGAGCTGGGCGCGCCGGGCGCGTCTTCGGCCTCGCCCGGCGTCAGCGACCGCCTGGTCGTCAGCGGCGACCTGGCGCTGAACGGCGTGGTCAATCTCTCGCAGAGCGCCGCCTCGGCCGACGGCGTCGCCAGCATCGGCTACTATCGCCTGATCACCTATGGCGGGGCCCTGACCGCCAATACCGCGACGATCAACTCCACGCTGTCGCTGAGCAACGTGAACTACGCGCTGCAGGCCGGCAGCGGCCGGGTCGACCTGTACATCAGCAACGCCCTCATTCCCGGCGATAACACTTTGCAGCACTGGCAGGGCGGCGACGGCGTCTGGAGCGCGACGAGCACGCAATGGCTGAACGACGGCGGCAACGCCCCGGCGGCCTGGGCGAGCAAGTACGCGATCTTCAAGGACGCCGGCGCCTTCACGGGCGGCACGGTCACGGTGGACGGCGCGCAGAGCTTCATCGGCCTGCAGTTCGTCGATGAGGGCTATGAGCTGACCGGAACCGGCCAGTTGGCCACCGTCGCGACGGGCAGCGAGATCCGCGTCCTGGCCGACGTCGCCAAGATCGGCGCGGCGATCACCGGCGCGGGCCTCGTCACCAAGACCCAGGCGGGCACGCTGATCCTGACGGGCGCCAACACCTATACCGGCGGGACGTTGATCGATGCGGGCACGCTGCAGATCGGCGACGGCGGGACTTCGGGCTCGATCGTCGGCAATGTCGGCAACCGCGGCGTGCTGGTCTTCAACCGTTCCGACGCCATCACCTTCGCTGGTCGGATCTCCGGCTCGGGCGCGGTGCGCATCCTGGACGGCGGCGTGACCTTCACCGCCGACAACATCTATGCCGGTGGCACGACCATCGCCTCGGGCGCGCAGCTGAACCTAGGCGCCGGCGGCGCGAGCGGCTTGATCGGCGACGCCGTCGTCAACGGCGCCTTGCTGTTCGACCGCTCCGACAGCTTCAACTTCGACGGCCTGATCAGCGGCTCGGGCGTGGTCCGCCAGGTCGGTTCGGGCAAGCTGGTCCTGACTAGCGACTCTTCGGCGTTCACCGGTGCGACGTCCGTCGAGGCGGGAACCCTGACGGTCAATGGCTCCCTGGCCGGTTCGACGGTCACCGTCGCTTCCGGTGCGACGCTGGGCGGCAAGGGCGCCGTAGGCGACACCATCATCCAGAGCGGCGGCCATCTGGCTCCCGGCTCCGACGGATCTATCGGATCTGTCGCAACCCTATCGATCGCGGGTGACCTGACCCTGGCGTCCGGCTCGAACCTGGACATCGAGTTGGTCGCGCCGGGCGCATCGTCGGCCTCGCCCGGAGTCAGCGACCGTCTGGTCGTCAGCGGCGACCTGGCGCTGAACGGCGTGGTCAATCTCTCGCAGAGCCCCGCCATGGCGGCGGGCCTGGGATACTATCGCCTCATCACCTACGGCGGCGCCCTGACCGCCAATACGGCGACGATCAACTCCACTCTGTCGCTGAGCAATGTGGACTACACGCTGCAGGCGGGCGGCGGGCGGGTCGACCTGCTCATCAGCAGCACGCTCATTCCCGGCGACGACACCCTGCAGCACTGGCAGGGCGGCGACGGCGTCTGGAGCGCCGCCAGCACCCAATGGCTGAACCAGGGCGGCAATACGCCGGCGAGCTGGGCGGGCAACTACGCCGTCTTCAAGGACGCCGGCGCCTTCGCTGGCGGCGAGATCACGGTGCAGGGCGCGCAGAGCTTCCTGGGCCTGCAATTCGTCGACGAAGGCTATGAACTGAACGGGAGCGGCCAGCTGACCACTGTCGCGACGGGCAGCGAGATCCGTGTGCTGGCCGACATCGCCAAGATCGGCGCGGCGATCACCGGCGTGGGCAAGGTCGTCAAGACCGAGGCCGGCACGCTGGTCCTGACCGGGACCAACACCTATGCCGGCGGCACCTCCATCCAGGCGGGTACGTTCCAGATCGGTGATGGCGGGACTTCCGGTTCGATCGTCGGCGACGTCGCCAACAGCGGCGTGCTGGCTTTCGACCGCTCGGACGCCATCACCTTCGGCGGGCTGATCTCGGGTTCGGGCGCGGTGCGCATCCTGGATGGCGGCGTCACCTTCACCGCCAACAACACCTATGCCGGCGGCACGACCATCGTCTCTGGCGCGCAGCTGAAGCTCGGCGCCGGCGGCACGACCGGCTCGATCGCCGGCGACGTCGTCGCCAACGGCGCGCTGGTGTTCGACCGGTCCGACAGCCTGACCTTCGCCGGCGCCATCAGCGGCGCAGGCGCCCTTCGCCAGGTCGGCGCGGGCAAGATCGAACTGACCGGCGCCTCCAGCGGCTTCACCGGTTCGACCACGGTCGAGCGGGGCACGCTGGCGGTGAACGGGCTGCTCGGCGGAACGCTGGACGTCTGGTCCGGCGCCCGCCTGCAAGGCGTGGGCACGGTGGGGACCACCGTCGTGTCGGGCACGATCGCGCCCGGCAACTCGATCGGCACGCTGACCGTCGCCGGCGGCGTCACCTTCAAGCCGGGCTCGGTCTTCGAGGTCGAGGCGAACGCGGCGGGTCAGTCGGACAAGATCCTCGCCTCCGGCGCGGCCACGATCCAGGGCGGGACCGTCAAGGTCCTGGCGGGCGCGGGAACCTACAAGCCCCAGACCAGCTACCTGATCCTGCATGCCGACGGCGGCCTGACGGCCGGCGGCAAGTTCGACGGCGTCACCTCGAACCTGGCCTTCCTCGACCCCTCGCTCAGCTATGACGGCTCGAACGTCTATCTGCGCCTGCGCCGTAACGACATCAGCTTCACCGACATCGGCGTGACCCCCAACCAGGTCGCGGCGGGGGCGGGCGCCGAGCACCTGGGCTGGGACAACCCGGTCTTCGACGCCGTGGTCAATCTCTCGGCCGAACAGGCGCGCGACGCCTTCGACCAGCTGGCCGGTTCGGACCATGCCAGCCTGCGCGGCTCGCTGATCCAGGACAGCCGCTTCGTGCGCGACGCGATCCTGGCGCGGGGCGACCTGGCCGGCGTCGACGGAACCTCGGCGTGGGGGCAGGTCTTCGGCGGCTGGGGCTCCATGAAGGGCGATGGCAACGCGCAGAGCTACGACCGCGACATCCAGGGGCTGCTGACGGGCTACGACGGCTCGCTTGGCCGGGATATCCGCGCCGGCGTCGCCGCGGGCTACAGCACCAGCGACCTGAAGACCACGCGCGCCAAACACGACGTCGAGACCTATCACCTTGGCGGCTATGTCCTGGCGGAGCGCGGCGGGGTGTCGTTCCAGCTCGGCGGCGCCTATGCGTGGCACGAGGTCGAGGCCTCGCGCCGGGTCGCGTTCGGAACGTTCGGCGAGACCCTGTCGAGCGACTATTCGGCCCGCACCTATCAGGCCTTCGGCGAAGTCGCCTTGAAGCGCGAGGTGGCCGGCACGACGCTGCAGCCGTTCGCCGGCCTGGCCTATGTCGCGCTGACCGACTCTGATGTCAGCGAGCAGGGCGGCGCCGCCGCGCTGCAGGGCGGCGGCGACGAGCACCTGACCTATGGTTCGGTCGGCGTGCGTCTGAAGAGCGACCTGGCCGCCGGGGAGCTTCACCTGCGCCTCGCCGGTTCGGCCGCGCTGCGCCATGCGTTCGGCGATCGCGCACCGACCATCGACCTGGCCTTCAGCGGCGCGCCGTCGTTCAGGATCGTCGGCGCCCCGATCGACAAGGACAGCCTCGCCGTCAATCTGGGCCTGGAAGCCGATCTCGGCCGGGCCGCCGTGCTGGGCGTGAGCTACTCCGGCGACTACGGCGACCGCTCGACCGACCACGGCGCTCGCGCCCAGATCAGCTGGAGGTTCTGATGGAAGGGCGGCCTGATCGGAGCGCCTGGCGGTTTTCACGCTGCGCACGACTTCGGGCCGTCAACATCCGTGTTGAAGGCCTGGTGGCTGGAGGGAGGCTCTGACTCTCCTCGGGTCTCGATAAGGCCGGTTCGGGGCTTTGGGTCGGATGGCGTGCGTCGTTGAACGACAAGTTGGCGTGAGGGATTTCAGCGCTCTAGCCGGCCAGGGTTGAAGTCGGTCCCATGATGCGTTTGTTGCGGTTCCTGTGTAGAAGGCGCGGGACCGCCGGGCAGATCATGCGTCGACATATTTCCGTCCTTTCAGGCCTTGTCGTCGCGTCGGCGCTTGTCGTGGTCGCGATCCCGGCCCTGGCCGCTCCGGCGCCAGAGGCGCGAGCCGATGCGCCGATCGCTTTCCTGTTGCCCAGGCAGCCTCTGGAGCGCGCGCTGGTGGCCTACGGGCGGGCGGCCAATATCCAGGTGCTCTATGACGCCAGCCTCGTGGCGGGCAAACAGTCGACCGCCGTTCAGGGGCGATACGCGGCGGCCCAGGCCCTGGAGATCCTGCTTCAGGGAACCGGACTGCGGGCGCGCTACGCCAGCGCCAGCGCCATAACCCTGTCGTCGATCGCCGAGCCGACGCGCGAGGTCCTGGCCCTTGACGTGATGTCCGTGCAGGCCGCGCCGATGCTCGGGGATTCCCGGCGCTTCAATGCGTATGGCTTGGCGCTGCAGGAGGCCATCCTCGACGCGCTGCGTCGCGACCGCCGCACCAGCCTGGGCGACTACGAGGTGACCCTGCGCGTCTGGCTTTCGGCCGACGGCGCGGTCGAGCGGACGGCGCTGGCGGCGCCGACGGGCGACGCGGCCTTTGACGGCGCGATCGTCGATGTGCTGCGAGGCGTTCACGCCGGCCAGGCCCCGCCGGCGGGCATGCTCCAGCCCGTCTCGTTCCGGTTCCAGGCGCGCGCGATGCGCTGACGATCATCCAACTGTCACAAACTCGCGCCATAGGCGGGCTGAGTTCTTCGAAGTTGGTTGGGGGCGTGGCGTTGCGGGTCGGAGGCGCTTCGAAGATCTGGGGCGCGGCCTTGTCCGTGACGTTGCATGGCGCGCTGTTCGGCGCGCTCACCTATCGGGCCGATCTCCCGCGGGACGCCAGGCCGACGACGGCGCCCGTCTCCATGCCACTGGAAATTTCGCTCGTCTCCTCCGGCGACCTGCCCGGCGGGGGAGCGCCGGACGCGGTCTTCTCGACCGAGCCCGCCAGGATCGATCCCGAGATCGCCTCTATCGCGAGCGCGGGCCCGCCGCCGCCCATGGCGTCGCGGGAGGCCGCGCCGCAGAACGGTCAAATCGGACCGGCCGCGATGGCGGTGGCCGTGGAGTCCGGGCGGGTGCGATCGGCCGAAGCGATACGGGCCGAGGGCGCGTCTCGCGCGCGCTATCAAGCCGAGCTGTTCGCCCATGTGCTGAAGTATCGGTACTATCCCGACGAGGCGCGCGCGGACCGGCTGCGCGGCGTGGCGCGCGTTCAATTCGCCATGTCCCGCGACGGCCGCGTGATGGCGGTGTGGGTCAAGCAGAGTTCAGGGTCCAGCGTGCTGGACGCCGCGGCGCTGGGCGCGATCCGACGGGCCGAGCCCCTGCCGGCCATTCCCGCGGACTTGCCTGGCGAGATGGAAATCCTTCTGCCCCTGGATTTCATTCCCCCGCGAGCCCAGCTTGCGGCGGGATGATCCTGGCCGTGCGCGCCGCCATGCCCGCAAGCGGGCTCCAGACTGAGATGTCGGATGAGTCTCGCACCTCCGGCGCCTCGGATCGGGTCCGCGACGAACTGCGCCGGGTCCTGGTGACGCGCTACGACATGCTGGCGCGCAAGCTGGCGCAGCGCCTGGGATCGGCGGAGCTGGCCGACGACGTCTTGCACGACACCTATGTCAAGCTGGAGCGCGGCGGCGAGCTGGAGCCGGTGCGCGATCCCTTCGCCTATCTGATCCGCATCGCCTCGAACCTGGCCAGCAGTCGCCGGACCCTGGAGCACAACCGCAAGACCGGTCCGGACGACGCGGCATTGCGCATTGCGACCGATGAGGCCCCCGATCCGGAGCGCGTCGCGATCGCGCGCTCGCAATGGGCGGCCCTCAAGGTCGCGCTGAAAAGTCTGCCGGAGCGCACTCAGGCCATCTTTCTCGCCGCCTGGGTGGAAGAGACGCCCTATGCTGAGCTGGCGGTCCGCCACGGCGTCACGGTCAGGACCATCCAGATCGAAATCAAGCGCGCGCTCGAGCATTGCGCGGCGGAGTTCGTGAATCGATGACCCGTCCATTTCGGATTATCGACGCTCGCAACGTCCATAGGGAGAAGCTGTCCATTCACGGGCGACGGAAAGCGGGAAAGGGGACGTCATTGATGTCTGGCCAGGGGGGCGATCATGACTGATCCCGATCAAGCCGGGCAGCTGCGTCCCTTGCTGCGCGAAGGTATCGACTGGGTGGTGCGCCTGGGGTCCGGTTCGGCGACCCAGGAAGACCGCGTGGCCCTGATGCAGTGGCGCGCCCTCAGCGCCGATCATGACGCGGCGTGGCGCGAAGCCTCGGCCCTGGGCCTGGCGTTGCGCGAGGTGGGGCGCGAGGTGAGCCGCGAACTGTCGGACGAGCGGCGGTCGGCGGGCGTGGTCACGCCCTTCAAGCCGCGCATGACGGTGCATCGACGGGCCTTGATCGGCGGCGCCATAGCCGCATCCGCCGTCGCGGCGGTCGGGGTCGGGCGCGCCTTCAATTTCGCCGGCGGGCGGGCTCCGGACTTCGAAACCGGCACGGGCGAGCGGCGTCAGGTGGCCCTGGCGCCGGGGCTGGCCCTGGACCTGGACGCGCAGACCCGCGTTGTCGTCGATCGCGACGCCGGCGGCCATCGTGTCGAACTGCTGGCCGGGCGCGCCATGGTGCTGGCCCGCCTGGGAGGCGCCGAGGCCTTGCGGCTGGTCGCGGGACGCGGCCAGGTCACGGCGCGTGACGCCCGTTTCGATGTGCGGCTGGACGGCGAACGCTCCTGCGTCACCTGCCTGGAGGGCGACCTCCAGGTCGATTATGCCGGAAGCGCCGTTCCCCTGCGGGCGCGCCAGCAACTGCTCTATTCCGACGCCGGTGTCGGGCGCCCCGGCATGGTCGACCTGACCGAGGTCGTCGCATGGCGCAATGGCCAGATGGTCTTCCACCAGACGCCGCTGGTCGACGTCATCCGGGAGGTGAACCGCTATCGCCGGGGCAAGGTGGTCATCGCCAACGCCGCGGTCGGCCGCCGCCCGATCAACGGCATCTTCCACATCGCCGATGTCGATGCGGCCGTCATCCAGGTCCAGCAGATCACGGGCGCGCACGCCACCCGGCTGCCCGGCGGCATCGTGGTGCTCAGCTGACCTGAAAAAATCTCGCATCGCGGCTTCGCGTTTGCGCGGGTCGCAGGGTCCCTGTTCTGGAGGCCCCACGCATGATCGCCACGCCAGCTTCGACGTATCGGATCTCGCGCCCCCTCGACGAGGGCGACCGGCAAGGCGTGGCCGCTTTCCAGGCCCCGCTCCGCCGCTTGGCGCTGGGAGACGTCGCCGTCGCCGTCGACGTCGCGATCCGGGACGGGCATGCGCCGGCGTCGATCGTGGTGAAGCCCGGCATGCTCGCCGTCGTCTTCGCCGGTGAGCGGCCTGTGAGGCTCCTGGCCGACGGAGCGGTGGTCGCCATCGCGCCCGGTCAGGCGGCGGTGCTGGCCAAGGCCGAGCCGTTCTCGATCACCTGGCGGCCGACGGCGGGCTGCGTCGTCGTTCAGCTTTCCAAGACGCGGTGCCAGATCCTGGTTGGGCAAGACCTGGGAGCGCCGGTCCGTATCGGCGCGGGTCAGGTCGTGCTCGCCGACCTCTCGCGCGACACGCCCGTGGGCGCGCTCGTCGACGAGGTCGCGCGTCTGGTGCAGGGTCCCAAAGCCATCATCGCCGAACACGGGCTGGACCTGGGGCGGCGTCTCCACGATGGATTGGCCCGGCTCATGGCGACGCGACCCGAGGCCGACGCGATCCTTCTTCCCGCCGGGTCCGTCGCCCGGGCGATGCGTCATATCCAGGCGCGCCTCGAGGCGGACGCCGACATCGATCCGGCCGTTATCGCCGCCGCCGCCGGAGTGACCCTCCGAACCCTGCGCGACGGTTTTCGCGCCTGCCTGGGCGTGTCCATTTCCGTCTTCATCCAGAACGCGCGCCTTGAGCGCGCGCGGGCGAGGCTCTGCAGCGGACATGATGTTCGGGCGATGCAGGATGTGGCGCGTGAGACGGGTTTCAGGTCCGCCAGTTCATTCACGCGAGCCTATGTGAGGGCCTTCCGAGAGGCCCCCACCGAAACTCGGGCGCGCGGTGTCCGGCAAGCCGGCGCTCGCTGAGATTTCAGACCTTTTAAGGTTTCAATTCTTCTGAATTGGCATGAGCTCCGACCTTGTTGGTCGGCGCGATTATCTATGCTTGAAAAATTGATAGATCAAATTTCCGAATACCAATGATTTGCCGATTAAGGCTGTCACACAACTGACATTGTACATGCCTTTTGATGCGTAATGTGTCGTTGTGTTTCATCATTGTCTTGATGATCATTTTCTCTCCTGCGAAGGGACGGGCCGTCAATCGGGAGGCTGAACCGCACGAGTCGCGCGGTTGCCTTTCCAAGTTCGGGTTTCCGTCCCGCCTCCGGCTTCGCGCCGCGACGGTCGTGACAGCAGGGGCATGGGTTTTATGGTCGGACAGGATCGTTGGCGCGGCGCAGCCAGTCTCGCGGCGCTGAGCTTGGCCTTGGGATGGGGCGGCGCGGCGTCGGCCCGGACCCTCGCCGGGGCCTTGACCGAGACGCAGGCTGACGCGCCGGCGCCCGCCGAGGCGGCCGCGCGGTTCGACATCCTGGCGTTTCAGGTCCGGGGCAACAGCGTCCTGACGACCGACCAGGTCGAACGGGCGGTGTATCCGTTCATGGGACCGGGGCGGACGGCCGACGACGTCGAGCGCGCCCGCGCGGCGCTGCAGAAGGCGTTCGAGGACAAGGGCTACGTCGCGGTCTCGGTGTTCATCCCCGAGCAGTCGGTGGAGCGGGGCGTGCTGATGCTGGAGGTCCAGCAGCAGGCGATCAACCAGGTGATCGTCGAAGGCGCCAGGAAGCCCGAGGCGGTGCGGGCTCTTGCCCCGTCGTTGAAGCCTGGCCAGACGCCCAACCTGCCGGCCTTCCAGCGCGACGTCGTGGCGCTCAACCAGAGCCCCAGCCGCAAGGTGACGCCGGAACTGCGGGCCAGTGCGACGCCGGGCGAGCTGGACGTGGTGCTGACCGTCGAGGAGAGCTCGGCGGCTCATGGCGGCCTGGAACTGAACAACTTCTCCAGCGGCGCGACCAGCGACCTGCGGGCCTCCGCCTCGGCGCGATACGACAACCTGTGGGGCCGGGGCGACAGCCTTTCGGTCTCGGTGCAGACCGCGCCGCGCCGACCGGACGACGGCACGGTGCTGTCGGCCAATTCCATGACCCGGCTGGGCCAGGGCGCGCAGCTGCTGGCCTATGCGGTGCATTCCGACAGCGACATCGCCGTGGTCGGCGGCACCAGCGTGATCGGCAAGGGCGACATGGTCGGCCTGCGGCTGATCCGCTCGCTAGGCGCGCGCGAGGGCTTCTATCACTCGCTGACCGTCGGGCTGGACTGGAAGGATTTCGCAGAGGACGTGATCCTGGGCGCGGATCGGGCCTCGGCGCCGATCGAGTACTGGCCGATGACCGCCTCCTGGCGCGGCGACTGGACGGCCGAGCGGCGGCGCAGCGACCTGACCCTATCGACGGTGTTCGGCTTCCGGGGGCTGGGAGCCGGCCGGGGGGCGTTCGACGCCAAGCGCTACCAGGCCCGGCCCAACTTCTTCGCCGTCAAGCTGGACGCCTCGCATACCGAGGACGTGGTCCACGATCTTCAGATCACCACGCGGCTGACCGGCCAATGGTCGCCCAGCCCGCTGATCTCCAACGAGGGCTTCTCGCTGGGGGGCATGTCGACCGTCCGAGGCTACTACGAGTCCGAGGCCCTGGGCGACTACGGGCTGGCGATCCAGACCCAAATCGCCTCGCCGGACCTGGCGTCGCGGCTGGGCGGCGCGCCGCTGGATCAGCTGCGCTTCCACGTCTTCTGGGACGGGGGCTTCGCCGCCATCCACGACCCGCTGGCCGGCCAGAAGAACGACTTCTTCCTGATGAGCGCCGGGGCCGGCGCCCAGGTGCGGCTGCTCAACTACCTCAACGGCGCCGTCGATGTCGGCGCGCCGCTCGTCTCCAGCTCGGACAGCACGTCCGGCTCGGTTTTCGCTCGCTTCCGTATCTGGGGGGAATTCTAGATGTTTCGATCCAAGCTTGCCGACAAGGGCGTGCTGGCCGGTCTGCTGGCCGCCGCCGCGCTGGTCGCCGTCGCCACGCCGGCCGCGGCCTGGTGGCAGCCCGACTACGCCTACCGCACCAAGATCAATCTGAACGCCGGCGCCGCCGGGCTGACCGGCGAGGTGGCCCGCGCGCCGGTGCTGATCCGCCTGCACACCGGCAATTTCAACTTCGATGACGTCAAGGCCGACGGCTCGGACCTGCGGTTCGTGGCGGGCGATGACCGCACGCCCCTGAAGTTCCACATCGAGACGTGGTCGCCGGCCGAGCAGCAGGCCCTGGTCTGGGTGGATGTGACGGGCCTCAAGCCCGGCGCGCCGGCGGCGATCTATGCCTACTACGGCAACGAGAAGGCCAAGCCCGGCCAGGACGTGGCCGGGACCTTCGGCCCGGACGACAAGCTGGTCTGGCACTTCGACGGCGCCGGCGCGCCCAAGGACGCCACCGCCAACGGGCTCGACGGGACGGGCGGCGAAACCCGCAGCGCCGGCCTGATCGGCCAGGGCCTGAAGCTGGACGGCGCGTCCGGCGTGTCGATCCCGGCAGCAGCCTTCAGCGGCGGCCCCGCCAGCATCAGCTTCTGGGTCAAGCCGACCGCCGACGGCCAACTGCTGGCCCTGCCTGGCCTGACCCTGGCTTCGGAGGGCGGCTCGCTGGTCGCCGAAGCCGGCGGCGTCAAGAGCGCCGGCGCGGCCCTGCCGGCCGGGACCTGGGCCCATGTGGCCCTGGTCAATGACGGCAAGAAGTCCACCCTCTACCTCAACGGCCAGCCGGCCGGTGAAGTGGCCGGGGCCCTGGCGGCCGGTCCGGCCACTCTGGGCGGCGGCCTGGCGGGCGAGATCGACGAGTTCCGCGTCGCGGGCGCGGCCCTGCCGCAGGCGGCCTTCCAGCTGGCCGCGGCCAGCGAAGGGCAGGGGGCGCGCCTGGCGGTGTTCGACACCGCCGAACAGACCGACGGCGGCGGCCACAACTATTTCGGGATCCTGTTCAAGGCCCTGACGGTCGACGCCTGGGTGGTGATCGGCGTGCTGGCCGTGATGCTGGCCCTGGCGATCTGGGTGATGATCTCCAAGGGCCTGCTGCTGGGCCATGCCGCGCGGGCCAACGAGGACTTCCTGGACGCCTACCGCCGCGCGGCCCGCGGCTCGACCGGCCATGACGGCCTGGGCGACCTGCCGGCCGGCGACGAGGGCTCGACCCTGGCCCGGCTCTATCGCATCGGCCAGCAGGAACTGAAGCTGCGCCTGGCCGAGACCCGGGTCTCGGGCAGCCGCTTCGCCCTGCGCAGCCAGTCGATCGCCGCCATCCGCTCGGCCCTGGACGCTGGCCAGGTGCGTGAAGGCCAGAAGCTCAACAAGTCGATGGTGCTGCTGACCATCGCCATCTCGGGCGGTCCGTTCATCGGCCTGCTGGGCACGGTGCTGGGGGTGATGATCACTTTCGCCAGCGTGGCCGCGGCCGGCGAGGTCAACATCAACGCCATCGCGCCCGGCATCGCCGCGGCCCTGCTGGCGACGGTGGCGGGCCTGGCCGTCGCGATCCCGGCCCTGTTTGGCTACAACTACCTGCTCAGCCGGGTGGAGGAGATCTCGGCAGACAACCAGATCTTCGTGGATGAGCTGGAAAAGCGCATCGCCGAGACCTGGCAGGACGTCCCTGTCGCCTATCCGGGCGAGTAGGGGGCGACCATGCAAGTCCAAGGCAAGAAGCCCTACAACGAGATCAACATCACGCCGCTGGTCGACCTGACCTTCGTGCTGCTGATCATCTTCATCCTGCTGACCACGGCGGCGGTGCAGGGGGTCAAGGTCGACCTGCCCAGCGCCTCCTCGGCCAAGGTGCTGGACGCCCCCAAGGCCCGGGTGATCGCGGTGGCCAACGACGGCACGGTGTCGATCGACGCCGTCCCCGTCTCGATGACCGAGCTGGAGACGCAGCTGCGCGGCGTGATCGCCGCCCAGCCCGACACCCCGATCATCCTGCGCGGCGACCGGGCCGTGCAGTACGACCAGATCATGCAGGTGCTGGACCTGTGCTCCAAGGTCGGGGTGGCCAGCCTGGGCATGGCCGCTACCCGGCCGCCGGCCGGCGGCGGGGCCTGACGCTCATGAGCTATGCGTTCATGGCGGAGGATCCGCCGCCGCCGAGACGGCGCTCGTCGCGGAACTTCGGGGCGATCGTCCTGGTCGTCGCCGTGGTCCTGGCGGGCCTGGCGGCCCTGAGCCTGCTGCGCGGCGAGACCGTCAGCCAGCGGCGCAGCGACATGAAGACCACCCGGGTGGTTCTGCCGCCGCCACCCCAGCCGCCGCCGCCGGAGGTCAAGCCGCAGGAGAAGCCTCCGGAGCCCAAGCCCACGCCGCTGGAGCAGCCGACCGACGCCCCGCCGCCGCCGACCCCGCAGGCCCAGCCGACGGCCGGCGACAACGCGCTCAGCGCCCGCGAGGGCGCGGGACCGTCCAACTACGGCCTGGCCGTCGGCGACGGCGGCGGGACCCGGATTGGCGGCAAGGCCGGAGGCGGCGACGGCTTCGCCGCCTATGCCGGCATAGCGCTGGCCAGCATTCGCCAGGCGGCTCAGACCGATCCGGCCCTGTCGCGTGGTCGCTACACCGTCGCCCTGGCCGTCCAGGTCTCGCCCGAGGGCAAGATCATCGGCGTGCGGCTGATCAGCAGCACCGGCGATCCGCGCCGCGACGCTCGTCTGGTCGAGGCCCTGACAGGGCTGCAGCTGTCCCAGCGCCCACCCGCGGGTCTTCCGACCCTGCGCATCGAACTCAACGCGAGATCGGGAGCCTGACCGTGGCCGTCCGAGCCTTCGCCCCCAAAGCTTCCAGGGAACACCCCATGCCCTTCGTTTCTTCCCGCCGCCTCGGCCTCAAGCCGGTCCTGCTGGCCTGCGCCGCCGGCGCCAGTCTCCTGGCCTCTCCGGCCCTGGCCCAGTCCGTCGACTCCACCAAGCTGCTGGAGCTGATGGTCGCCAAGGGCCTGGTCACCCGCGCGGAGGCCGACGCCCTGATCGCCCAGGCCACCGTCGCGCCGCCGGCGACCACACCGGCGGCCATACCTGCGGGCGGCGTCTCCGGCGACGTCCAGACCATCCCCTACGTGCCCCAGGTCGTCCGTGATCAGATCAAGTCCGAGCTGCGGACGGAGCTGGGCCAGCAGGCGCAGGCCGAGGGCTGGGCCAAGCCTGGCCAAACCCCCGACTGGACGCGTCGCATCACCGTCTCCGGCGATATCCGCGCCCGGGGCGAAAGCGCCTTCAGGGGCGAGGGCAATGGCGACATCTTCGAGGACTTCGGCGCGATCAACGCCGGTGCGGGCCAGAACATTAACGACCTGACGCCGGGCTACGTCGCCCCGCCGTACCTCAACACCCTGGAGGATCGCCGCCGGGCCCGCATCCGCGCGCGCATCGGGATCAAGGCCCAGATCGACAGCTGGATCAGCGCCGAGGTCCGCATCGCCACCGGCAACGACAGCTCGCCGGTCTCGACCAACCAGACCCTGGGCGCCAACGGCTCGCTCAGCAAGTACGCCCTGTGGCTGGACCGGGCCAACATTCGCCTGACGCCGGTCGCCGGCCTCGATGTCGATGTCGGCCGCTTCGCCAACCCGTTCTGGACCAGCGAGCTGCTGTTCGACGACGACCTGAACCTGGACGGCCTGGCCGTCTCGGGCGTCGCGCCCCTGACCGAGCAACTGAAGGTGTTCGGCGCAGCCGGCGTCTTCCCGGTGTTCAACACCGACTTCAATTTCGGCTCGCGCAACGCGCCCGAGGGCGCGGGCGGGCCCTACAAGAGCAAGGACAAGTACCTGGGCGCGGTCCAGGCCGGCTTTGACTACGCGCTGAACGACGACATCCGCCTGCGCGCGGCGGCCGGCTACTTCCGGTTCGAGGGCGTCGAGGGCGAGACCTCCAGCCCCTGCTATTACTACGAGGTGGTCTGCGACACCGATCCGACCCGGCCCCAGTTCCAGCAGCTGGGCAACACGATGTTCCCGATCCGGAACATCATCGCCAACCCGCTGGACCCGGTCGGCAGCCCGGAGAACCAGTATTTCGGCCTGGCCACCAAGTACCAGGTGCTCAACGTGCGCGCCGCCATCGATCTGGCGATGTTCGATCCGATCGCCATCCGGCTGGAAGGCGACTTCGTCAAGAACCTGGGCTTCGAGCGCGACCTCCTGCGCGCCAGGGCGGTCAATAACCTGGGTCCGCAGTGGCGTATCCCCGATCCGGCCGACCCCACCAAGACCATCCTGGTCGACGGCGGCTATGACGGCGGCGACACCGGCTGGTCGACCAAGCTGACGATCGGCCGGTTCGACCTGGTCGAGCGCGGCGACTGGAACCTGCACGTCGGCTATCGCCGCCTGGAGTCCGACGCGGTGCTGGACGCCTTCACCGACAGCGACTTCGGCTTTGGCGGCACCAACAACAAGGGTTGGATGATCGGCGGGGCCTACGCCTTCGGCAAGAACACCAGCATCGGCGCGCGCTGGCTGTCGGCCGACGAGATCGCCGACGCGCCGCTGTCGGTCGATCGCCTGCTGATCGACCTGAACACCCGGTTCTGATCGATGAAGACGGCCGTCCCGCATCCTGGCCGCGACGCCGGCCGCGTTCTCCGGAGCGCGGCTTCGCGGACGGCCGTCCTCATCACGCCGCGCATCGTCGCCACGCAAGCTTGCTCGTCCCAAGCGGCGGCGACGCCCGCGGGTCCGTTGGTTTTCTCCCCTCGCCGACGGACCCGCCTCGCGCCGGCCCTGCTGGCGCTGGCGGCTCTGACCGCGGGCCAGCCGGCCGGCGCCCAGTCCGCCGAGACCTCGGTGGCGCCGGTGACGGTCAATCCGCCCTGCGTCAGCATCGACATCGCCGGCCATCGCGCCGGAAACCTGGCCTGCGCCAGCCAGGCCCTGGAGGCCGCCGCGCGCCAGGCCCAAGCCCAAGCCCAAGCGCAAGCGAGCGCGGGACACGCGGTTCCGGTGCTCGGCGCCGGTTCGCCGGACGTGCGCACGGGCGTGGTCAACCAGACCGCCACCCGTCTTCGGATGGGCGCCGCCCTGGGCGTCTCGGTGCATCCGCAGCGTCCGACCATCCCGCCGCCGGTCCCACGGCCATGACGCCTTCCGCCCGCCGAGCCGCGCGCCGGCCCGCCCTTTCGCCATTCCACGCCTGTTTCGCGCCCGCGCCGTCGGCCGCCCGCGTCCTGGCTGTCCGTATCCTGGAGTCCGTCCGATGACCGCCCTGAAGACGACCGTCAAAAGCCAAGCCCTTCGTCATCGACTGCTGATCGGCGCGTCGCTGGGCGCGCTGCTGCTGACCGGGGTCGCCCCGGTCTCGCCGGCCCTGGCCCAGAGCGGCCGCATCACCAACGGCCGCGGCGGCTCCGATCCCGCCGCCGCCGCCGCCCGCGCGGCCCAGGCCCAGGGCGAGGCCCAGGCCCAGGCGTCCTCGGCCAGTCAGCGGGCCGTCGCCGCGTTCGCCCGCGCCGCCGCCTCGCGCCAGGCGATGACACAGGCCCAGGCCGCCGCCCGGGCCGCCGCGCTCGCCGCCCACAGCCAGGTTCCCAACGGCCTGGGGCAGGGCGGCCTGCAGGTCGCCAACGGCGTCAGCCTGGACCCCAACCTGTGGCTGGGCGCCAAGGGGCCGACCCAGGCGACGGGCGCGGACGGCCGCACCGTCGTCACCGTCGGCCAGACCGACCAGAAGGCCATCCTCACCTGGGACAGCTTCAATGTCGGCCGCGAGACCGACCTGGTGTTCGACCAGAAGGGCCATGCCGACTGGGTGGCGCTGAACCGCCTCACCGACGCCAGCGCCGATCCGACCCGGATCCTGGGCGCCATCAAGGCCGACGGCTCGGTCTACATCATCAACCGCAACGGCGTGATCTTCGGCGGCGCCTCGCAGGTCAATGTCCGGAACCTCGTGGCCTCGACCGCCGGGATCACCAACGCCCAGTTCCTGGACAAGGGCCTCTATTCCAGCCTTGCCGGGACCAACTACGCCCCCAGCTTCACTGACGCCGGCGGAGCGGTGGTCGTCCAGGCCGGCGCGCGGATCAGCACCCAGGCCCCGACCTCGGTGACGGCCGGCGGCGGCTTCGTGCTGCTGATGGGGACCAGCGTCGAGAACGCCGGTTCGATCACCACCCCGCGCGGCCAGGCGACCCTGTCGGCCGGCGACGACTTCATCATCCGTCGTGGCTACGGCACCGCCGAGAACCCCTATTCCACCACGCGCGGCAACGAGGTGCGCGGCCTGATCGACGCCGGCTCGCTGAGCGGCGCGGTGCGCAACAGCGGCCAGATCGAGGCCGCGCAGGGCGACATCACCCTGGCCGGCCGGACCATCCGCCAGGACGGCGTGCTGGTGGCCACCACCGGCGTCAACACCCGCGGCACGATCCACCTGCTGAATTCGGCGAGCGACGCCAAGGGCTCGGTGACCCTCGGCAAGGACAGCCTGACCCTGATCCTGCCCGAACTGGACAGCAAGGAGACGGCGCTGAACAGCCAGCGCGACGCCCTGATCAAGGCCTCCGACACCGCCAACCTCAACCGCGCCAACACCGTCACCGGCGGCTTCGACGACCGGTCCCTGCTGGCCGATCGCCTCGACCAGGGACGTGTCGAGATCGTCACCGGCGGCGATGTGGTCTTCGAGGGCGGCTCCCAGACCATGGCTCAGGGCGGCCAGGTGGCCGTCCAGGCCGCCGGCCGGGTCACCGTCGCCAAGGGCGCGTCGGTCGACGTCTCGGGCGTCCAGGGCGTGGGCCTGGACATGGCTTCCAACGCCATCAAGGTGAACATCCAGGGCAACGAGCTGCGCGACAGCCCAGGCAACCGCGACGAGGCCGATCTCAAGAGCAAGGACGTCTGGATCGACGTGCGCGATCTGGTCCTGCTGCCCAGCGGGACCGGCGGCTACGACGGCGATCGCTGGTACACCCCCGGCGGCCTGCTCGAGGTCGGCGGCTACCTGGCCAACACCGCCCACGGCGTGGGCGAGTGGGCCGCGGTCGGCGGGACGATCACCCTGTCGGCCAAGGAGGTCGTGGCCCAGCAGGGCGCGATCTTCGACATCTCCGGGGGCAGCCTGGACTACCGCGCCGGACTGGTCCGCTCGACCCGGGTCATGGGCCAGGACGGCCGGATGTACGACATCCGCAACGCTCCGGCCGGCATGAAGATGCTGGCGGTCGGCAACGCCTTCAGGGTCCAGCACGACCGCTGGGGCGAAGCCTATGGCGAGGTCTATTCCGATCCGCTGTTCAGCCGCGCCACCTCCGCCCGCTGGGAGGACGGCTACACCGTCGGCCGCGACGCCGGCCGCCTGATCCTGTCGGCGCCCACCGTCGTCATGGAAGCCGACATCCTGGCCGGCGTCGTCAACGGCGAGCGCCAGACCCTGGCCCGTCCCGACGCGGTCAAGGACGGCTACGCCCTGTCGCAGCACACCATCGCCCAGGCCGGGACCCTGGCCGTCGGCGGCTATGGCGCGCTGGGCCGCGCCAGTCTGTTCACCAGCGATATTCGGGTCGGCGACATCGCCGACATCACCACGGGCCAGGCCGCGGGGGCGACCTTGCCGGCCGACCGCGAGGGCACGGTCTGGCTCGACGCCGAACGCCTCAGCCAGCAGGGGCTGGGCGGACTTGAGCTGGGAACGCGCGGCGCGATCACGATCGACGCCGACCTGGCCCTGGCAAACGGCGGCGTGCTGGACCTCACCGCGCCGGTGATCGACATCAACGCCAAGGTCACCGCTCGCGGCGGCGCGGTGCGCGCCACCAACCTGTTCACGGCGGCGACCGTCACGCCGCAGGGCGAGACCCTGTTGCTGGACGGGAAGTCGTCGATCACCGTGCGGGACGGCGCCGCGCTAGACCTGCGTGGTCTCTGGGTGAACGCCGGCCTGGATCCGGCGAGCGCTCCGCTGGTCGGCCATGTCGACGGCGGCAAGGTCTTGCTGCAGACCTCGGGCGACGTGGTCGTGGAGGCCGGCGGCCGGATCGACGTCTCGTCGGGCGGCGCGGTGCTGTCGGACCTGACCACCAAGGGCGGGCGTGGCGGCGACGTCACCCTGGTCGCCGATCTGACCGGCGTCACGGGCGAGCCGTCACTGGGCGGGGCCGTGGTGCTGGACGGCGACATTCGAGGCCATGGCGTGGTCGGCGGCGGCAAGCTGACCATCGAGTCGGGGCCGGCGATCGTCATCGGCAAGGCGTCCGCCGGGCGTTCCAACGCGAGCGACCTGGTGCTGGACACCGCCCTGTTCCAGAGCGGTTTCTCGGACTATGCGGTCAATGGCCACCAGGGCGTCTCGGTGGCGGCCGGCGTCAAGCTGGACGTCGCCACGCCGGTGTACCGGTTCACCGACGCCAGCCTTTCGATCCCGACGGGCGAGGCGGGCGAGGGCCTGGTCCTGTGGATGCCGCCGACCTACCAGGCCGACGACAAGGCCGGCCGGCTGGTGCAGCGCGCCGGGGCCAATCTCACCCTGAGTTCGCAGGTCGGCCTGGACGGCGGCGCGATCACCATCGGCGAGGGCGCGAACGTCACCGTTGATCCGGGCCGAAGCATCACCCTGCTGGGCGGACGCGGTTCGCAGATCACCGTCGACGGCGCGCTCAACGCCTGGGGCGGCAAGGTGACCATCGACGTCGACAGCGGCTCGATCCAGGAGCCGGGAGCCGGCGGCGCCGACATCCACGCCCACAACCGGTCGATCTGGATCGGCGAGCACGCCAGGATCGACGTGGCCGGCCGGGCGAGCGTCGCCGTGGACCGGCAGGGACGCCGCTACGGCGTCGTCCAGGACGGCGGCGTGATCGCGATCGGCGGCGCCCATGACTGGGAGGACAAGGGCGTGGCCGAGGCGCCGGACGTGGCCGTGGTCGTTCGCCAGGGCGCGGTGCTGGACGCCTCGGGCGCGACCGCCACGACGCTGGACATCACTCGCAACGGCGCGACCGTTCCGGTCGAGGTCGCCGGCGACGGCGGTACGATCGTCCTGCAGTCGGCCCACAGCCTGTATCTGGACGGAACCCTGGTGGCCAAGGCCGGCGGCGCCGACGCGGCCGGCGGGACCCTGGCGGTGGCGCTGGAGACGCCGGTGTTCTCCACCGCGCCGCTGTCCAAGCCCGACGCGGCGGTCGTCAAGCCGCGCGAGTTCATCCTGTCTCAGGTCCATGCAGGCAGCGGCCTGGACGCGGATCTCCGCCCCGGCGAAGCCGGTCCGGGCCTCGTTTACGGCGTTGGCCGGATGGGCGTCGATCAGATCACCGACGGCGGCTTCGGCAACCTGTCGCTGCTCGTCAACGGCGTCCTCAGCTTCGATGGCGACGTCACCCTGTCGACCGCCCAGAGCCTGCGGTTCTATGCCGGCGCCTATGGCCTGAGCGAGAACGCCGACAGCGACGCCAAGGTGACGCTGAACACCTCGTACCTGCGCCTGGCCGCGGCCACCCGCACCTATGCCGACAAGCAGTTCATCCCGACCGTCGTGTGGCGTGACAATCCCTCCAAGCGCTCCAGCGACGCGCTGTTCCAGGCCAGCGCCGACCTGATCGACATCCGCGACCGCGTCGGTTTCGGCGTCACCGGCGGACCGGTCACGGGCACGGGCATCATCCTGGACATGGACCGCCGGGGCTTCGACATGGTCGACCTGACCAGCCGAGGCGACCTGCGGCTGCTGGGCGGCGTCGGCGGCGGGGCGGGGGTGAGCGCAGGCATCACCACCGAGCTCAACAATGTCGGCGACCTGACCCTGACCGCCGCGCAGATCTATCCGGCCACCGGGGTCAGCGCGCTGATCCAGGCCGGCTACGGCGAGGGCAGGGTGCTGGACATCCGCCGCTACGGCTCGGGCGCGGTCGCCGCGCCGCAGTCGGTGTTCGGGACCCTGTACCTGGGCGGCGACACGGTGCGCCAGGGCGGGATCGTCCGCGCGCCGATGGGCAGCCTGGTCATCGGGCGAGGCTGGCAGTCCACCTACCAATTCCATTCCAGCCTGGTCCAGCTGCTGGCCGGCAGCATCACCTCGATCAGCGGCGCGGGCGTCGTCATGCCCTATGGCGGGACGGTCGACGGGCTGACCTACACCTATAACGGCGTGAAGATCTCGCCGCTGGCCCTGGGCGCCAGCAGCATCACCATGACCGGCGACGCGGTGATCGGCGACAAGGGCTCGGTGCTGGACCTGTCCGGCGGCGGCACGCTGGTCGGAGCGGGCTTCGTCAGCGGTCGCGGCGGTTCGGTGGACATCATCCGCACGCCGCTGGTCAACGCCAATCCCGCCAACCGCTACAGCGCCGCCGGCGCGGGCGTCTACGCCATCGTGCCGGACTACGCGGGCGGCTACGCGCCGGTCTCGCCCGATGCGGGCGCGGGCCAGCCGATGGTCGGCCAGCAGATCACCCTGACCGAGGACGTCGGCGGGCTGAAGGCCGGGACCTACACCCTGATGCCCTCGACCTACGCCCTGCTGCCCGGCGCGTTCCGCGTCGAGGTGGGGGGCGACATGCCGCTGACCGGCGGCGTCGTCGAGGCCGGCTCGGGCTCGTATGTCGCCAGCGGCTTCCTGGGCGTGGCCAACACCGCCATCCGGTCGTCCGTCGCCAGCGCCCTGGTGATCACGCCGGCGGCCGCCGTGCGCAGCCATACCTCCTACAACACCATGGGCTATGACGACTTCGTCCTGGCGGATTCGACGCGACGCGGCGGCATCCGGGGCGAGCTGACGGTCGACGCCCGCACCCTGAAGCTGGATTTCGGCTACTCCACCCCGCGCGACGACCTGCCGATGCTGCGCTTCGACGGCGAGACGCGGTTCACGCCGGTCAAGGACAGCATCGGCTTTGGCGGCACGACCCTGGTCGACGCCTTCGACATCGAGGTGCTGACCGACGGGAAGACGCGCACCGAAGGCTTCAGCGGCTTCTCGGTCCAGGCCAGCGACCTGAACGCCCTGGCCACGCCGCGCCTGATCCTGGGCGGGCGCCTGGGCCTGGCCTACGGCGACAACTTCGCCGTGTTCGACGGCACGGCCAGCAACGTGATCGTCCGCAGCGGCGCGAGCCTGACCGGCTCGGAGATCTTCCTGCTGTCGTCCTCGCCCTCGGGTCGGGTCCTGGTCGAGCAGGGGGCGTCGATCAACACCCTGGCCGGCGGCGACCCGGCCTATGACAGCGGCGACGGCGTGACCTTCTCGGCGGGCGACTCCGCGGTGCTGGCGGTCTCCAACGGCTGGATCAACCTGCTGCCCGGCGGGGCCGTCGGGGTGTCGGCCGGCCAGATTCACCTGGGCGACTGCCCGCAGGGCGGCTGCGCGGGCGAGACCACGGTCTATGGCAAGGGCACGATCGCCGTCGCCACCGACAAGGCCTTCACCCTGTCCGACAACGTCCGCTACGGCGCGGAGAACCTGCTGCTGGCGATATCGGCGGTCAATCTGGGCAGCGCCGAGGCGCTGCAGCAGGCGGCGGTCAACGGCCAGCTGCCGGCCGGCCTGGCGTTGAACCAGACCGTTCTGGAAGGCCTGCTGGCGGGCAACAAGGGCATCGGCGCGCCGGCGGTCAAGACCCTGGTGCTGAACGCCCGGGAGTCGGTGAACATCTACGGTTCGGTCGAGCTGGACACGCTCAATCCCGTCACCGGCGTGTCCTCGATCGAGCGCCTGGTCCTGGGGACCCCGGCGATCTACGGCTACGGCAAGGCCGGCGACAAGGCGGTGATCACCACCGGCGAGTTCGTCTGGACCGGCGCCACCGACACGCCGCCGTCGAACCGCGATCCGGCCCAGATTCCCAATCCGCCGGGCGGCGCGATCGGCGGCCTGCTGGGTGACGGCGTGCTGAGCATCGCCGCGCGCGACATCGTCCTGGGCTATGCGCCGCGCAGCCAGCCCAACGGCCTGCCGGCCGACCGCCTGACCGTCGGCTTCGCCTCGGTCGACCTCAGCGCCAGCCATGCGATCACCGCCAACGGCGTGGGGACTCTGAAGGTCTATCGCGACCAGGGCGCCTATGTGTCCGGCAAGGGCTACGACTATACCGGCGGCGACCTGAACCTGACCGCGCCGGTGCTGACGGGCGTGGCCGGCTCGGTGACCAAGATCACGACGGGCGGCGACATGGTCTTCAAGGCGTCGGGAACCGCGCCGGCTCCGACCGCCGACGACGCCCTGGGCGCTCAGTTGTCCCTGTCGGGCCGCAACGTCGTCCTGGACGGCGTGATCGCCCTGGCTTCGGGCAAGCTGAACGTCGAGGCGGTCGATGACGTGACCCTCGGCGCGGCCTCGCGGATCGACCTGTCGGGCCGCGCGGTGAAGTTCTTCGAGGAGACCCGCTACAGCCGCGGCGGCGATCTGCTGCTGGCCAGCCAGGCCGGCGACATCGTCCAGGCGGCCGGCGGGGTCATCAACGTCTCCGCCGTCAACAATCGCGCGGGCAGCGTGCAGGCCACCGCGCTGGGCGCGACGGCGGGCCATGTCGACCTGGCGGGCTCGATCCTTGGCTCGGCCAGCGGCCAGTACGACGCGGGCGGAACCTACGTGCCTTTCGAGGCCGGCGAGCTCACCATCCGCACCCAGTCCCTGGCCGACTTCGCCGGCCTGAACGATCGCCTGAACACCGGCGGCGTGTTCGGCGCCCGCCGCTTCCAGATCAAGCAGGGCGACCTGACGATCGGCGACGGGGTCAAGGCCCAGCAGGTCGAGGTGGTGCTGGACGGCGGCGACCTGACCGTCAACGGCCGGATCGACGCCAGCGGCTTCGAGGTCGGCGCCATCCGCCTGGCCGCCGCCGGCGACCTGACCGTCAACGGAACCCTCGACGCCCACGGGACCGGCCTGCGGGTCGACAGCTACGGCAAGATCATCGACAGCCCCAACCGCGCGATCGTCGACCTGACGGCGCGCGACGGGACCCTGACCCTGGGCGCGGCGGCGACGGTCGACCTGCGGGCCGGGACCGAGGCCAAGACCGGCCAGGACGGGGTTTCGCGCGGCACGCTGGATCTGAACGCCCCGCGCCTGGGCGGCGACGACGTGGCGATCGACATCCTGGGCCGCACCACGATCCGCGGCGCCAGAACCGTCGCGGTCAACGGCTTCCGCACCTATGACGACGCGCCCCTGGCGGCGCTGCCTGACGTTTCGGGCCACGCGCCCCAGCTGATCACCCAGGCCTATCTGGACGCCATCGACCTCGACAGCACCGCCTTTGTCGACGCGGCCCTGGGCAACGCCGACCTAACGGCGCGCCTGGCGCGACTGGGCGACTATCACCTGCGCCCGGGCGTCGAACTCATCAGCAACACGGCCACCAATCCGAACGGCGACCTGACGATCCTGGGCGACATCGACCTGTCGGGCTATCGCTATGGCCCCGGCTCGAACCGGCTGGACCCGGCCCTGCGCGGGTTCGGCCAGCCGGGCGTGCTGGTGATCCGGGCGGCCGGCGACCTCAACGTCTATGGCAGCATCAACGACGGCTTCGCGCCGCCGCCGGCCACGCCCGACGACACCGGCTGGTACCTGACCGAGGGCCGGACCGACTTCGGCGACCTGGGCAAGACGCCCTATGGCGACGACATCGTCATCCCGGTGGACGGCGTGGTCCTGGATATCGGCACGCTGTTCCCCAGCGGCGCGACCCTGAACTACGACCTGCCCACCGACGCCCTGACCCTGCCGCGCGGCACGGTCCTGTCGGTCGACGTGACCCTGACCGATCGCTACACCCTGCCGGCCGGCACGGTGCTGGGCGCCAATGTCTACGACGCCGGCGGCGCCTTGCTGATGCCGGCCGGCTCGGTCCTGACCGACGCCGTGGTGCTGGAGGCCGGCGCGCGGCTGGGCGCGGGGACCTTCCTGCGAGCCAACGCCAGCGTCGAGGCCCTGACCTGGCCCAAGGGCGTCAAGCTGCCGACCCAGATGAAGACCAGCGGCCAGATCGCCCTGGCGCGCGGGTCGCTGATCCCGTCGATGACCAAGGTCGAGCTGCCTGACGACAAGCCCTTCGACCTGCGCCCCGTCGTCGACGGCGTGCAGGGCCGGAACTGGGCGGTGGCGCCGATGCTGGGCGAGGGCTCCACCAGCTGGGACCTGCAACTGACCGCCGGCGCGGACCTCGCTTCGGCCGACCGCCGGGCGGTGGTTCCGGGGGCGAAAGGCTCGATCATCCTGGCCGACCTGCATTCGATGATGGAGATGAACGTCCGTCCGGGCGGCACGGGTCTGGTCTGGGGCGCCGACGCGGCGGACTACGGATACAATCCCGGCGACGCGGTGCCGCAGGACGAGCTGGACTGGGGCTACTGCACCTTCATCACCTGCTTCACCGACCCGGTGCGGATCAAGAACGTCTGGGGCCCCAACAGCGAAGCCCTGGACCCCAGCTTCATCCCCGGCGACCCGATCCCCGACTACCTGATGGACGCCGGCGTCTGCGACTGGGGCGTGCCCGACGGCTGCGCGCAGGTCATCGCGCCGGTCAAGGACGTGATCAAGACCACCTACCTGTCGCCGATGTTCAGCGTGGTGCGGACCGGCGAGGGCGACCTGACCCTGGCCGCGGCCGGCGATTTCCGGATGCGCTCGGCGTTCGGTGTCTACACCGCCGGCAGCCGCTCGGCCGCCATGACCCTGGCGGACGGCTCGGATCCCTTCAACCTGCCGCGCGGCGCCACCATCAACGGCTCGGTGATCGGCGCCCAGACCAAGGACTACGACGCGGCCCTGGCGGCCTACCAGGCCTGGTATCCCGACCACGGCGGCAATCTGGACATCGTCGTCGGCGGCGACGTGGTGGGCAACATCTGGGGCGACTTCTCCTCGCCCACCAGCCGCACCAACGTTCCCAGCACCAATGTCGGCAGCTGGCTGTGGCGTCAGGGCACGGGCAGCGCGGCGACGGGCGCCGACGGGGTGGCCACCGCGTGGTGGATCAATTTCGGGACCTACGCCCTGCAGCCGTTCCAGCCGCTGAGCCCGCAGGCCGACCCCTACATGGTGGGCTTCACCGGCCTGGGCACGCTGGGCGGCGGCGACCTGACCATCCGGGCGGGCGGTGATGCTGGGATCATCGACGCCCTTGGGTTGGCCGACAGCGTTCCGCGCAGCCAGGGTCTGGTGGCGGCGGTCGGCGGCACTGGCCGCGTCGACGCCAACGGCGACCTCGTCCTGACCGGCGGCGGCGACCTGACGATCCGGGTCTCCGGCGCCATCAATCCCAATCTCGCGGCCACCCAGCGCGCCACGGCCGGCCAGGGCAACACGCAGGACGCCGACCTGAACGGCGTCCTGGTCAACCTGCGCGGCCTGACGGCGGTCAGCGCCGGAGCGATCGGCGGGATCGACCTGAAGTACCGCCAGGAGGCCGCCGACAGGCCGGGCCTGGGCGGCGACAAGGCCGACACGCGACCGATCGATCCGTTCACGGCCACGATCGGCGTCAGCAACGCCGGCCTAGTCCTGGCTCCCGGCGACTCGGCGGTCTATCTGGACGCCCCCGGCGACCTGGTGCTGACCACCGTCGCCGATCCCGGCCGGGCCTACGCCCTGAACACCACGCCGTTCACGGCCAACGGCGTCCGCTACGCCGGCGGGGGCCAGAGCTGGTTCAGCCTGTGGACCGATCACACCGCGATCAACCTGTTCAGCGCCGGCGGCGACCTGACCCCCGGAACCGACGAGGCCAACAGCGTCTGGAACTACGGACAGGGCCTGGATGGCGACCCGCGGGTGATCTACCCGTCGATCCTGAGGGCCACCGCCGCCTCGGGCAGCCTGTTCTACGGCCTGTCGACGGGGCCCGGCCTGACCGTGAACAATCCGCTGGTCCTGGCCCCGTCGGCGTCCGGCGCCCTGGAGTTCCTGGCCGGCGCGTCGATCTTCGGCGGCGGCTATCCGATCAGCATGTCGGGCTCGGACACGCCTTTGCCGACCCCGTTCAATCCGGCCTTCACCGGCTTTGGACTGGTGGGGCCGCGCCTGACGCTGATGCTGTCCAACACCAGCCTGGAAGGGTCGCTGACCGACGCCTCGGGCCGGGGTCTGCTGGGACAAGTGGGCTACTTCCCGCTGTTCGCCTTCGGACCCGATACGCTAGGCGCGCGCGACCTGCACGCGGGGGGCAAGTCGTCGGCGCTGTTCTACGCGGTCGACGGCGACATCCTGGGCCTCAACACCGGCGCGATCACCACCTTCGCGCCGATCACGGGCCGCGCGATCTCCACCTGGTACGACGCGGCCCTGCCGCTGCGGGCCCGGGCGGGGCGCGACATCGTCGGGACCCAGGCGGTCATCCTCAACAACGACGCCGACGACGTGTCGTTCATCCAGGCCGGCCGCGACATCCTCTACGCCGATGTCAAGGTCGCCGGACCGGGCGTGCTGGAGATCAGCGCCGGCCGCAACATCACCCAGGAGGATCGCGCCAGCGTGGTCAGCCTCGGCCCGTTGCTGGAAGGCGACACGCGCCTGGGCACCGGCATCGCGATGATGGCCGGAACCGGCCCGAACGGCCCGGACCTTTCGGCCGTCGCCGATCGCTACCTTGATCCGGCGAACCTGGCCGATCCGGCGCGTCCCCTGGCCGAGCAGGCCGGCAAGGTCGCCAAGACCTATGACGGCGAGATGCGCCAGTGGCTGGCCGACCGCTTCGGCTTTACCGGCACGGCCGAGCAGGCGGGCGCCTACTTCAAGGCCCTGCCGCCCGAGCAGCAGCGCGTCTTCCTGCGCGAGGTCTACTACGCCGAACTGCGCGAAGGCGGCCGGGAGTACAACAACCCCGCCAGCAGCCGCTTCTCCAGCTACCTGCGCGGCCGCGAGATGATCGCGACCCTGTTCCCCCACACGGACGCGGCGGGCAAGGACATCGTGCGCGCCGGCGATATCGTGATGTTCGGCGGCTCGGGCGTGCGCAGCCAGTTCGGCGGCGACATCCAGATGATGGCGCCTGGCGGACAGATCGTGCTGGGCGTCCTGGGCGCGGTTCCGCCCTCGACGGCGGGGGTGGTCACGCAGGGGCAGGGCGACATCAGCCTGTTCAGCGAGAAGTCGTTGTTGCTGGGCCTGTCGCGGGTGATGACCACCTTCGGCGGCGACGTCTTCGCCTGGTCGGAGACGGGCGACATCAACGCCGGCCGCGGCGCCAAGTCGACGATCGTCTTCACGCCGCCCCGGCGCGCCTATGACGCCTACGGCAATGTGACGCTGTCGCCGCAGGCGCCGTCGTCGGGGGCCGGCATCGCCACGCTGAACCCGATCCCCGAGGTGACGCCCGGCGACATCGACCTGATCGCGCCCCTGGGCACGATCGACGCGGGCGAGGCGGGCATCCGGGTGTCGGGCAACGTCAACCTGGCCGCGCTGCAGGTCATCAACGCCGCCAACATCCAGGTCCAGGGCGACGCCCAGGGCATACCTATGGCGGCCGTCGTCAACACCGGCGCCCTGACGGCGGCGTCCTCGGCCAGCAGCGCGGTCGTGGCGCAGGCCGCCCGCGCCGCCGAGCAGGCCCGGCCCGCGCCGATGCGGGACGTCCCCTCCGTCATCACCGGCCGGTTGCTCGGCTTCGGCGACGGGGCCTGATCCAAGACCAACACCGGGGGAGACCGGGCGTCTCCCCCCATTTCACTGATCGACCGGAGATCGTCGCCATGACGCGCCACCCAGAAGCGGAAGCCAGTTCCGCGCCCGTTCCGACGCCGGCCTTGCCGCTGTTCTATCGCCAGCCCCAGCCATTGAACGCGGCGTTGCACGCCGATTGGCGGCTGAAGGACGGCGACGCGTCCTTCGCCGCCGCCGCGCCCTTCGTGCCGATCGTCGCCGGAGAGCTGGTCGCGGCGGCCCGCAGCTATCCCGTGGTGTTCGCGGCCGGCGACATCGCCCCCGTGGCGCTGCTGGGCCTGGAGCATGACAACCTGTTCGTCGAGGACGGACGGTGGGCGCCGGACGCCTATGTGCCGGCCTATGTCCGCCGCTATCCGTTCGGGTTCGTCGCCACGGTCAGCCCCGACGGCTTCGCCCTGGCCATCGACGCGGGCTCCGAGCGCGTCGTCCGGGACGGGGAGGAGGGCGCGCCGCTGTTCGTGGACGGCCTGCCGTCGGACCTGACGCGGCAGGCCTTGGCGTTCTGCGACGCCTTCCAGGGCGAGGTCGCCGCGACCCAGGCCTTCTGCGCGGCGCTGGAAGCCCAGGGCGTGCTGATCGAGCGCCGGGCCGACGCCACCCTGCCGGACGGCCGCACGCTGGGCCTGAACGGCTTCCAGATCGTCGATGCGGCCGCCTTCGCGGCCTTGGACGAGAGTGTCGTGCTGGACTGGCATCGCAAGGGCTGGCTGGCGCTGGTCCACCACCACCTGGCCTCGCTGGAGCGCTTCTCGGCGCTGCTGAACAGGCACGGCGCGCGGGCCGCCGTCACGACGCCGACATCAGTTTCTGTTTCCAAGCCGGTGGCGTCCGCCGCCGATCGCACCAAGAAAGCCTGATCCATGACTTCGCGCGCCTTCGCCGCTTCGCTCGCCATCGCTGCGACCCTGTCGACCATGATCTCCACGGTCGCCATCGCCCAAGCCGCCAAGCCCGCCGCCGCGCCTGCCGCCGCCCAGCCCCTGGGCGGCCCCGTGATCGCCGGGGTCTGCCTGCTGTCGCGCGAGGCGATTTTCGCCAACGCCGAGGTAGGCAAGGCCGCCAGCGCCCGGCTGCAGGAGCTGACCAAGGCGGCCCAGGCCGAGATCGACGCCGAGCGCGCGCCGATGGAAACCGAGGCCAAGGCGTTGCTGGGCCAGCCGGCCAACGCCCAGCGCCAGGACGCCTTGGCGCAGCGCTGGCAGGCCTTGCAGCTGAAGGCCGCCCACAATGGTCGCGAGATCGAGGCCACCCGCATCAAGGCCATGGACCGCATCGCCACCGAGGCCCAGCCGTTGATCGCCCAGGCCTATGCCAGCCACGGCTGTGGCCTGCTGCTCGACCGCAATTCGGCGCTGGGCGGCAACTTCGCCAACGACCTGACCCCGGCCGTGGTGCAGAGCCTGAACGGCAAGCTGCGCATGATCACCTTCGAGCGCGAGCGCCTGCCCGCCACGCCGGCGGCGAAGTAGCGCCATGGGCCGTCGGGATCTCGACCATCGTCCAGGGCTGCTGGCGCGAACCTCCCGCCTGTTGGCCGCGCTGGCGACAGGCGTCCTGGGCCTGGGCCCGGGCGTGGCCGCCCAGGCGCAGGGCGTGTCGCCCGAACAGGCTCCCGTGGCCTGGGTGCGCTATGCCGAGGGGGCGACCCAGAGCCTCCTTGGCTGGCTGCAGGCCGAGGACGAGGCCGCGACCCGCGTCCGGGCCCACATGGACGCCACGCGCCCGGCCGAGGACCAGCCGACGCCGCCCCTGGTGCTGAAGGTCTGGGTCGCGCCCGACGGCGTGGTTTCCCAGGTTGCCTTCGTCGCCTTGGCGGACGAGCAGGTCAGCGGCGATCTGCGGGCCGCGCTCGTCGGCCGCCGGCTGCCGCCGCCGCCCAAGGACATCCTGTTGCCGCTGCGCCTGTCGGTGCAACTGGAGCCCGCCGAACCGACCCCGACCAAGCCCGACGCTCCCGCCGTCGCACGGCCAGGCTCGCGTCGATCGGGCTTCTAGGGCCGCGGCGGCGACGCGGTTAGACTCCCGGGTCAGCCGAACAGGGCGCGGGCGCGCAGCAATTGCTCCGCTGCGGGATAGCGTCGCCGATCTGGCCTTCCAGGCGCACGACGCGGCGTCGGGGGCGGGCCTTGATCCTGGTCGCCAGGCGCGATGCGATGTTCGTCCGATCCTGTGGAAATCCACAGGTGCGCCACGTCTTCACAAGGGGCCTTGTCGGCTGGGCTGTGAAGCCCTCGCAGGTCCTGGGGTTGAACGGTTTCGACGTGGTGCGGGTCATCGAACAAATTCGTGCGCGCCTGGATCAGGGAGCGCGCGCACCGGCGTCGCGCCTGGCCTTGCGACGCCTCGGGGGCGCACCCCAGGCCACGGTCGAAGCGACGATCCGGGGGCTTTGCGCCAACGCCTATCTGGGCGACGGCGCCGCGCTCTGCCGGGTGCTGGGCCGCTACAAGATGCTGGTCGACACCCGTGACGACGACGTTTCGGCTCACCTGCTGCTCGACGGCTATTGGGAGCTTTGGGTCACCCGGGTGCTCGTCGGCCTGGTCAGGCCCGGCATGGTCTGCGTCGATGTAGGCGCGCACCTGGGCTATTTCAGCCTGCTGATGGCGGACCTGACCGGCCCGGACGGACAGGTCCATGCCTTCGAGCCCAACGCCGCCCTGAGGGGGCGTCTGGCGCGATCGGTCGCCATCAACGGTTTCGACGCGATCACTCAGGTCCATCCCTGGCCGCTCTCCGATCGTGACGGCGCCGCCGTGCGCCTGGTGGTGCCGCCTGGGCGGCCGGGCGGGGGGCATATTCGGCCGGCTGAAACCTCGGAACTCCGTACGGGCTTGGCCGTCCTCCACACCCGGCGCCTGGACGGTTTCGCCGAAATGCCCAGGGTCGATATCGTCAAGATCGACGCCGAAGGCTCCGAGCAGGCGATCTGGCGCGGCATGAAGGGGCTGATCGAGCAGGGGCGGCCGCTGTGCGTGCTGCTGGAATTCGCGGCGGCGCGCTATCCGGATCCCGGCGATTTCCTGGACGAGCTGACGGGGGCGGGCTTTTCCCTCGAACTGGCCGATCCGCGTCTCGGGCTCCGGCCGGTCAGTCGGGCCGAGGTGCTCGCCGCGCCGGCGGTCAAGGACCAGATGCTGGTGCTGCGGCGATGAGCCCGGCGTCAGGCGTCGGCGCGCTGGGCGGCATGGTGGACCTCGATCGCCTCGCCGATCGTGTCGTAGAAGCGCAGCTGTCCGTCCTGCAGCACCGCGCCGCGGTCGCAGTAGGTTTTCAGGGTGTCGGGGTGGTGGGACACCATCACCAGGGCGCCCGTGGCGCGGCGATGCGAAAGAGCCTCGTGGCAGCGCTGGCGGAAGCGCTCGTCGCCGGCCCCCGTCACCTCGTCGATCAGGTAGCAGTCGAAGTCGATCGCCAGGGAGACCGCGAACGCCAGGCGCGCGGCCATGCCCGCGGAGTAGGTCTTCACCGGCTGACGGAAATAGGGGCCCAGCTGCGCGAAGTCCTCGACGAAGGCGAGGAGGGGCTCGATGGGCTGGCGGTAGATGCGGGCGATGAAGCGCGCGTTGTCCGCGCCCGTGAGGCTGCTCTGGAAGCAGCTGCTGTAGCCGATGGGCCAGGACACCGACATGTCGCGCGTCACCCGGCCCGAGGAGGGGTGCTCGACCCCGGCGATCAGCCTCAGCAGCGTCGACTTGCCCGCGCCGTTCGCGCCGCACAGCCCCAGCGCCTCGCCGGGGCGTATCTGGAAACTCACATCCTCCAGGACGCGCCGGGTCAGGTTGCGGCCGTGATAGGTTTTACTGATGCGATCGAACGTAATCATGGCGCTTATCGCTCCGAGTTCGACTGCATAATTGTTTTTGCATTGCGTGTTAGTCAAGTATCGTCAATATATTTAGCATCAATATTTGCAATATTGACCGACCGCTATGTATTGGTATTTCCAATTTATAGATATTCGGGTGCGCGGCATGTTTGCTGATGGCGTGGGCGCCCGACGCCGTGATCGCGTGGGCCTCGACGGCTTCAATCTCGCCCTGCCGCAGGGCACGGGGGTGGCCACATACGGACACGTCCTGAGCGAGGCGTTGCGCGGGCTGGGCCGGTCGATCGACGTCGTCTACGGCCTCGACGTGCCCAGAGCCGCGCCGGAGACGCTGCGTGAAACCCTGTTCTTCGAGCGTCTGGCCGAGCGGCGCGGGCAGGGGGCGGGCCGCGTCACCCTTCGCCAGGCGATGCGCCGCGCCTTCCTGCTGCCCGGCGTGCGCGAACCGCGCGAGGTGGCGGTCACCGGGCGGGTGGTCCGCGAAGGGGCTCCCAGGTTGCCGGCCTTCGACCGCCTGTTCACCCTCGGCGGCCTGTACTCCCTGGCCGCTCGCCATTTTCGGCGCTACGGCCGCTTCCTCGCCGTGCGCCTGCCCGACCCGCCGGCGATCATGCACTGGACCTACCCGCTGCCGCTCCGGCTGGAGGGCGCGCTGAACGTCTACACGGTGCACGATCTGGTGCCGCTGCGGCTGCCGTTCACAACGCTCGACGACAAGGTCTACCACGACAGGCTGCTTCGCGAATGCCTGGCCAGGGGCGACCACATCGTCACCGTCTCCGAGGCGTCGCGCCGCGACATCCTGGATTTCTTCCCGGTCGATCCAGGGCGGGTGACCAACACCTATCAGGCCGTGCTGCCGCCAGGGGCCGGACCCGACATGGCAGCGCTCGCGGCTCGCCTTCGGGCGTTGTTCGACCTGACGCCCGAAGGCTACTTCCTGTTCGTCGGCGCGATCGAGCCGAAGAAGAATGTCGGCCGGCTGATCGAGGCCTATCTGGCCGCCGAACTGGAGACGCCGCTGGTGCTGGTGGGGCCGCGCGCCTGGCTGGCGGATGACGAACTGAGGCTGCTGGAGGGCGCCCATGGCATGCGGCTGCCGGGCGCCGAGCGGATCCGCAGGATCGACTACCTGCCGGCCGACCACCTGCGGACCCTGATAAGGGGAGCGCGCGCCGTCGCGTTCCCATCCCTATACGAAGGCTTCGGCCTGCCGGTGCTGGAAGCCATGACGCTTGGCGCGCCGGTGATGACATCGGCCTTCGGTGCGCTGGCCGAAGTGGTCGGCGAGGCGGCTTGCCTGGTCGATCCCTACGACGTCGCGGACATGACCCAGGCGCTTCGCCGGCTGGACGGTGAGGACGCCTTCCGGGCGGAGCTGAGCGCCGCCGGACGCGAGCGGGCGGCGGCCTTTTCGATGTCCGTCTATCGGCGACGCCTTTGGTCGCTCCATGCCCGGCTGCTTGGCGACGACCCCTTGATCTCGCCGCGAAGCGAGCGTTTCGGAGATACAGCGTGACCCTATTCTCCCGACCGCGCTCTTGCGCCGCCTCGATGATCGGCGCGACCTCGGTGCTCCTGATGCTGGGCGCCTGCGCCAGCCTGCCGGCAAGCGGGCCGACCGCCGACGCCATCGACGCCGAGCAACGCCGCGCGGGTGATTTCGAGATCGTCGACATCGATCCGGCGGTCCTGGCCTCGCTGGCCTCGCAGCCTGCCGCTGGGACGCCGAGCCTCCTGAGATCGGATCCCGCCGCCGCGACCGACCTGCTGGGACCCGGCGACGTCCTGCAGATCTCCGTCTACGAAATCGGCGCGGCGCTGTTCGCCGCACGCTCGGCTCCCGCCCTCGGTGGCGGCCTGTCGTCGCCATCGGGCGCCGCCGAGATTCTTCCGCCCGTCGTGGTCGGCCATGACGGCGCGGTGAACCTGCCGTGGATCGGTCGCCTGCAGGCGGCCGGCCAGACGCCGGACGCGCTCGCCGCCCTGATCGTGCAGGCCCTGCGCGGCAAGTCGCAGGACCCGCAGGTGGTGGTCAGCGTGCGCGACAACGTCGCCAACACCGTGATGGTCATGGGCGAGGTCAAGAAGCCCGGACGCATTCCCCTGAGCCTTGCGGGCGAGCGGCTCTCGGACGCCGTGGCCCTGGCCGGCGGTCCCGCGAACACCGTCCAGGACAGCATCGTGCAGCTCAGCCGGGACGGGCGGACCGTCTCGGCGCCGCTGGCGACGCTCGTCGCGGGCTCGGCTGAGGATGTGCCGTTGCGGCCGCGCGACCGCATCGTCGTGACCTACTTGCCCCGAACCTTCACGATCTTCGGCGCCACGGGCAAGGTCTCGGAGACGCCCTTCCAGACCCCCCGCGTATCGCTGGCCGAGGCCATCGCCAGGGCCGGCGGTCCCAGCGACCAGCAGGCTGACGCGTCCGCCGTCTTCGTGTTCCGCTACCAGCCCGGCGCGGCCGATGGCGCGCCCGCTCCCGGCGCCAGGCCCGTGGCCTATCGCCTGAACCTGCTGAAGGCGCAGAGCTACTTCCTGGCCCAGAACTTCGAAATGCGTCCGCGCGACGTGATCTATGTCGCCAACGCGCGCACGAACCAGTCCGCCAAGCTGATCCAGATCCTCAACCAGTTCTTCACGCCGATCTACACGGCCAAGGTGATCGCCCAATGATCGGCCAATGATCGGCAGCGGGCGCCGGGTTCAGTCGGCCTTGCGGGCCAGGAAGCTGTAGGAGACGCCGATCGCACCGATCCGGTCGTCCGGAACGACCTCGATGAGGCGCAATCCGTGGCGGGCCAGCAGGTCGAAGACGTAGCGCTGGGGCAGGGCGTGCATCTCCATGGTTTCCGATCGGTCGGCCTCGGCCAGGTAGCGGCCCGTTTCAAACTGATAGCCGTAGAGAAAACAGGGAACCTGGAAGCAGGCGTATCCGCCCGGGTTGAGCCGGCGCAGGCCGATGTCGAGCAGCTTGTGGATGATGGGGGGCGGATTGTGCTGCAGGACGATCACCGAATAGAAGACGTCGTAGCCGTCGTCGGCGGCGAGGAATTCGGTCAGCAGCCTCAGGGTGGCGTTGCGCACGCCGCGTTCGTTCAGGCGATCCCGGGCGAGCGCCAGGTGTCCCGCGCTGATGTCGACGCCGGCATAGGTGGCGAACCGCTGGGCGAAGGCCTCGCCCATGCGCGCCACGCCGCATCCCAGCTCCAGCACGGACCAGGCGGCTGGAGGCTCCACGCCGTTGCGACGACAGACTTCGACGAACCGATCGACCTCCGCCGTTCCGGTCGCGTAGAATTCCTCGATGTGCTCTTCCTGGATGGCTCCGGAGAGGTAGCGCGGATTGGTCAGCACCGAAAAGAACGCCTCCTCGCGCCCGTAGCGCGACCAGACGGTTTCGACCTGGGCGGACAGGGCCTGGGCCTGGGCCTCGTCGAGCGCCAGATCGACGTCGCGTCCGTCCTGGTCCCGGCAGATGTCCCGGGCGGCGGCGTGGATCCGCTGTCGGCGGGCCTCGGGCGAGGCCTGGAAGCGTTCGATCAGGCCCCACACGGACGGAGCGCCCGCCAAGTGCGCCTCGGCGACCTCCGGGGCCTCGCACTCACGTCCCAGAAACGTCCGATAGCATGCCTCGACATCGAAAAGGGTGGCCGGGCGGTCTTCGAGGAATGGGACGCCGTTCAGGTCTTGCACGGAAACTCTCACCAGGGCGACGGGGGCTAGTCGTTGAATTCCCGGCCGAAGGACAGGTCGTCCATCTGGCCGAGCGTGACGGCTTCGAGGAAGGACGCACGGGCGTTCGTGTCGTTGGCGGCGCAAAGGAAGAAGCCGCTCAGGCCGACGCTGACGACGCGCGGATCCAGGCCGCCCGTGACATTGGCCAGGTTCTCGGTCTCGCCGCCCTTCAGCGCCAGGTGCAGCATATGGTCGGGGGAGGCCGCGACATCGAAGGCCAGCCACTTGAACTCCCCCGAGGCAAGGACGCCCGACATCACCCGGCTGGCGCCCGAAACCCGCACCTCGTAGCCGCTGGAGCGGGTCGGCAGGCCGTGCAGGCGCAGATAGAGGCGCAGCGGTTCAGGGTTCGAAGGCAGGGCGATCTCCAGCCGTCCACCGCGGGGCTTGGTCCAGCAGCCCCAGTCGTCGGGCGCCCACCATCCGCCGCCCGCGCGGAAGGTTTCGGCCGATCGCATGCCACGCCAGATGCGGGTTTCGAAATTGCGGACGATAGGGTGATAGAAGCCCAGTTGGGCCGGGGGGCGGATGCGCCGCGGCGGATCCTGCCCGGACCACTGGCTGATCTGATCGGCCATCTGACCGGCGATCTCGCTCCAGGCGCGCGGACGAAACGCCTCGGCGATACTGCGTTCGCAGGCGGCGCGAAATCCGGCGTCGAACATCAGCGCTTCCAGGGCCTCGATCAGCCGTGGCGTGCTGCCGGCCTTGAACCTCACGGCGAAGGGGCCTCCCGCTTCCGGCAAGGAGGACGCATCGGACGTCAGAGGCACCTTGCCGTAGCAGAGCGACTCGGTGACCGGCAGGCCCCAGCCCTCGTACGTGCTGGGGTAGAGGGTGAAGAGGCAGGACTGGTAGAGGCGCGCCAGCTGGGCGTCGGACAGTCCCGACAGCATCACCACCCGTTCGCGTAGCCCCTCGTGCGCGTCGAGCTGGGCGTAGACGGCGTCGTTGAGCCAGCCGCGATTGCCGACGCACACCAGCTTGGGAACCTTGCGTATGCCGTGACGCCGGATCAGGGCGACCCAGGCTTCGAAGGCGCCCAGGTGGTTCTTCCTCGACTCGATGGTCGACACGAACAGCACGAACGGCTCGCGGCCCAGGCCCCAGTCGGCCAGACTGGCCTTGGGCGCGGGCGGGGTGTCGGTCTTGCGGAAGTCCGCGTCCAGATGAACGACGGCGATCGCGTCGGCGTCCACCGTCTGGCCCAGCGTCTGGAACATGGCCAGCAGGTCGCGCTTCGTCGCTTCCGAGTTCACCAGGAAGAAGTCGGCATGCTCCACGGCGCCGATGGCCCAGCTGATGAAGTCCTGGGTCAGGGCCTTGGTGCAATGTTCGCCCGCCACGATCGGGATCAGGTCGTGGACGAAGGGCACGTAGCGGATGCCGAACCGCGCCTTGGCCTGGCGAACGAACAGGAAATAGTTCTGCAGCCACCACGACGTGCCCAGATTGATCAGGAAGGCGCCTTCGGGAAAGATCATCGGCTCGGCGAGGTTCATCATCAACCGCATGCGGGTGACGGCCATGCTCCACTCGGGCGCCTGACGGTCGCCGCTGGCCAGGCTGAGCCGGCAAAGCTCGAGGAAGGCCGCCGGCGTGATCTCCAGCCATTCGTCGCGCTGTTCGGCGAAGACGCAGACCTGGACGCGGCGGGTTTCGGATCGCAGGGCGCTGGCGATGGTCTCGATCTGCACCCGCTGGATGCCCGTCGGCAGGCGGGCGTTGCGGAAATAGGAGATCAGGTCGGATACGTCGAAAACCAGCGCCGGGCCGACCGCCGCCTCTTCTTCGGCCTGGCCGGGCGGATCGGCGTAAGGGGCCTCCGATTGCGGTGCGAACCAGTCCCAGGCGTCGCCGGAGCGGGTCTTCTGGTCCCGCAGGTGCAGGATCGACATCAGGTCCCCGGGCTTCATGTCGGCGTCCAGGGCGGTAAGGTCGCTCAACTCGACGAGGGCGTCGGGATGTTCCGGATCGATCCTGGCCGCGCTCAGATAGCTGCGGGCGGCCGCCGTGAGATCGCCGTTCAGCTTGTGCAGGTGGCCCAGGTGAAGATGCGGCTCGGCTGTATCAGGCTGCAGCGCCAGCGCCTGCAGGTAGGCCGCCCGGGCCGCGGGAAGATCGCCCAGTTCCTTGAGCGCGTGGCCGTGCTGGATATGGATGTGGGCGAGATTGGGGGCTTGCGCCAGGGCGTCGGCATAGGCGCGCGCCGCCTGCGCCCACTGCCTTGCGTCGCGGGCGTCATTGGCCTGGACGAGCAGCCGGTGAACGCCGGCGGTCACCGGAACGCCGGCGGATTTGTGCAGCTTCAGGGCGAGGGACATCGTCAGCCTGCATGCTCGCGGACGCCGGCCAGGATCAGCCAGCCCACCGCATAGGTGAGAAGAAGCGAGAAGAAGACCGTGGCGACGGTCTTCAGCCGTTGCGGGTAAAGGGCCTTGCCGGGCAGGTTCGGCTCGACGACGCGCACCAGGAATATCTGCTGGGTCAGCGAGCGCTCTCGCGCCGTCTCCAGGGCCTGGGCCGCGGCTTCATAGCGCTTGGCCGCGAACTGCTGCTTGAGCCTGAGGCCTTCGTAGACGCCTAGCCCCGGCGCGATCGAACTGGTCGTTCCGGCCAGGCGGCCCTGAGCGGCGGCCACCTGAGCTTCCAGCCCGCGCACCTGGGCGTCGAGGGCCACGTATTGCGGGCTGCCCGGAGAGACGGAGCGTCCCATGCCGGCCAACTGGGCGCGGGCCTGGGCCAGTTGCTGCGTCAGCCCCGACACCAGCGCGATCTGGGTCGCTCCCGTTCGCTCGGGATCTATGTCGCGGCCGCTTTGCCGGAAGCCGGTGAGCGTCGCCTGGGAAGCGGCCACCGCGACCTCGGCCTCGGCCAACTGGCGGCGCGCCACCGACAGGCTGTTGTCGAGCGAGCGCTGATTGAGCGTGTTTACCCGAGCCTCGCCAAGGCGCAGCAGGGTTTCGGCCAGGTCGCGGGCGTCGGCTGGGCGGAACGCCCTCACGCTGAGCGTGGTGATGCCGGTGTCGGCGTCGAACCGGACATCCACCTGCCGGCGATAGTATTTGAGCAGCGTCTCCGGCTGCGGGCGAGCCGACCACAGGCGCGTGACCGGATCGGCCTCCGGTCGCCTGAACAGGACCGGCAGATCCAGCGTGCGCCGGGCGGCCGCGACGGCGTCGTGGGACAGCAGATAGTCGCCGACGCTGTACGCCTCGCTCGCGTTGGGGGCGCCGCCGCCCA
Source organism: Caulobacter sp. GW821-FHT09B11 (assembly GCF_059418205.1). Classification (NCBI taxonomy): domain Bacteria; kingdom Pseudomonadati; phylum Pseudomonadota; class Alphaproteobacteria; order Caulobacterales; family Caulobacteraceae; genus Caulobacter; species Caulobacter sp. GW821-FHT09B11. The sequence continues at coordinate 248,234 of NZ_JBWKPK010000001.1, read as the reverse complement.
GGCCGAGCAACTGGCCAAGCCCCCCGCCGCCGTTGCTGGGCTGGGCGCCGCGGAGGATGAAGTGCGCCTCCGACCGATATTGGTCGGCGACGACCAGGTATTGAAATCCGGCGACCAGGATCGTGGGCAGGGCGACCAGGAGCAGAAGGGCGCGCCAGGGCTTGAGGCGTTCGCGCCAGGGCGCCCGGAGGAGCTCGGCGGGGCGCTCCGGGGCCCAGGCGCGGCCGACCGATCCGGTGGGCCGATCCGGCGGGGGCGAGGCGGCGGGCTCGGCCGTGGGGGCGTAACCGTCCATCATGAGGTCTCGCGCTGGAGAGAGGGGAGGGCCGGCATCTGTCAGCCCAGATGCACGCGCGGCCGGACGGCGCGCAGGGCCAGGAGGCCCGCCAGGGTCAGGGCCAGGCACCATTCCACGACGTAGAACGGGTTCAGGTAGCCGCCGTCGATGCTGAGGAACTGCCCCACATGGAGCATTTCGAAGATCTGGTTGAGCGGCGACCAGGCGAGCCAGCCGCGGAACGGCTCGGGGATCCAACTCAGGGTGAAGAACGCGCCCGAGATCGGCATGGCGATGTAGGTAAGGGGGTGGACGAACTTGCTGACCGCCTTGCTCAGGTAGGATGCGGCGCAGATCGACAGCGACAGCGCGAAGGCGAACCACAGCATCAGCATGTAGGCCGCGAGGAAGACCAGCGGACGAGCCGGGGGCTGGGCCAGTCCCAGGGCCCAGGCGCCGGCCAGAAGGATCGCCAGGGCGGCGAAGGTGGCCACGCCCTCCAGGACCGCTCGCGCCAGCAGCATGTCGAAGATCGTCACCGACCGATGGAACAGCAGCGGCTTGTTGGCTTCGAGCGTCGATTCAGCGCGCCCGATCACCGACCGGAAGACCATGAAGACGCAGTAGCCGCCCAGGGCGAACGGGACCGGCTGCAGATCCTTGGCGTGAAGCCCGCTGTTGCCGTGCAGCAGGGCGACGGCGATCGCCAGCAGCATCGGCTCGACGATCATCCACAGATAGCCGATGTTCTCGCGGCCGTAGCGGGTATGAAGCTCGCGCATGATCAGCGCGCCGACGACGTGCCTTTGCACATCCAGTCCCCGCAGCAGTTCGGTCAGGCCGTCGTTGCGTCCGGTGCGGCGGGCGGTCATGGCAGCGCCGCCAGGAAGTCGAGCACGCCGTCGATCCTCGACCGCCAGGTGGGCGCGCGCCAGTCGCGCATCCGGGTCAGTTGAGCCTCGCGGCGCGGTGAAGGCGGCGCCGCATAGTCGAGGACCGCCTCCATCCAGCCGGGACCGTCCAGCGGATCCAGGTGCTCGGCGACGCCGCCGCCCGCTTCGCGCAAGGCCGGCAGGTCGCTGACGATCACCGGCGTGCCCAGGGCCAGGGCCTCGACCACCGGCAGGCCGAAGCCCTCGGCGAAGGAGGGCAGCAGCAGGGCGCGCGCGCCGGCGATCAGGTCGCGGACCTGACGATCGGTCAGGCCGTTGCGCTCGACGACCACGGCCTCCAGGGCGGGGCAGCGTTCGAGCATGTCGAGCAGGTTCTCGTTCTCCCAGCCGCGCCGGCCCGCGAGCACCAGCCGCGGAACCGTTCCCGCCGCGCAGGTCTCGATCATTCGCCGCCAGACCTTCAGCAGCAGCAGGTGGTTCTTGCGTGGCTCCAGGGTGCCGACCATCACGAAATAGGGCGCGCCGGTCGACGGGCAGGGCGGTGAAGGCGCGAACGTCGGCGCAAGCGGAGCCACGTGCAGCGGTATCGCCCGCCCCGCGGCATGCAGATGCGGCGCGAGGCGCTCGGCTGTGGCTTCGGAATTGACGAGGACGGCCGAGGCCAGGGCCTTCACGGTGGCCATCTTGCGCTCGTACAGCGCCGCGCCGCCCGGACGGCAGTATTCGGGATAGTCGAGCGGTATCAGGTCGTGGACGAAGGGTACGAAACGCGCGCGCTCGCGTCGCAGGATCGCCTTGAACAGATCGGTGCGTTCCAGGCCCCTCGAAGACAGGTGGAGGTAGACGGCCGGTTCTGTCCGTGGTCGCGATCGATGGGGACGGGGCGCCAGCCGCAAACCCGCGTCGAGCGCATGTCGCCAGCGGAGCCAGTCGGGCTCGCGGCGGTCTTCTCCCGACCAGCGGCGCGCCGTGACCTCCAGGAATTGCCGGGCGGCCCCCGCGGGCAGGCGGCCGTGCCAGCCGAGGGGGTGGGTCGCGGCGAGCCGGAGGCGATCGGGAATCCGCTGAAGCAGGGTCCGGGCGTAGGCCATCTCGACCCTGTCGACGCCCGTGGGGGTGGGGCGCAGCACGCGCGACAGCAGCCGCGACAGGTCCAGCACGATCTCGGGTCCATCGGCGATTGCGCGGCCGAGTGGCGTAGCCGCGCCGAAGGCGTGGCTGTGAGGGGCCAGGCTGTTCATGCGGCTGGGGCTCGGCTGCGCGCGAGTCGGCCAAGGGCGACGCGGCGCCGGCCCTCGCCCAGCAGGCGCCGGAACGTGGGCAGAAGGGCGGGGCGTGGCGCGGTCCGTTGGCCCAGGCAGGTCGCCAGGGTTTCGGGCGAACAGGGCTCGCCGCTGCGGGGATCGATATAGCGCGGATAGAGGATCAGCGCGGCCGCGGCCAGTTCGGCGAGCGAGAGCCTGCGGCCACGGCGCGGCGGCGGCGCCAGGTCGCGGGTGAGGCCCCATCCGGCGTAGAAGGGCTGGCCGTGCACGACCACCTCGCGCCCTCGCAGGAGCGCCTCGAAGCCGGTCAGGGACGTCAGCACGTGCACGGCGTCCACGCTGGACAGCAAGGCCGGCAGCGCTTGGCCGCGAACCACATGGTCGGCCTGGCGCAGGATCAGGTCGTCGCAGACCAGGCCCTTCCTGTGGCCGGCCTCGACGTCGGGGTGGGGGCGGTAGAGGATCAGCGCGCCTGGCTCGGCCGCCCGCGCGCGGCGCAGCAGGTCGAGGTTGCCGGCGACGCCCGCGCCGCCCAGGCGCACCGACAGGTCGTCCTCCACCTGGCCCACGACCAGGATGGTGCGGCGACTTTGGCCGATGTCAGAGGGCGCGCATGGCGGGGCGCCGGGCAGATTGTACTTGGTGACGCCCAGATCGACGATCCGCCGGATCAGGCGATCGGCGCGTTCCACCAGCGCGGGGCTGAAGCGCCCGTGCGCCAGCAGGGTCTCCAGGTCGCTGGGGCGGCTCGGATCGAAATGGACGCCGGTTCGGTCGAGCACGATCGAGGCGGGAGGGTGGCACTGCGCGCCCAGTCCGGACGAGCGAATGAAGCCGTCCTCGATCCGTACCAGGGGAACGCCGGCGGCCTCGGCGCGCGCGGTCAGGCCATGCGGCGCGCGCGAGGGCCATACGCCGACCGCGCCGCTCCTGGAACGGGCCAGCCTGATCGCCGAAGCCGCATCGCGGGCGAAGCGTGGAGTACGACCGGCGTCGGCGCCCGCGATCAGTTGGCCGACGGCCTTGCGCTTCCAGCCCGCGACGCCCGCGCAGACGACGATGGGCGGCTCTTCGGACATCACGTTGGTTCGATCGGAGGAGCGATCGGGCGCGGACGGCATCACGGATTTCACGACGCGGAGGGAAGCGGTGGTGGTCAATGCCACAAGTCCCCTCCGCCAGACCCTGTGGGTTCCCACAGGTCGGCGCGATCCTGGTGGCCTGTTGAAACCCACAGGTTCACCGGGTCTGGAGAGGCTCTAGGAACAGATGCGTTTTTCGTACCGAGCAGCCTTGGCCGCCGGACCGACGAGCGAGCCGCTTCTCCGGGGTTGGGCCGATGATCCGACATTCGATCGCCGTTGTTTCCGCCGTCGGCCTGAGCCTCCTGGGGTCTTCCGCGCTCGGCCAGGCGGCGACGGGCTCGTCCGGCGAGGCCCTGGTCGGCCCGGTGGTGCCGGGGGTCTGCGTGCTGAGCCGTGACGCGGTCCTGGCCAACGCCAAGGTGGGCCAGGCCGCCAATGCGCGCCTGCTCGAACTGTCCAGGCAGGTCCAGGCCGAGATCGAGAGCGAGCGTGCGCCGATCGAAGCCGATCTCAAGACGCTCGAAGCTCAGAAGGCGACCCTGACGCCGGCTCAACTCGAAGAGCGCGGCAAGCCGTTGGCCGCGCGCTGGGACGCCCTCCAGCGCAAGGCCGCGCTGCGCGAGCGCGAGATCGAGGCGACGCGGATCAAGGCGCTGGGCGGCATCGCCAACCAGGCCCAGCCGGTCATCGTCCAGGTCTATGCGAGCCGCAAGTGCGGTCTTCTGCTGACTCGGGATGCGATGATGGGCGGCAATCCCGCCGCGGACCTGACGGCCGCGGTGGTGCAGGGGCTGGACGCCAGGATCACCACCATCACCTTTCCACGCGAAACCCTGCCGGCAGAGTCGGCCGCGGCGCCCAAGGCTCCGTGATGGTGATGATCCGCAAGCTCATCGCTTTGCTGGGACTGGGCCTGCTCGGTGGCGGACCGGCCCTGGCCGCGCCGCCCGCCGATCCGCCGCCCGAGGCTTGGACGCGCTATGCCGAACTGGCTGGAAGAACCTTTCCGACCTGGCTGGACGAGCCGACGCCGGCCGCGACCCGCCTGCGGGACTATCTCGACGGTCTTCGGGACGAGCGGGGCGGCGAGGCTGTGGACCTGCCCATGAGCGTGTGGATCGCGCCGGACGGTCTGGTTTCCCGCGTCGCGGCGCCCGTCTTCGCCCAGGCCGAGCCGAACGCCGACCTGCGGGCGGTCTTCGAGGGGCGGAGGCTGTCGGAGCCGCCGCCGGCCGGTTTGCGGCTGCCGATACGGCTGCGCCTCCGCGTGGCGCCGCCGCCGGCCGCTACGTCCCCGTCGCCGAAGATCGCGGCGGCGACATGAGCGCCGAACCGGACGCGCCCCGGTCGGAAATCCCCGTCCTCACGGCGCGGGAGATCGAGTGCATTCGGTTCGCCGCCCAGGGGCTGACCACCAGCGAGACGGCGCAATGCATCAAGGTCGCCGAACGGACCGTCGAATTTCACCTCGGCAACGCCACGCGTAAACTTGGCGCGACCAACAAGCTTCGCGCGGTGGTCATTGCCTTGCAGCTAAAGCTTATAGAGCCTTAGCTGTGCGGTTATGACTTGTTTGTAGTCTTTAGATTGTCATCAATTTACTGATTACATCAAGAGTTGGGTTCTATATAGATGAATTATATGCGGATGTGCTCTGATAGAGTTTTTAAACATGTCGAGTGTGGAGCAGATTTCGTTTCAACAGTTTATCGCCGACAGCGGCATCGTCGCGGCTGAAGGCTTGTCTCGCGCCAAGGCGGTGCAGGGCGAAAGCGGGGATCGACTGGACGCGGTGCTTACGCGCCTGGGCCTGGTCTCCGAGCGCGCCCTGGCCGACGCCCTGGCCGGGGCCACGGGGCTGGACCAGGCCGCGCCCGAAGACTTTCCGCCGGAGCCGATCGGTGGCGATCTGGTGTCGCCGCGCTTCCTGAGAGAGGTGAGCGCGGTGCCGATCGCCCTGCACGACGATCGCGTGCGGGTGGCCCTGGTGGATCCGTTCGACGACTATGTGTCGCGCGCGCTCGGCTATGCTTTCGGGCTGCCCGTCCAAGCCGTGGTGGCCAAGGCCGGCGACGTCGACGCCGCCCTCGACCGCCTGTACGGCGCGGTCCAGGGCGAGGCCGCGGCGGTCGAGGATGGAGCGGACGAGGCCGATCTGGAGCGCCTCAAGGATCTGGCCAGCGACGCGCCGGTGGTGCGCGTGGTCAACGCCCTGATCTCGCGCGCCGCCGAGCTGCGCGCCTCCGACATCCATGCCGAGCCGAGCGAGGACGGACTGAAGGTGCGCTTTCGCATCGACGGGGTGCTGCAGGACCAGGAAACCCTGCCGCCTCAGGTCAAGGCGGCCTTCGTGTCGCGCGTGAAGGTGCTGGCCAATCTCAACATCGCCGAGCGGCGCCTGCCGCAGGACGGACGCATGCGCCTGGCCGTGCGCGGGCACGAGATCGACCTGCGCGTCGCCACCTCGCCGACGCTGTACGGCGAAAGCGTGGTCCTGCGCCTGCTGGACCGCTCGAACCTGACGCTCGATTTCGGCGACCTGGGCTTCGACGCGACCATATTGCCGCCGTTCCTGGAGATGCTGGCGCGACCGCACGGCATCGTATTGGTCACGGGGCCGACCGGCAGCGGCAAGACCACGACGCTCTATGCGGCCTTGGCCGCGCTGAATGCGCCCACGCGCAAGATCCTGACCATCGAGGACCCGATCGAGTACCGCCTGGCCGGCGTGAACCAGACTCAGGTCAGCCCCACGATCGGCCTGTCCTTCGCCGCGGCCTTGCGATCGTTCCTGCGCCAGGATCCGGACGTGATGATGGTCGGGGAGATCCGCGACCTGGAAACCGCCCAGGTGGCGGTGCAGTCGGCCCTGACCGGCCACACGATCCTTTCGACGCTGCACACCAACAGCGCCGCCGCCGCGGTGACCCGCCTGGTCGATATGGGCATGGAGCCCTTCCTGATCAGCTCGACCGTCAACGCCGTGCTGGCCCAGCGCCTGGTGCGCCGGCTCTGCCCTGCTTGCCGCGTTCCGCATCATCCGGGCCTCAAGGAGCTGTCGGCGCTCGGCGCGGCCGCTCAGGGCCTTGGCCCTTCGCCGACGCTCTGGGCGCCGCGGGGCTGCGAAGCGTGCGGCGGCAGCGGCTTCAAGGGGCGGCTGGCCATCCTGGAATTGCTGCCCGTCGACGATGAGATCGCCCGCCTGGTGCTGGCCCGGGCCGAGGCGCGCGAGATCGAGCGCGCCGCCGTCGCGGCGGGGATGCGCACCATGCTGCAGGACGGCATGGCCAAGGCGCTCGCCGGCCAGACCACCATCGACGAAATCCTCCGCGTCACCCGGGAGGAATGAGCGTCATGGCCACGTTCAGCTATCGGGCCCTTTCGCCCACCGGCGAGGTCAGGTCGGGCGTACTGCTGGTGGCCTCGCGCCGCGAGGCGATGGAAAGCCTGCGCCGGTCGGGCCTGACGCCGATCGACGCGATCGAGACCGCCGCCCGCACGGCCAGGATCAAGACGCCGGGCGCGGCCGCGCGACGGGCCGTGGTCAATGCCATGAGCGAGCTGTCGGTCCTGCTGACGGCCGGCCTGTCGCTGGACCGGGCGCTGTCGATCTCCGTCGAGAACGCCGCCGAGCCGGTGCTGAAGGCCGCGCTCGTCCAATTGCAGAAGCAGGTCAAGGAGGGCGCGTCGCTGTCGCGCGCCATGGCCGGCGCCGGCGGACTTTTCTCCCCGATGGCCTGCGCCATGGTCGAGGCGGGCGAGGCCGACGGCCGCCTGGCCCTGGCTCTCTCGCGCCTTGCCCACACCCTCGAAAGGGCCGAGGCCCTGCGACAGACCATCGTCTCGTCCATGGTCTATCCAACCCTGCTGACCGTGGTCACCGGCGGCGTGATCCTGATGATGCTGCTGTTCGTGGTGCCGCAGTTCGAGGGGCTGTTCTCCGACAACGCCGCGCAACTGCCCGTGGCCACACGGGTCGTGATGGCCGCCAGCCACCTGGTCCGCGCCTACGGACTGGCCGTGCTGCTGGCGTCGATCGTGGCGGGGGCGGTGGTCTGGCGCTGGCTGAGGCAGCCGGCGATGCGCCTGGCCCTGGACAGGCTGCTGCTCGGCCTCCCGCGCCTGGGACCGCTGATCAAGGCCGCCGAGACCGCCCGCCTGGCTCGCGTCCTGGGCAGTCTGGTTGAGGGCGGCGTGCCCCTGCCCACTGCCTTGGCGATCGCGCGCCGGTCGCTGGTCAACAGCCATGTGGCCTTAGCCGTCGAGCGCGTGGTCGCGGGATTGAAGGAGGGCGGGGGGCTCACGCGCCCGCTGGCCGCCACCGGCCTGTTCCCGACCGTGGCCATCAGCTTCCTGAGGACGGGCGAGGAGACCGCCCAGCTTCCGCAGATGCTGGGCCGGCTGGCCGACGTTCTCGACCGCGACGTGCGCACGGCGCTGGAGCGGTTCGTGGCTCTGCTGACGCCCGCGATCACCATCGTGATGGGCATCGCCGTCGGCGGCATCATCGCCGCCATCATGTCCGCCATCCTCGGCTTCAACGATATGGCCCTCGCATCATGACCCCTCTCAGGAACATCTTCCGTCGCCAGGATCGCCGACCGATGTCGGTCGCCCGACTACGCCGCCGCGCGGGGTTCTCCCTGCTGGAGTTGCTGGTGGTGCTGGCGATCATGGCCCTGCTGGCGGCCATCGTGGCGCCCCAGGTCCTCAAGTACCTGGGCTCATCGCGCAGCCAGACCGCCAAGGTGCAGATCCAGAACATCGAGGCGGCGCTGGACCTGTTCCAGATCAGCGTCGGCCGATACCCCACGCAGGAGGAAGGGCTGGCCGCCCTGGTCACCGCGCCGGCTTCCGCCATCGGCTGGGATGGTCCGTATCTCAAGAAGGCGGATGCGCTGCAGGATCCGTGGTCGAGGCCGTATCTCTACCGCAGCCCGGGGCAGAAGGGGGCCGTCGACATCTACACCCTCGGTTCGGACAACGCCGAAGGCGGTTCGAAAGAGGCCAAAGATGTCGGCAACTGGTGACCGTCGGGCCGGCGTCGCGCTCATCGAGGCCATGGTCGTGGTCGCCATCGCCGCCATGATCGCCATGATCGCCTTTCCCCAGATGAGGGCCGGACTGGCGTGGGCGCGCGTTCAGCAGGCCGCGGCGGGCCTGCGCGCGGATCTTCGCATCGCCCGGGCCCAGGCTCTGACCAGCGGCGCGCGGGTCAGTCTGGTCGTCGCTGGGGACGGGGCCGGCTACGGCTGGACGCCGGGTCCGCGCCGGGCGTTGGTCGGCGGGCTACGCCTGACGCCCGCTGGATCTTCGACCAGCTTCTTTCCCGACGGCTCAGTTGAAGGGGGACGGCTGCGGCTGACGGCGGAACGGCAAGGCCTCGGCATCGTGGTCGATCCCGCCACCGGCGTCGTGGACGCCCTGTGATGCGACGGTCGCGCGCGGGTTCGGTCCTGATCGACGCCCTGGTCGCCCTGGCGATCCTGGCCCTGGTCCTGGTCGGCGTCGCCCAGGTGACGCGCGACAGCCGGGCGCGGCATCGCGACATCGAGACCCGCCGCGCAGCCCTGATGGTGGCGCGCTCGCAGCTTGCCAGCCTGGGCTTCGCCACGCGGCTGGCCGGCGGCGCGGTCACGGGCGAGCAGGACGGCTTCGCATGGCGCATCGACGCCGACCCTTGCCCCGACGCGAGCGGGGACAGCGCCGCCGGCGCGCTTTACTGCGTGACGGTCACCGTGCAGCCCCAGGACGCCGCGCGGCCCGTGGTGGTGCTGGCCAGCCGTCGCCTGGCGCCCGAGGGCTGAACCATGCAGCGCTCCGGCTACACCCTGATCGAGCTGTTGGTCGCGCTGGGCGTGTTGGCCCTGGTGAGCGCGCTGCTCTTGTCCGGGCTTTCGGGTCGGGGGAGCGCCTGGACGCGGATGGACCGCGCCACCAGCCGCGGAGAGGCGGTCGAGGCCGCCTTCGGCCTGCTGCGCACGCGGCTGCAGCAGGCGGTGCCGGCGACGCGCTACGACATGCGGCCGGCGGGCCCCGACTTCGACGGCGAGGCGGCGCGCCTCACATTCCTGGCTCCGTCCGCCCAGCGCCATGGCCCCGGAGCCCTGCGCCGCTATCGCCTGATGCTCGACGCCGGCGGGGATCTGGTCCTGGAGTCCGTCAGCGACGTGGCCCTGGACCCAACCCGGCCGGACAGGCGCGACGTCCTTCTGCGCGGGGTCGGGGCGCTGGACATCAGCTATTTCGGCCGTGTGGATCCGGATCCCAATCCGCACTGGCGCTCCAACTGGCGGCAACGGCCCCGGATGCCGTCGCTGGTGAGGATCCGGCTCGAGCCCGCCGACCCCAACCAGCGACGCTGGCCCGACCTCGTGGTTCATCCTCTGGCCGATATCGACACCGAATGCGTGCTGGTCGAGCAGACCGGCGGATGCAGGGCGCGATGACTCTTCAGCAGGTCCTCAACGCCGACCTCGCCACGATCGCGCGCTGGTGCCGCGACGGCGTCGTCTGGTGGATCGACGAACTGGCCGACGTGATCCCCGCCCGGTGGCGTTCCGGAAGCCGGCGGCATGCGCCCTGGACGGCGCGGATCGGCGACGACGGCGCGATCCAGCTCTGGCGCGACGGACGCCTGGTCCAGCCCGCGCCTCCGCCGACCTCGGTCGCACGGCGGGCGGACATCCTGCTTCCGGCCCAGGCCGTGCTGGTGCGCCGGATCGATCTTCCGCCCCTGTCTTCCCGCGACCTGCGCCGGATGCTGACCGAGAACATGGACCGTCTGACGCCGTTCCCGGCGGATCGGGTCTATTTCGACGCGCTCGCCGAAGAGGCGACCGATCGCGGCGGGCGCCGGCGGCTGCGTCTGGCCGTGGTCCCGCGGGAGCGGGCCCTGGCCGCTCTGGAACAGGCGAGGATCCTCGGCCTGGAGGTCGAGCGGCTCGGCGTCGAGGCCGAGAATGGCGGCGTCGACATCGACTTCATGGCCGCCATCAGGGCCGGGCAGGGGGACGCGCATGATCGTCGGCGAACCCTCTGGTGGTCGGCCTGCGCCGGTCTCGTGGCGCTCAACGTGGCGATGGCCGTCTTCATGGACCTGCGGGACGTGCGGCGCCTGGAAGCGGCGGTCGCGGCCGAGCAGCCCAAGGTTATGGCGGCTTCCAGGCTCCGCCAGGCGGTCGCGGAAGGCCAGCGGACGCGTCTGGATCTCCTGACCCGGCGCTCGCGCAACGAACCCCTGCGGATCATCGACGCCGTCAGCAAGGTCCTGCCGGACGGCCAGTGGGTCCATCGGCTGGAATGGAACGGACGCGCGGTGCGTGTCGCCGGCTTCAAGACGCAGGGGTTCGACGTCCCTGCGGCCCTCCGTCGGACCCCGGCCCTGACTAATCCGCGCTCGCTGCTGTCGGACATGCCCGTCAAGACGGCCAGCGGCGTCGAGCCCTTCGACGTCATCGCGGACTCGGCGGCGAAGGGGAGCCAATGAGGACGCTGACGGCCCGGGAACGACGCATCTTGGCCCTGGGCGTGTTAGCCGGGCTGGTCGGCCTGGCCTGGCTGGCCGTGGCCGGCCCCGTCCTGGGAGGCTTCCAGGCGCGTGATGAGCGGCGGCAAGAGGCGCTGGACCGCCACGCGCGCGACCAGCGGCTGCTGACGAGCCTGCCCGCCCTGCGCGCCGCCCTGGTCGAACAGAAGCGCACCAGTCGCGCATTCCAGATCACCGCACCCAGCCGGGGCCTGGCGATCGAGGCCCTGAAGCAGAGGCTGACCGGCAGCCTTGCCCAGGAAGGCGCCGTGGTCGGCGCCGCCGAGGAGGTTCGGACCGCAACGCCCGCGGGGTGGGTCAGCGTGCGCGCCGACGCCACGCTGACGCTGAACCAGCTGAACGCCGGCCTCAGGCGGATCGAGAACGAGGCGCCCTATGTCGTCGTCGACTATGTCTCCATCAACGCCGAGCAGGCGGCCCGCACCGGACAGCCCGGACCGCTCGCCGTTCGGCTCCAGATCTCGGCCTTCCATGTCCTTCCTCCCCAGACCCGGTAGCGGCGCGTTCACGCCGGCGCTGTTGTGCGCGGTCCTGCTCGCCGGTCTGGCGGCGCAGGTCGCGTGGCCGGTCGAGACGGCTTTTCGCCCGCGGGAGCGCGGCTCGGCGCCGGCCCCGCGATCGCCGATGGCCTCGCCCATCCCCAACTACGCCGCCCTCACGGCCAGGCCGCTGTTCTCGCCCGACCGTCGCACGGTCGGCGCCGTCGGCGAGGCGACCTCGCCCGACGCCCAGAGGCCGATCCTGATCGGCGTCGTCAGCGATCAGCGCGCGGGCAGCGCCGTGGTCCGCGGCGGCGACGGCGCGGCGCGGGTCGTACGGGTGGGCGAAGGCTGGCGGGGTTGGCGGCTGCTGTCCGTCGGCCGAAGGAGCGCCGTCTTCGAGGGGCCCGGCGGTCGCGTCAACGCCACGATCGGCGACACCGGTCCGTCCGGATCGACCTCCATTCCCCCATCGCCCATCCAGGAAGTTCGCCCATGACCCGCCGCGTTCGCGCCTTCCTGTCCGTCTCCTGCGCCGGTCTGGCGCTGGCCGGCTGCGCATCTCCTCCCGCGCCGACGCTGCGCCCGCAGCGGAGCGCGGCGCCAAGGGTCGAGGCGCCGCCGGCGCCGGAGCGACCGTTGTCCGATGATCGGGTGCGTTCGACCATCCTGCGCGGCGCCGAAACCTATCCAGCATCCTCGGCGCCGCGCTCGCCATGGCGGCCGCGTCCGGGTCCGATCGCCCTGAACCTTCCCGGCGTGAGGGTGAACGAGTTCGCCAAGGCCGTGTTCGGCGACATCCTGCGCATGCCCTACGCCGTCGCGCCCTCGGCTGCCGGGGTGGTGACCCTGGTCACGCCCCAGCCGATCGCGCGGGCCGACGTGCTGCCCGTGGCGGAGGAAGCCTTGCGCAACGCCGGCCTGGCGCTGGTCGTCCGCGACGGCGTGCAGACCGTCGTCGGCCTGGCCGAGGCCCGCGCCCAGGGCGGAGCCGTCACGGGCGATCAGGCCGGCTTCGGGACCGAGACGATCCAGCTGAAATTCGCCAGTCCCACAGCCCTGAAAACCCTGATCGATCCCATCGCGCCGGGGGTGATCGCGGCCGCGGATCCGGTCACCAACACGATCGTGCTCTCGGGCGTCTCCGGCCAGAGGCGCGGGGTGCGCGATCTCGTCGAGCAGTTCGACGTCGACTGGCTGAAGGGCATGAGCTTTGGCCTCTACGTGCCCAAGAACACCGATGCGCGGCTGATCGCGCCGGAACTCGATCGCCTGATCAACGCGCCGGAGTCGCCGATGGCGGGACGGGTCAGGCTGATCGCCATGGAGAAGCTGAACGGCGTTTTGGCCGTATCGTCCCAGGCGCAATACCTGGACGACGTCCGCCGGTGGGTGGAGGTCCTGGACCGCGAGGGACAATCCGGCGAGCGGCGTCTCTTCGTCTACCGCGTTCAGAACGGGCGGGCCTCGGACCTCTCCAAGGTGTTGAGCGCCGCGTTCGGACGGGGTCAGGGCGCGGCGTCAGGCGCGCGAGGGGCGGACGGTGGCCCGGAGGACCGCACCGGCGTGCGGCCATCGTCCTCGCCGCTGCTGGCGCCGCCCGTTGGGACGACGCTGCCGGGGCAGTCTCCCGCGCCGGTTTCGCCCGGCGGCGGAGGCGTCGCCGACGGGTTGGTCCTGACCGGCGACGACACCAACAACGCCGTGATCGCCTACGCCACGCCCCGCGAGTACGCCCTGATCGAGGATGCGCTGCGCAAGCTGGACGTGGCGCCGATGCAGGTGGTGGTCGAAGCGGTGATCACCGAGATCGCCCTCAACAACGCGCTGCGCTACGGCAGCCAGTGGTTCATCCGGTCGGGCAACGATCAGGCGATCCTCACCCAGGGCAAGACCGAGGCCGTCGCGCCCAATTTCCCGGGCTTCGCCTATCTGCTCAACAGCGGCTCGGTAGCCGCCACGCTCACGGCCCTGTCCAGCGTCACGGACGTCGAGGTGCTGTCGGCGCCCAACCTGATGGTGCTCAACAATCACACGGCCTCGCTGGAGGTCGGCGACCAGGTGCCGATTTCGACCGGGTCGGCCCTCAACAACGACTCGGTGATCAACTCCATCGACTACCGCGACACCGGCGTGCTGCTGAAGGTGACGCCCCGCGTGAACAGCGGCGGCCTGGTCCTTCTGGACATCGTCCAGGAGGTCAGCGACGTCTCTCAGACCTCGAGCTCGACGATCGACTCGCCGACCATCTCGGTCAGGAAGATCGCCACCTCGATCGCCGTGCAGGATGGCCAGACTGTCGCCCTGGGCGGACTGATCCGCGACCGAAACAGCAAGACGCGCGACGGCGTGCCGTTCATAAGCGCGGTGCCGGTCCTGGGCGCCCTGGCGGGCTCGCGCAACAACCGGCGCGAGCGCACCGAGCTTCTCGTGATGCTGACGCCGCGGGTGCTGCGCAACAGCGTCGAGATCCAGGCGGTGACGGACGAACTGCGCGAGAAGATCCGTTCGATCGCGCCCGAGCCCGCGAAGTTCCGGCCGTGACCCACCGTCCAGACCGGGAGAGGCGGAAGGGATCCGCCCTGGTCCCGGTCATGATCAGTGTGCTGATTTTTTCCTATCTCGCCTACGCCGTCCTGGCGGCCGACCGCGGCGCGACGGCCAGTTTCGACGCCCAGATCTCGACCGCGCGCCTGGAGGCCGCGGCCGACGCCGGCCTGGCGACGGCGATCCATAGGCTGGCGGCCCGCGACGCGGCGAGCCGTTGGTCCCTCGACGGGCGCCCCCATCGCCTCGATGTGCAGGGCGTGGAGGTCGTCGTGACGGTCGAGGACGAGCATGGAAAGGCGCCGCTCAACCTGATGGGCGAAGCCGAGCTGCGCCGCCTGTTCGAGGCGGCCGGCGTGCCGGAGCCCCGCCTGAGCCGACTGGTCGATGGCGTGCTGGACTGGCGCGACAACGGCGATCGCGTGGCCGGACAGTCGCTGCGCAACGCCCAGCGCGGTGTTCGCCCCCGTCTGGGGCCGATCCGGTCGGTGGACGAGCTGGCCGAGATCGAGGGCATGGATCAGACGCTGCTGGACGAGATCCGGCCCGCCGTCACGCTGTTCTTTGGCGATGGACCCTTCAGCCCGCGCACGGCCCATCCCCTGGCCCTCGCGGCCATGACGGCCGTCGGCGCGGATTCGCCGGACGCCATAGCGCGGGCGCGGGAGATCGCCGGACAGCGGACGGCGCTGGAAGCCTCCACGGCCAGCCACGTCGGTCGGGCGCTGACCGTGCGGCTGACGGCCAGGGAAGGGCGGGGCAGGGTCTTTCGGCGAACCGTCGTGGCCGAACTCACCGGGGACCGGACCGCGCCCTTCTGGATCCGCGCCGTGGACTGAACGGACGCGAAGCTGATACGTACGACGCGAGACGATGGGGTCATGGTCGTCCGGGTGGGGAGCTGTCGACGATTATCATGCGATCGCTCGCGCTAGGTTTGCGGCGCCGGACGTCGCGTGGCGACGGCGTGGCGTGTGGCGCGCTGGCGGCGGGCCTCTGGCTCCTGACGATCTGCCCGGCGGGGGCGGTTCAGGTCCAACCCCAGGCGACGGCGCAACCGTCGCTCCTGCGCTTCGACATCCCGTCCCGTACGCTCAGCGAGGCCATAGAGGCCTATGCGCTCGCCACCGGCATGCAGGTTCTGTACGACCGGCCGAGCAGCGAGGCGCTGCGATCCCAAGGCGTTTCGGGCCTGTACACGCCCGAGGCCGCCCTGCGCATCCTGCTGGCGGAAACCGGACTGGAGCCGGAGTTCACCAGCCGCCACAGCGTCGTGCTGCGACCGCGCAAGCCGGTCGCCGCGCCGCCCTCGTTCGGTCCGCCGCCCGTCGGCATGGCGGTGCTTCCCCTCGACACGCTGGACGTGCGCGGCGCCGCGACGATCGGCGAAGAGGCGGCGCGGCTCGACCTCAGGCTCTATGGGGGCCTGGTCCGGAGCGCCGTGCACCAGGCCTTGGTGAGCCACCGCTCCACCACGGGCGGCTCATACCGGGTGACACTGAGGTTGTGGATCAGCGCGACCGGCCAGGTGACCGAGATGGTCGCGGCCGACTCGTCCGGCGACGCGCGCCGCGACCTCGCCATCGCCGAGGCCGTCCGGGGCGTGACAATCAGCGCGCCTCCGCCCGAAGGGCTGCCGCAGCCCGTGGTTCTGACGATCACCTCGCGGCCGGCGGGCTAGGCTGGGCTCAGATCGTGGGCAGAGGGCACGCTGTCATCGAAGTCGCCTGGGTTCATCATCATTTCCACACGGATTAGGCGTGGTCGGCTGTCACGCTACCTTTACGGTGGCGCCCTAGATTGCCGCGGAAGTCGTAGTCCGTTTCTCTCGCGGGCATGGGACTGATCGTCAACGCCTGGCCGTCGTGCGGTCGCGGCAGCAATTGGATTGGTGTCGCGGTTGCGTGTTTACCCCCAGCATTTCAATGTCTTGGGTTTTGCTGGAGCCGTGATCCTGCACGGTTTTTTCGCCGCCGTCCTTCTTTCGCACGCGTGGGAAGGACGGGCCTTGCCGGCAATGGAGGCGGACGACTCCGGAGCGATCCTGGTCAGCTTGGTCTCCGAAGTTCCCGCGTCGGCGGCCGAGGCGGCGTCGATCGCCGGCCCGGCCGCGACGAAGTCTCCCGACAGCTGGCAAGCGACGTCCGTCCAGGAGATCTCGCCGCGGGTCGAAGGCGGCGAGGACGGAGATCGCCGGAACGCCGCCACGGACGTCGGAGACGTCCAGGCCCGGCCAGCGGCCTCGATCGCTTCGGCGGCGGGCTCGGACTATCGCGCGCAGTTGCTGGCCCACATCCAGCCCTTCCGGCGCTATCCCGCGCAAGCTCAGGGCCTCGGCGCCAAGGGCGTTGCGCAGATCCTGTTCATGGTCGACCAGGACGGCAAGGTCATCGGCGTCTGGGTCAAGGCCAGCTCAGGCTTCGAGGCCCTGGACAACGAAGCCGTCGCGACGGTGTTGCGGGCTCAGCCCATGCCGCATGTGCCCGCCGGTCTGCCGTCGCCGTTGGCGGTGCAGCTTCCGGTTTCATTCAACCCATCATGAAGGTGCGGACTGATCCATAGGGGGCCGCCTTCGGGCGGTGTTGCAGTTTGGCGGGCGGATGAATTCCGCCGAGCCGATGCGTTGGGGCGATGTTCGATGTCCGACTCGAGCTGGACCGGTCTGCGAGAGCACTTGCTCGACCGGTATGACGATTTCGTTCGCAGGCTCACCCGCCGCCTGGGATCGGCGGATCTCGCGCGCGAGGCCGTGCACGAGACGTTCCTGCGCCTGCAGCGCACCGACCCCTCCGAACCCGTTCGCAACCTCGACGCCTATCTGTTTCGCACGGCGATCAATATCGCCAAGAACAGGCGGAAGGTCGAAAGCCGCTACCTGACCTTCTCGGAGACCGAAGCGCTGATCGGCATTCCGGACGACGCGCCGGATCCGGCGCGGGTGGCCGAAAGTCGGTCTGAGGTCGCCCTGCTCATCCGAGCGCTCGAGGAACTGCCGCCACGTCGCCGGGCGATCTTCGAGGCGTCTTGGGGCGGCGGCGTGCCGCATGCGGCCCTGGCGGCGACCCACAATGTCCACTTGCGGACCATCCAGCGGGAACTGGAACTGGCCGCCGAACATGTTCGGCGGTTCTGCAAAGAAAAAGATCGCTCTTCGCGTCGCGATTCCCACCGTTGATTGTCTCTAGAGTGTCGTCCACTCCCTTGGGGCCGAGCTTCCTTGCCTGGGTCATGCCGCTTATGAGCGATCTGAACGAAAGCGCCGCCTCTGACGCGCTGGCGCTTGAAGCGCTGACGTGGCTGAATCGGCTCTTGTCCGGCGCGGTGACCGAGGACGAAGCTGGCCGGTTCCAGGTCTGGCGCGCCCAAAGCCCGGCCCATCAGGCCGCCTTCGCCGAGGTCGTGCGCCTCCAGCGCCAGGTGCGCTCGGCGGTGCAAGCGCGGGACGCGGGCGAGCTTCGTCCGACGGCGCTGGCCCGACGCCGGGGCCGGGCCGCGCGCGGCCGCTTCGATCCGGGACGCCGCGCCGTGCTGGTCGGCGGGAGCGCCGCGGCGGCGGTCGCCGCCAGCTACGCGATCTACGTCCGCTCGGATCTGCTGGCCGATGGCCTCGGCCGCATGACCTCCGACTACCACACGGGCGTTGGCGAGCGCGGTTCCTCTTCGCCGGCGCAAGGCGTGTCGCTCGAGCTCAACACTCGCACCAGCGTCTCGCTGCTGAAGAGCGCGGGAACCGCCGGAGGCGTCGAGGTGCTGGCGGGGGAGGCGATGGTCAGCGCCGACCGGCCGGAGGGCGCTCCTTTCCTGGTTCGCGCCGCCGAGGGCCGCATCCTTGTGAACCAGGGTCAGGTCAATGTCCGCCACGACGGTCCCGATGTCTGCGTGACCTGCCTCGGCGGGGCGGCGGAGGTCGAGCATCAGGGGCACCGCGCGCGCCTGAGCCCTGGCGGTCAGGTGCGCTATGGCCAGAACGGCCTGGGCGCGACCGAGGCGGTCGACACCCTGGTGACCTCGGCCTGGCGCAAGGGGCTGCTGATCTTCCGCGACACTCCGTTGCAGAGCGTCGTGGACGAACTGAACCGCTATCGGCCTGGAAAGATCTTCCTGGTCAGCGAGGCCCTGGCGCGACGTCCGGTCTACGGCGTCTTCCGCACCAGCCAGATCCAGACCGCGATCGAGCAAATCCGGGATCTCACAGGCGCGCGGCTCGTCGATCTGCCCGGCGGCGTATCCCTGCTTCGATGACGGCCGCGGGTCCTCCACGGACCGACGCAAAAACTTCATCCAATTTCTTGTCGCGATCCTCCTGCCCGAGCTGTCTTTAACACAAACAGGGCTGTCAAAGGCGGCGCGACCCTACATTTCGTAGGGCTTGAACCCACTCGCGATCAGTAGGCGAGTTTGGGATTTCAATCGTGCATCGAGTTCGGTTGCTAGGGCCGAAGTATCGACGTCTTCGACACTCTTTCGTGCTGTGAGGGCGTCGCGCGCAAGCGCGGCGGCTACTTGTGCCTGGGGGTCTGATCTTTGTCTTTACAGACGTCGTGTCTCGCGAGCGGCAGGCCGCCGCGTGAGCTGATGCGCGAGGGACGAATGGACCCGCCGACGCGCGCCCTGCGGTTCGCCCTGGGCGTCCTGGCCACGGCCTGCGCCCTGGTCGCTTCCAACGCCGCCGCTCAGGACGCCTCCGCTCAGCCCGAACCGACCTTCGACATCCAGGCCATCGACATCGACGGCAACAGCGTTCTCGACCAGGTCACGCTGGAGAAGGCGATCTATCCCTTCATGGGGCCGGGCCGGACCCGCGCGGATGTCGCCGGAGCACAGAAGGCGCTCGAGGCGGCCTATCATGCCAGAGGCTTCCAGACCGTCGTGGTCGAGGTGCCGCGCCAGAACGTCTCGGAAGGCGTGGTCAAGCTGCACGTGGTGGAGGCGCCCGTGGGCCGCCTGCGCGTGGTGGGGTCGAAGTACCATTCGCTGGAGGCGGTGAGGGACGCCGTGCCGGCCCTGGCCGAAGGCCAGGTGCCCGATCTCAACGCCGCCCAGGTGCAGCTCGCCGCCGCCAACCGCCTGCCGGACCGACAGGTCACGCCGATCATCCGCGCCGGCGCGGCGCCCGGAACGGTCGATGTCGACCTGCAGGTCGCCGAGGAGGCGCCCCTGCATGGCAGCGTCGAGCTGAACAACGACCACAGCGCCTCGACCATGCCCCTGCGGCTGTCGACCAACCTCCGCTACGACAATCTCTGGCAGCGCGGGCACAGCGTGTCGCTGACCTACCAGTTCGCCCCCGAGCGCCGGTCCGACACCGAGGTCTATGCGGGCTCGTATGTCGCGCCGATCTGGAACACGCCGTTCACGGCGCTGCTCTACGGCTTCCGGTCCAACAGCGACGTGGCGACGGTGGGCGGCGTGTCGGTGCTGGGCAAGGGCACGACCGTCGGCGCGCGGCTGATCTACCAGATCCCGTCCTCCGGCCCCGTCAGCCAGAGCTTGTCGGCCGGCATCGACTACAAGAAGTACTTCGAGTTCGTGCGGCTCGACACCACGGCGGTGAGCGACGGCCAGATCGAGTACTGGCCGATCAACGCGACCTACACGTGGCGGCGCCAGGGCGCGTCCCTCACCACGGCCAGCCTCGCCGTCACCGCCAACACCCGCGGTTTCGGCGACGACGACGGCGGCTTCCAGGACCGCCGCGCCGACGCGCGGGCCAATTTCGTCCATATGAACGTGGACCTTCAGCACGTCCGCCCGGTGGGGCGGGGCTTCGAGGCCAGCGCTCGATTTTCCGGCCAGATCGCCGACATGGCCTTGCCCTCGGCCGAGCAGTTCTCGGCCGGCGGCCTGAGCAGCGTGCGCGGCTACCTGTCGGCGGAGGCCGTCGGCGACGGCGGCGTGATGGGGGCGATCGAGCTGCAGTCGCCCGTGCTGGCGAGCGTTCCTGGCGTTCTCGACAACTGGAAGGCCTACGCCTTCCTCGACGCCGCCGGCCTCTGGGTCAGCCAGCCCCTGCCGGAGCAGCGCGAGGAGTTCTTCCTCTACAGCGCCGGCCTGGGCACGCGTCTGCAGCTTTTCGAACACCTGGACGGCGACGTCGTCGCCGCCTTCCCCCTGCGAAACGGGCCGAACCGGACGACCGGGCGACCGTACTTCTCCTTCAGCCTGAAAGCGGAGTTCTAAGATGCGCGGCGCGCAAGCCCTCAGGGGCGGTTTGAAAGGCTTCGTCTTTGCGGCTCTGCTGGCGGTCGCGGCCGCCGCGCCCACGGGCGCCTTGGCCTGGTGGGACAAGACCTGGCCCTATCGCAGCAAGATCGACATCGACACCACCGCCAAGGGCGTGGCGATCAACGGGACGATCGGGCGCGCGCCGCTGCTGCTGCGCCTGCACAGCGGCAATTTCCGGTTCGAGGACGCGGCCGAGAACGGCGCGGACCTGCGGTTCGTGGCCGCCGACGACAAGACGCCTCTGGCCTACCATATCGAGAGCTTCGATCCGCTGCTGGGCGTGGCGACGATCTGGGTCGACATCCCTGAGTTCCCGGTCGGCGCCAGCCGGACGATCTGGATGTACTACGGCGCCAAGGAAGCGACGGCGGCGGTCGACACGGCGGCCACTTTCGACGCCGACTACGCCGCCGTCTTCCATTTCGATGCGGCCACGGGCGTCGCGCCGAAGGACAAGACCGCCAACGCCAACAACGCCCAGACCCCGCCGGCGACGACCGACGAGGGTTCGGTGATCGGCCGCGGAGCCCGCTTCGCCGGCGGCGCGCCGATGACCGTCGCCGCCTCGCCCTCGCTGGCCCTGGCGGCGGGCGCGCCGTTCACCGTCACCGCCTGGGTCAGGCCCGACGCGATCGCCGGCTCGACAGCCCTGGTCGCTCGCCGCGATGGAGCTCAGGGCCTGGTGATGGGCTTGCAGGACGGCTCGCCCTTCGTCGAGATCGGGACCCAGAAGCTCACCGCTTCGGCCCCGCTGGCGCAGGGCAAGTGGAGCCACCTTGCGGTGGTCTCCGACGGCCGGACGGCGGTCCTCTATGTCGACGGCCGCGAGGCCGCCTCGGGTCCGGCGGCCACGCCGGCGCTGAACAGCGTGATCGCCATCGGGGCGGATGCGCCGGGAGGCGGCCTGGCCGGCTTTGTCGGCGGGATGGACGAGGTGCGCTTCTCCAAGTCCGCCCGAGCGCCGGCCCTGATCCAGATGGACGCCGTCTCGCAGGGCGCGGAATCCCGCCTGGCCACCTTCGCGGGCGACGAGAAGCAGTCCGGCGCCGGCTTTGGTCCCTTCGGCGTGATCGTCAAGTCGGTGACCTTCGACGCCTGGGTGATCATCGCCATCCTGGGCCTGATGGGCGCGGCTTCATTCTGGGTGATCTGGAGCAAGTCGGTCTATGTCGGCCGCGTCGACGCCGCCAACGACCGCTTCGTCAAGCTGTTCCGCGAGCATGGCGACGACCTGCTGGCCCTGATCCATCCCGACCGGCTCGCCAGGTCGGAGGCCAGGACGGTGGAGAGCTCCTCGATCTACCGCATCTACCGCGCCGGGGCCGACGAGATCGCGCGGCGTCGCCAGCACGGCTCGACGATCCTGCGCGCCGAAGCGATCCAGGTGATCCGCGCGCTGATGGACGCCACCCTGGTGCGCGAGAACCAGCGCCTGGCCAAGTCGCTGGTGATCCTGACCATCGCCATTTCGGGCGGTCCGTTCCTGGGCCTGCTGGGCACCGTCGTCGGGGTGATGATCACCTTCGCCGCCATCGCGGCGGCCGGCGACGTCAACGTCAACGCCATCGCCCCCGGCATTTCCGCCGCGTTGCTCGCCACCGTGGCCGGCCTCGGCGTCGCGATCCCGGCGCTGTTCGGCTACAACTACGTGGTCACCCGCAACAAGTCGGTCCAGGCGAACATGCTCGTGTTCGTCGACGAGTTCATCACGCGTGCGTCGGAGCGCTACAGCGCCTCGTCCTTCGCGGAAGCCGCCGAATAGCGGCCGGAACGAGGGGGACACGCCATGCAAGTGCAGGACGACGATCGTCTCTACGACGACATCAACATCACGCCGATGCTCGATCTGGCCTATGTGCTGCTGATCGTCTTCATCATCCTGACGACCGCTTCGGTGCAGGGGATCAAGGTCGATCTGCCCAAGGCCAGTTCGGCGACCAGCCTGGCCAAGCCGAAGACCAAGGCGATCACCATCAACAGCAATGGCGACGTCTTCCTCGACGCCTATCCGATGACCCTGCCCGAACTCGAGGCGCGCCTGCGCACCCTCAAGGCGACCGAGCCGGAGTTCCCGATCGTCGTGAAGGGCGACGCCGTGGTCCAGTACCAGCGCGTCACCGACGTCCTCGACCTGCTGCGCCGGCTCGACCTGAACCAGGTCGGACTGGTGACCGGCCGGGCGGAAGCGTCTTGAGCCCGGCCAGATGAGCGGCCAGCCCATTCTCCGGAAGATCGGCGCGATCGGTCGGATCGCCATCCCCATCGTGATCCTGGTCGCGCTGGGGATCGGTGTCTGGCGGCTGGCGACCGACACCGACGGCGTCAACCGTCCGACGGCGCCGCCGCCGATGATCGCCCTTGCGCCTCCGCCGCCTCCGCCGCCTCCGCCTCCGCCGCCCAAGGAACGGCCGCCCGAGCCGGAGAAGGAGACCACGCCGTCTCCCAGCCCCGAGCCCAAGGCCGAGGCGCCGCAGAAGAGCGAAGCGCCCAAGCAGTTGACGATCAACGGGCCGGCCCAGGCCGGCGCCGACGCCTTCGGCGTCGCCGCGGGCAAGGGCGACGGCCTCACCGTGGGCGGGGATCCGAATGGCTCAGACCGCCTCGGCGTCGGCGGCTTCGCCGAGGCCGGATACGAGCGCTACCTGCGTTCGACGCTGCAGAGCGCCGTCCAGGCCGACGATCGCATCAACAAGCTGTTCTTCAACGCCCAGGTGCGGATCTGGGTGAGGGCGGACGGGACCATCGGCGCCGTCGCCATCTCCAAGTCCAGCGGCGACGACCGCGCTGACCGCGCCCTGGTCGCGGCGCTGCAGAGCCTGCCGCGCCTGGATCCGCCGCCGCCGCAACTGAAGTTTCCGGCCCGCGTGGCCCTGCGGGGACGGAGGGCATGACCCTTCCGCCGCACAGACGAACCGACAGGGGATTTTCAATGTTCGAACCCTCGACCCTGAAGCCCGGCCGAGGCGCCCTGGGGGGCGCGGCCGTGGCGGGTCTTCTCGCCGTCGTCGCGGCCGGGCCGGCCGCCGCGCAGTCGGCGCAGTCCGACGACCTGGCCGTCAACCTGACGCGACTGCTGGTCAAGCAGGGCGTGATCAGCCAGGCCGCCGCCGACGAACTGCTGGCCGAAGCCGCGCGCCAGACGGCCTCGGCCCAGGCCGCCTCCGCCCAGGCCGCCGCGCCGGCCTTGCCGCCGCCGGCGCTGGGGGCGACGCGGATCCCCTACGTGCCCGAAACCGTGAAGGCCCAGATCCGGGACGAGATCCGCCAGGAGGTGATCCAGCAGGCCAAGGCGGAGAACTGGGCGCAGCCCAACGTCATCCCCGAATGGACCCAGCGCATCACCCTCAGCGGCGACGTGCGGTTCCGCGACCAGTTCGACCAGTACGACGAGGGCAACGTCCCGATCCTGGTCAACTTCGCCGCGCTCAACGCCGGCGGGCCGACCGACCTCAATCCCAACACCAACCCCGCCGGCGTTCCCCTGCTCAACACCTTGCAGGATCGCGGCAGCCAGATGTCGATCCGCGCCCGCCTGAAGCTGCGCGCCGAGATCTCGGACTCGATCACCGCCACGGTTCGCCTGGCGTCTGGCCGGAACAACAGCCCGGTCTCGACGACCCAGGCGCTGGGCGGCGGCCTGACGAAGAAGGACATCTGGCTGGATCAGGCCTATATCGACGTAAAGCCGGCCGCGTGGATCAGCGGCGTGCTCGGGCGGATGCCCAATCCGTTCGTCGCCGAGATCGAGGGCGAACGCCTCAGCGACCTCGTCTACGACAACGATCTGGCCCTCGACGGCGTGGCGGCCAGCGTCCGCCACGACCTGTTCCCCAGGCAGGGGCTCAGCGTGTCGGGCACCGCCGGCGCCTTCCTGCTCGACTACCGCGACGGCGACTTCCCGAACAACGGGGCCAACAAGGCCAGCACCAAGACCAAGTGGATGTTCGGCGGGCAGGGCGCGGTCGACTGGAAGACCCAGCGCTTCGACTGGCGCACCAGCGTGGGCTTCTATCAGTTCCAGTACGATCGCGGCCTGCTGTCCGAGCCGTGCGCCTTGTATACAGGCCTGACCGATTGCTCGACCGACTTCACCCGGCCGGCCTTCATGCAGAAGGGCAACACGCTCTTCCTGATCCGCAACATCCTGCCGCCGCCCGGCGCCACCGACTATGCGGTGCCGCAGTATGCGGGCCTCAGCTTCGACTACGACGTCCTGGACCTTACAACCTCGTTCGACCTGAAGCTGGCCGACAAGCGCCACCTCCTGCTGGTCGGCGCCTATGCCCGCAACCTGGCCTTCGATCGCGGCGACGCCTGCCGCTACAACGAGCTTGGCCTGCCGGTGAATAACAACATCGACGCCAATCCCTGTCCCGCCCCCGCGGCGGGCCAGGCCGGCTCGCGCCTGGCCACCGGGCCGAACGCCTACATGGGCAAGGTGGTCTACGGCCACATCAACCCCTACCGCTGGGGCGAATGGCACGTGGCCGGAGGCTACAAGCGACTGGAAGCCGACGCGGTCCTCGACGGCTACACGGACTCCGACTTCCACCTCGGGGGCACCAACGCTAAGGGCTACTTCCTCAACGCCAGCCTGGGGCTGTTCGACGGCGCGAACCTTGAGTTCCGCTGGTTCAGCGCCAACGAGGTGGCCGGTCCGCCGCTGTCGATCGACGTGGGTCAGATCGACCTCAATGTGAGGTTCTGACCATGCGCGGCGCGGTCATAGCCCTCACCCTCGTCCTGGCCTCCGCCGGCGTCGCCCAGGCTCAGAGCCTGGAAGATCGCCTGCGCAGCCAGCTCGTCGCCGTCAACGGTCGCCTGCAGGAGTTGCAGAACAGCCAGGCGGCCCTGGTCGCCCAGAAGGGCGCCGCCGAGGCGGAGCGCGACGTCCTGCGACGCCGCCTGGCGGCTTCGGAGGCCGAGGCCCGCGCCGCGCGCCGCGACGCCGCCGGTCCCGAGCTGGCGCGCTACAAGGCCCAGGCCGACCAGGCCCTGCAGGCCAGGAGCGAGGGCGAGGCCGAGCTGGCCGCCGCCCGGGCCGAGGTTTCGCGCCTGGCCCTGCAGGTCCAGCAGGAGCAGGCCGAGCGCCAAAAGCTCGCGGACTCCCTGGCGGAGGCCAAGGCCGGCGCCGAGATCGCCCGCGCCAAGAACGCCGAGGCCCTCGCCGTCGCCCGCGAGGTTCTCGACGCTTACGCGCGGGTCGGGGTGGTCGACGCCATGGGCCGCCGCGAGCCCTTCATCGGCCTGAAGCGCGTCCAGATCGAGAAGATCGAGCAGGCCTACGCGGACCGCCTCTACGGCGCGCGGCTGGACGTTCCGCCGACACCTCCCAAGGCCCAGTAGCGCGCCGGACGGCGCACCTTCGTCACCCAAGACACGAGTATGAACATGGCCGCCAAATCCAAGCCCTCGCTGTCCCCGATCGGACGGGCTCGCCGCGCGCTGTTCTGCGGCGCCAGCGCCATGGTCATGCTCTCGGCGGGCGCGGCCGACCAGGCGTTCGCCGACGGCCTGACGACCCTGCGCAGTGGAGCGAGGGTGCCGGCCAGCGGTGCGGGCGTTCCGTCGGTGGCGGTTCCGGTCGTGCCCGGCGTGACGCCGAACGTGGGCACCTCGACGGCGGCCGCGCGCGGCCTGCTGAACGCGACCAACGCCCAGAAGGCGGTCAATGTCTCGGTCCAGGCCCAGGCGGCCGCGCGCCAGGCCGCCGCCGCTCTCGGCTCCACCGTCCCCAACGGTCTCGGCGCGGGCGGTCTCAATCCGGCGGGTGCAGGATCGACGGGATCGGGCCTGTCGCTGTGGTACGGCGCCAAGGCCCCGACCCAGACGACCTCGGCGTCGGGCCAGGTTCAGGTCGACATCAAGCAGACCGACTCCCGGGCCATCCTTTCGTGGGACACCTTCAACGTCGGGGCCAAGACCACCCTCAACTTCGACCAGAGCCTGAACGGCGTCGCCCAGCCCGACTGGGTGGTGCTGAACCGGGTGGTCGGCGGGCTGGACCCCGTCACCGGCCTGCGCGACCCGTCCCAGGCCGCCGCGCCGAGCCAGATCCTGGGGGCGATCAAGGCCCAGGGTACGGTGCTGGTCATCAACCAGAACGGCGTCCTGTTCGGCGGCGGCGCGCAGATCAACACGCGTTCGTTGATCGCCAGCAGCCTGGAGGTCGGCCGTCCGGGCCGTCTCGTCGACGGCGTGGTCCGCGACACCTCGATCGCCGACCGCAACGCCGAGTTCCTGACCGGCGGTCTCCTGGGCGTGGGGACGCAGGACAGCAACACCACCGGCCTGCAGACGTTCTCGGCCCTGACCGGGGCCGATGGTCGCTTCTCTTCGCTCGCCGAGGGCGCCGTCACGGTCGAGGCCGGCGCGCAGATCACCGCCGGTGACGGCGGCCTGATCCTCCTTGCGGGGCCCAGGGTGGTCAACGCCGGCAGCCTGACGGCGACCCGTGGCCAGGTCAGCCTGGCCTCCGGGCGATCCGTGCTGCTGACGGCTTCGGAAGGGGCGGCGACCAGCGTCGATCCCAACGTCCGCGGCCTGGTCGTCCGGGTCACGAACGGCGCGGGTCGCCTCGGCGGCGCGCCGACCGTGCAGGACTATGTCCGCAACACCGGCCTGATCCGGTCGAGCGAGGGCTATGTCTCGCTCAATGCCTCCAAGGCCGCGGGCGCGGCGATCAACGAGGGCGTCATCACCGCGACCACCAGCGTGTCGCGCAACGGCCATGTCCTGCTCAATGCCGCCGACGTCCGCGCCGCGCCGTCCAGCGTGATCGCCATCACCCCCGACGACGCGGGCGTGATCCCGCAGGACGCCACCTCGCTGGCCAACTTCAAGCCTTCGAAGATCAGCCTCGGCGACGCCGAGACGCGGATCGAGGTGGGGGCCGGCAGCCTGATCTACGCACCCGGCGCCACCATCGACATCGGCGCCAAGCCGGGCGTCGCGACCGAGTTCAATGCTTCCACGCCGCCCGGCGCGTCGCGGATCTTCATCGACAGCGGAGCGATCATTGACGCGGCCGGGCTGAAGAACGTCAGCGTCGCGGCCTCACGGAACATGATCGTCATCGATCCGGTGAAGGGCAACGAGCTCGCGGACTCGCCGCTGCTGCGCAAGGGGTTCCTCGACGGCGCGACGGTCTATCTGGATACGCGCCTTTCCGGCGTGCGCGAGGACGGCGTGGCCTGGGTGGGCTCGCCGCTGATCTCGGCCGAGAGCTACGCCCTCCAGGTTGGCGTCAGCGCCTCAGAGCTGATGACCAAGGGCGGGAACGTCACTCTGGGCGTCGCTGCGGGAAGCACCTCGGCCACGGGCGTGGCCCAGGCGCCGGACGTGATCGTCAAGCGCGGCGCGACCATCGACATCTCCGGCGGCTGGCGCACCTTCGAGGCGGGCCGCGTCCGCACCACCCGCCTGATCGACGCCAGGGGGGCGATCGTCGACATCGGCCATGCCGACCCGGACCAGACCTACATCGGCATCTACGAAGGCTATGTCGATGTCCAGGCGCGCTTTGGCCTGACCAGGACGTACACCAACCTGATCCTCGATGGAGATGGCTTCGCGGGCGCCTATCGCGAGGGCGCGGACGCCGGCTCCCTGACCATCAAGTCGTCCCAGCCCCTGCTGGAAGGCACGGTCTACGCCGACGCCTTCCCGGGCGAACTGCAGCGGCTGAACGCCCAGCGCGGCACGGGCAAGACGGTCCTCTACGGCGACCTGCGGGCGGTCCAGGCGGTCTCCTCGCAGCTGCCCGTGGGCGGCTATCTGTCGATCCAGGAACTGGGCCTGACGGCCAACGGCGTCAGCGGCGGCGGCGACATCGTCATCAGCGACGGCGCGACCCCATCGAGGGGCGACGGCCTGGACTACGGCCAGACGGTCCTGATCGGCGCCCAAGGCGACCTGTCGGTCCCCACGCGGCCGGCCGGCTCCATGTTGGCGGCCGGCGACCGCGGCGTGTTGATCCTCGGCGCCGACACGCTGTCGGCCATGGGTCTTGGCCAGCTTTCGTTGTCCACTTCGGGCGGCTTGGTCCTGGAGCGCGGGGCGTACCTGACCCTGAGCCCGGGCGGGGTGTTCACGGCGACCACGGGCCGCGCCCAGATACTGGACGGCGACATTACCGCCGCCTCGGGCTTCATCCGTCTCGAGACCGTCAACGCCGGCAAAGGCTCGGTGTTCAAGACCGACGCTCCGGGAGCCGGCAGCTACGACGTGGTCGTCAACGGCCGACTGTCGACGGCGGGCTTGTGGACCAACGATTTCGGCGCCGGCGCCGACACGCTGTTCGGCTCGGCCTTCGTGGACGGCGGCGCGGTGGAGATCATCGCCGCGCCGCGCGAACTGCTGACCGCGAGAGTCGACGGCATCACGAGCCACACCGACATCAGCGGCAGCATCCTCGTGAACGGCGTGCGTTCGGGGATCGATGTCTCCTCCGGCGGCTATGTCGCGACGGACGGAAGCCTGATGCTCGACGCCAAGGGCGGCGACGTCACGCTGACCAGCGACACCAGCTATTTCCAGATCGGCCCCGCGGGGACCTATGCGTCGGCCTTCCGGGTCAGCGGGGCGGCCGCGGGCGTCCAGGCCAATCCGAGCCGGATCACGGCGCGGGTCGCGCTGGGCGACGGCGTCATCAAGGCCCACGGCTTCGCGGGCGGCGGGACCTTCGCCCTGACGACCCCGGCCATCAGCCTGGGCGATGGCGAGGCCGCCACCGGCACGATCCTGCCCCTCGACTTCTTCTCCGCGTCGGGCTTCTCGGCCTACGCCATCAAGTCCTACGGCACCAACCTGTCGGCCAACGCCTTCGCCAACGGGCTGGGCGGCTACAACGCGGTCCTGGCGACCCAGGTGGTGACGATCGGTCAGGGCCAGGTGCTGGACCTGTCGCAGAGCCGCTACCTGCCGCGCCTGGACGGCGAAAGGATCACTGCGCTGAGGGCCCTTGGCACGGGC
Organism: Caulobacter sp. GW821-FHT09B11; assembly: GCF_059418205.1. NCBI lineage: Bacteria > Pseudomonadati > Pseudomonadota > Alphaproteobacteria > Caulobacterales > Caulobacteraceae > Caulobacter > Caulobacter sp. GW821-FHT09B11. The sequence continues at coordinate 218,941 of NZ_JBWKPK010000001.1, read as the reverse complement.
GGCGACCTGACCTCGATCCTGACGGCGGGCAAGCCGGCCGAGGCCTGGGACCAGTTGCCGGTCAGCCTGACCTTCGGCGGGCTGGTCGAACTGAAGGTCGAGAAGGGCGGTCTCGTCACCGGCGCGCCGGGCGCCTCCATCGGCGCGGCGCAGGTTCTGAACCAGGGGACCATCCGCCTGGCCGGAGGGGCGATCAACCAGGTCAAGGCGTTGCCGTCTCTATACGGTCCCACCCGCGACGGGGGGCGCAGCTCCGTGCTGACCGCCGCCAGCCTCGCCGAGATCTTCACGTTCAGGCCGGACGGCTCGATCGACGAGAACGCTCTTTCCAGGATCGATCCGTCGCGGACCAACGGCCAGGTCGCCGCCCAGTCGCCGATCTACCTGACCGCCGATCTGGGCGCCGATGTCGGCGTGCGGTTGGATGCGGGCAGCGTGACCGACCTTTCAGGCGTGAGCGTCCGCAATCCATACGTCACGGCCACGACGCAGGGCCGCGGGGTCGTTAGCGGTCGGATCTACGCCGGCGGGACGCTGACCACCGCCTCGACACGGCAGCTCGACGGCGACCTCGTCGCCCTTTCGCCGTTCTCGACGGGGGAGTACGCGACCTTCCTGAGCAACGCCCGGGCCGTGAGCCTGGCCGATGTCATCCTGAAAACCTCCTCCCAGGCCGCCGATCTGATCGCCGGACCCGGCTCGTCCCTCGACCTTTCCGGCGCCTCGGACACCTTCGACCAGCTGCAGGCGGGCGGCCGCTACGTGCAGGCGGCCCAATGGAGCGATGGCGGCGCGTTGACCCTCGGCGGCGGCGCCACGCTGGCGGGCGCGAAGATCAGCGCCCGGGGCGGCGCGCCGGCGGCGGCCGGGGGCATGCTGACCCTGGTCGATGCGACCCTCGTCCAGACAGACGCCGGCGCCCCGGTCCGCAACCGGATCTCGGCCGACCAGATCCAGGCGGCCGGTTTCGACACGCTGGTGGCGCGGGGCGGGCTCACCGCCGAGGGCGATGTCGATCTGGTTCTCGACGGCGCCTTCGTGCTGGCCTCGCGGGTCTATGACGGCTCTCCCAGGCTGCCCGACGCGGCCTATCGGCAGAGCCTGTCGCCCGTGTTTTCCGCGAGCGGGCGGCTGGACATCGCCGCCTCCTACGTCCGGCTCGACGGCGCCTTCCAGACACTGCTGACCCCGGCGGTCGGAACGCCCGGAAGCGGGGAGGTGATCCTGCACGCCCAGACCATGGACGTGTCGGGCGCGGTCCTGTTCGACCGGTCGGTGGCGCGGACAACCTTCGACGTCGCCGGCGACCTGCGCCTGTCGGGCGTGTCGCCGTATCAGCTCCGCTTCGACCAGGGCGACGCGGCCCCCAGCCTGGTCGGCCATCTGGCGGTGAACGGCGACCTGACGCTCAGGGCGGGCCAGGTCTACGCCACGACCGGCTCGACCTTCTCGGTGACCTCGGCGGCGGCCAACGGCGTGCTCAGGATCGAGCGCGCATCGTCCGCGACCCCGGCCACGCCCTATTCCGCGGGCAGCCGGCTGACCCTGCAGGCCGACACCATCGTCCAGAACGGCGTCCTGCGGGCGCCGGCGGGCGCGCTGACCCTCGGCTCGAACACGGCCTTGACGACGAACGGCGCCGTCTTCGCGCCGGCCACCCGCTCGGTCACGCTCGGCGACGGCGGCGTCACCTCGGTCTCGGCCGGCGGGCTGTCCATCCCCTACGGCGTGACCACCGACCAGACCGAGTACTTCTTTACGCCGACCAGCGGCAACCCGCTCACCGCGCCGCCGACCGGCGTCCTGACCCTGGCCGGCGGAACGGTCGCCACCGCGACGGGCGCGACGGTCGATCTGAGCGGCGGCGGCGACGTCTACGCCTACGAGTTCATTCCGGGGCCGGGCGGCTCGCGCGACGTCCTCAGCCGCTACAACACCGACGCCTTCACCAGCAACGGCGGCTACCAGTACGCCGACGGACGCCAGGTCTACGCCATCGTGCCCGGGCTTTCGGACGCCCCCGTGGCGGCCTACGACCCCCTCTATTCGGCCGACTATGGCGATCTCTATCAGGCCGGCGGCGTCGGACGGCGGGTCTATCTGGACGGCGGCTCCGGACTTGCGGCGGGCTGGTACACCCTGCTGCCGGCGCAATACGCCATGCTGCCGGGCGGCATGAGGGTGGTCGAGAACACCGCGGTCGACAACGCCGCGGCCGGCGGCGTCACCAAGCGCCGCGACGGCACGGTGGTGACCACCGGTCGCTACGGCGGCCTGGGCGGGGCCGGGGAGTCCAAGGTTCGCGTCTTCGAGGTCCAGAACCAGGCCGTCATCCGCGCCAGTTCCAACATTGTCCTGACCTCGGCGAACGCTGCATTCGCGGCGGCTGCGGCCAAGCGCGGCGAAACCGCGCCGGCCCTGGTCCGGGACGCGGGGCGGCTGGTCCTGGCGCCCTTGGTCGCGATCGACCTGAACGGCCGCTTCCTGACCGCGCCGGCCGAGGGCGGACGCGGCGGCCAGGCCGACATCAGCGGCCGCTCCATCGAGATCGTCTCGTCTCTCGGAGCGCCGACGACGGGGGTGGTCCAGCTCGACGCTCGCCAACTCAGCGGCCTCGGCATGGAGAGCCTGCTGATCGGAGGGATCCGCACCGACAAGGCTGACGGAACGACGGCCCTGGAGGTCACGGCGGGCAGCATCAGGGTCGCCAACAACGCCGCCGCGCCGTTGTCGGGCCCCGAGATCGTGTTGGCCGTCGATGGGGCGGGCGCCGCCATCACGCTCGAGGACGGCGCGACGATCGTCGCCTCCGGGGGACGTTCGGGGCAGCGGACCGGCGACTACGTGATCGACGGGGCCGGCGGAGCGACGGGGCAGGGCGCCCTGGTCCGCGTGGCCAGCGGCGCCGATCGCGACGTGGCCCGCGCCAATCTCGACGCCGTCGCCGGCGGCGTGCTGAAGGTGGGCGCCGTCAACCTGACGGGCGGCTCGATCCTGCTGGATTCCAGCGACGTCTTCACGATCGACGCCGGCGCCGGTCTCGTCGCCGACACGCTCAGGCTCGGCGCCTCGGCCATCCGCTTCGCCGACGCCCCTGACGCCTCGGGGGGTCTCGTCCTCACCCCGAAGCTCCAAGGCGCCTTGGCGCGCTCCAAGGCGCTGGCGCTACGGACCTCCGGCGCGATCGAATTCGCGGACGGCGACTACCGGTTCGGCGACCTGACGCTGAGCGGGCCGGGCCTGGCGCTTTCGAACCCCGGCGGCGCGGTGCGGATCGTCGCCGACGAACTGCGCCTGGAGAACCATGCCTCGGCGCTGGCCGGCTGCGGCGCGGCCTGCGGCTCGGGCGTGCTGACGCTGGAAACGCGAACCACGTCCTTCGGTGACGGGACCCTGCGCACCTACGGCGCCGGTGGCGGCGTGGTCCTGACCGCGCGCGAGGGCGTCTTCTACGAGGGCAAGGCGACCTTCGACGTCGCTGGAGCGCCGCTGAGCCTGCATACGCCGTTCATCGGCGACCGGGCGACCAAGGACGGGGCCGGAGCGCCGGCCAAGGTCGTTCCCAGCCTGTCTCTGGCGACCACCGGAGCGGTGGTCGTCGACAATCTCGGCGGGGGGGCGAGGCCTGCCGCGACCGGCGTGGCCGGCGCCGGGCTGTCGATCTCGGGCGGGAGCCTGTCGATCAGCGGCGCCGACCTGCGCGCCACGGCGGGCAAGCTGACCCTCACCGCGGTGAACGGGCTCACGGTGGGGGCCGGGGCGATCTTGGAGACGCCCGGATACGGCAAGGCGTTCGGCGACGCGACCGATCCGTATTCGGTTTCCGCGCCAGGCGGCGCCCTGACACTCGTCTCCACCCACGGCGACGTGGTGCTGGGGGCCGGCTCCACCGTTTCGGTGGGCGGGGGCGCCGGCGCGGGCGGCCTGCTGTCGGTCAAGGCGGGCAGGGGCTCGGCGACGTTCGCCGGAACCATTGATGCGACGACGCCGGACGGCGGCGCGCGCTTCGACCTGGATACGGCGGGCGCCTTCGATCTCTCGAATTTCGTTCGCGCCACCAAGGGCGGCTTCGACGGCGGCCTGACGGCCAAGACCAGGCAAGGCGACCTGACGCTCGCTGAGGGCCTGGGCCTGAAGGCGCGCAACGTAGCCCTGGTCGCGGACGGCGGCGCGGTGATCGTGGCCGGGTCGATCGACGCCTCGGGCGTCAACGGCGGCGACATCGGGCTGTTCGGCGCGGCGGGCGTGACCCTCGGCTCCAAGGCCCTGCTGAACGCCCGCGCCCTGGGCTACGACGACTCCTCGACCCGCGTGGCCGAAGGGGGAACCGTGCGGCTCGGTACAGCCGGCGACGGGGCGATCAGCGTCGCCGAAGGCGCCAGGATCGAGCTGGGCGCCCGCAGGACTGCGTCGCGCCTGGTCGCCACGGTCGAGGACGGCGTCACCAACTATCGCCAGGTCGACGCCGACCTTGGCGGCGAGCTGATCCTGCGGGCCCCCGTGCTCGAGCTGGCCAGCGGACAGGCGGTGAACATCGACTTCGCCGGCGCCGTTTCCGGCGCCGACAGCGTGGTGCTGGAAGGCTACCGCGCTTTCGACCTGGCTACGGTGGCGGGCGACGCCCGGTTCACCGGCGTGTCGATTTCCGGCGATATCGCGACGCTGAACGTGGCCGCCACGGCGGCCGGACGCGTCAATTTCCTGGCCGACCGCGCCAGCGGAACCCTGGCCGACTTCATCCAGGCATTCGACCTGTCCGACTCGTACGGTCGCCTGGGCGGTCTGGCCGGGCAGGCCAATTTCCACGCCCGGCCCGGCGTGGAACTGAACCATGCCGGCTCGATCGTCCTGGCGTCGAACTGGAACTTCGGGGCTGGAACGGTGGACGTGTCCGGCGCGACGGCGGCCGGGCTGATGGCGGCTCACCCGGGCATCGCCGGGGCGGTCTACGTGCTGCCGGGTTCGGATGGACGCATCCTCGCCGACTATACGACCATGACCTATCGCGTCGGCGGCAAGGCCAGCGGCGAGGCCGGCGTGCTGACGCTGCGGGCCGGCGGCGACGTCGATATCAAGGGCAGCGTCACGGACGGCTTCTTCACCTTCGCCGACCAGAGCGATCCGGCGTTCCTGAACCGCGCGGTGGGCGGGGGCGTGCGCACCTACAACGGCTACCTCGCCTCCACCTGTCCGGGCGGATGCGCCGTCGGCGACTTCACGACCGGCGCGGCGCCGACCACGACGCTCACCGTCAACTTCCCGGCCCAGGCCAGCCTGCCCAATGTCGAGGTGACGACGGGCAACCCGGCTCCCTACAACGCCGCCGCCAATAGCGCCGCCGCGCTCGGGAGCGGAACGAACGGCGCGGGAGACCCGATCGGCAGCGCCGAACTGTTCCCGCTGATCGACACGCCGGCGGGCCAGCAGGCCGTGCAATCCTGGTCCTATCAGATCACCGCCGGCGCCAGCGTCTCCGACACCGGCGGGTTCAGCGTGGATACCACCCGCGTCCAGTTCGGTTCCTCGGCCGGGATCACCGTGGCCGGCGCAGGCGGCTACAGCTACGGGGGCGTCGCTCCCGTCACGAGCTTCTCGAACACCCTGCTGCTGGGCGTCGCCAACGGCGGACAGGTTTCGGCCGACCAGTGGGTGCAGGCGCAACTGGCGCAGAACCCGTCCCTGACCGCGCAGTCCTACACCCGCCTGATGTTCAACGCCGCGCCCGCCGCGGTCAGGACGGCCTTGGCCCAGCGCGCCGCGACCTTCTTCGCCGCCCATCCCGGCAAGTTCACGCTGACCGGCCCGGCCAACGCGCCGACCGGTGTCTCGACCAGCCTCGAACTGGCCGGGGCCTTCCTCGCCTCGGTGGCCAACGACTGGGCCGCCCTGAAGGGGGCCTATACGCCGCCGCGTCCGACGACCCCGTCCCTGACGACCGTCGTCACCGCCCCGGTCATCCGCACGGGGACAGGCTCGATCGGCCTGGCCGCGGCCGGCGACATCGACCTGCGCAATGGCGAGACGCCGGTCTACCGCAATCCGACCACCGGAGCCCTCGCCACGGCCTCGACCGGCTATCAACTGGGCGGCGTCGCGGTCTACACGGCGGGCCATCGCGTCGTTCCGAGCGTCGTCGAGGGCCTCGACCCCGCCACCGGCGCGGCCCTGACGCTCGACCCCGAAGCCTACAGCCAGCCGCTCGCGCTCGCCGGCGGCGTCGTGCGCGGCGTCGCACGCAACCAGCCCGTCTACGCGTCGGGCGGCGGCGACGTCTCCCTGACGGCCGGCGGCGACGTGCTCGGCCGGCGCGACACCTATACCGGAGCCATGACCAACGCCCTGAACGCCAACGGCGCCCTGGCCTTCATCGGCTCGGTCCGCCAGCCCTGGCGGATGGGCCAGATTGGCATGGTCACCGACATCCGGATCAATCCGCAGCTGTTCACCGAAGGGCTCGGCACGTTGGGCGGCGGCGATATCCGGGTCTTCGCCGGGGGCGATCTCTCGGACCTCTCCCTGGTGGCCGACACCACGCTGACCACGGCCGACGTCCGCACCGCCGACGGCGCCCTGCGACCCGGCCGGGCGCTGCTGACCTTCGGCGGCGGCGACATCACCGTCGACGTGGCTGGCGACATGCTGGGCGGCCGTATCGACATGGGCTCGGGCGCGGCCCGGATCCGTGTCGGCGGAGACCTGGCGGCGGCGGGCCTGACCCAGACCGGCGCCTCGGTGCTCCAAGCGACCGAGTTGGCGGCCAATACCCTCAGGCTGCGCCTGACCGACGCGACCATCGACCTGACGGTCGGCGGCGACGCGATGGTCCAGAGCATCGCGGCGCTGGGTGTTCGACGGAATATCCCGTCCGGCGCGGGCGGGCTCGCCATCGACACGAGCAACGCCAATGCGCTGGGGTTCTATTCCTCGGAGGCGGGCGTTTCGATCCTGGCCAACGGCGCGGTGACGATCAGCAACACCGGCCCTGAATCCACCAGCTTCGGCGGCGCCGACACTCTGGGCCGAACCGCCAACGTCGAAGCCATCTATCCCGGCTCGCTGACCGCCGTCGCCCTGTCGGGCGACCTGTCGTTCGGCGCCAAGGCCCAGGCGGCGGTCCTGCTCTATCCGACCGGAAGGGGAACCCTGATGCTGGCGGCGGGCGGGGACATCTCGCCGGTGAACATCGCGATGCTCGACGAGGATCCGGGCCTGCTCCCGGGCGTCTTCTCGAGTTTCCGGGTCGAGACCGGCGCGGCCACCGCCGGACGGCCGTTCGACTTCCCGTCGGTCCTGTCGAACACCTCGCTGGCCCAGCGCCGCGCCCAGCACAATCCGCTGACGCCGCACCTCGGCGACGAGGCGCCCAACCGCATCTACGCCGGCGGCGATATCCTCGACATGATCGTGGCGACACCCAAGCAGACCCGGATCGGCGCGGGCCGCGACATCGTCAACATGATGTTCTTCGGCCAGAACCTCGACGCGGACGACGTCACGCGCATCGTCGCGGGGCGCGACATCACGGCCACCACGGTTCTCGCCGCCGCGCCCGTCCTGTCCGGCGCGGGCGTGGTGTCGTCCCCCGCTCGCCCGACCCTGCAAGGCAACACCTTCGTGATCGGCGGGCCGGGCGTACTGGCGCTCGAGGCCGGCCGCGACCTGGGGCCGTTCCTCAATTCCGCGATCGACAGCTATGAGGGCCGCGTCGTCCCCGGCCTGCCGGGCGCCCTGACCTTCGGCGGCGGCGTGATGTCGGTCGGCAACGAGTGGAACCCGTGGCTGGCGGAGCAGGGCGCGGATCTCTGGATCCAGTTCGGCGTCGCCAAGGGCGCCGACTTCGACGCCGTGCGGGAGGCCTACGTCAATCCCGCCAACCTGAAGACCGCGCCGGACTATCTATTCGTCCAGACCGAGGACGAGCACGGGGTCTTCATCGCCGACAAGTCCAAGCCGATCTATGGCGCCAAGCTGATCGACTGGATGCGGGCCAACGAGGCTTCGGCCCTGACCGAAGCCTTCGGCTCCACGGCGGTCACCTACGACCAGGCCTACCAGGCCTTCGTCCGACTGTCGGCCCTGCGCCAGCGGGGCTTCCTGCAGCAGGTCTATTTCAACGAGCTCACCCAGACCTCGATACCGGGGGCGTCGTTCCAGAAGTACTCGCGCGGCTACACGGCGGTGAACACGCTGTTCCCGGCCGCGCTCGGCTATACGGCCAATGACCTGACGGGCGGCTCCAACGGCGCCAATCTCCAGGTGAGGACGGGCGATCTGGACCTGCGGCTGGCCACGCTCCAGACGGCGCGCGGCGGCGACATCTCGATCCTGGGACCGGGCGGACGGGTCCTGGCCGGGTCCACCGTCAGCACCGCCCAACAGGCCGCGCGTCGCAATTTCACGGGGCGCGACCTGTTCAGCGCGGCGCTGCCGTTGATTGCGGCCAACCGCTATATCTCGCAGATCGCCGCCATTCCCATCGGCCTTGAAGGAGTGCTCAGCCTGCGTGGCGGCAGCATCTCCAGCTTCACCGACGGTGATTTCATCCTCAACCAGAGCCGGCTGTTCACGCAGCAGGGCGGGGACGTGGCGATGTGGTCGTCCAACGGCGACCTCAACGCCGGCCAGGGCCCCAAGACCTCGGCCAACTTCCCGCCGGCGGTCGTCAAGGTCAGCGACAACGCCTATGTCGAGCTCGACCAGGCCAGCGCGGTCAGCGGGGCGGGCATCGCCGCGTTCCAGCCGGCGCTCGGCGTGACCGCGCCCGATGTCTATCTGATCGCGCCTCGTGGCACGGTCGACGCCGGCGACGCCGGGGTCAGGGTGGCGGGCAACCTGTTCGTCGCGGCCCTCACCGTCGCCAACGCTGACAACTTCAAGGCGGGCGGCTCGGTGATCGGGGTGCCGACCGCGCCGGCGCCGCCGGTGGTCGGAACCGAGGCCGCCGCGGCCAGCTCCGCCGCCACCCAGGCCGCGCAGCAGGCCGTTGGCGGACGAGACCGGACGGAGCGCTCGATCATCACCGTCGAGGTGCTCGGCTTCGGCGACGAGCCTTGCGACGACCCCAACGATCCTCTGTGCCGGCGCTAGATCACCAGGCCGTCATGGACGGCGCCTAGATTGGACGGGACCGCGCCGACGGGAGGATCACGGATGAAGCGTGGCGTTCGCCTCGCGGCTTTGGCCCTGTCCCTGGGCGCGGCCCTGTTGGCGGCGGCCTCGACCGCGAATGTCGTCGCGCCGGTCGGCAGGGTAGGGCCGTTCCTCACTGGAGCGGCGCGCACCCAGGTCGAGGCGACGGCCCTGGCTGTTCGCGACAACGCCCCGCTGCCGGTGCTCCTGGGCGACGATCCCGGGGAGGCGCCGGCTGAAACACGGCTCCTGGAGGGCGGGGTCGAGGACGTGTTCTATGGCGCGCCGGATGCTGATCCGTCTCACAAGGCGGCCGTCGCCCAGGCCCTGAAGCTCTTCGCCCACCGGCTGGACGTGACGCGCGATATCGCCCTCGGAGACAGGGTGCGGCTGTTGATCCGCCGGCGGCCGGACGGCGCCGTCGAACTCGACTACGCCGAGCTTAATGGCGCCTCGGCTCGGTTTCGGCTCTATCGCGAGGATGGCGACGACGGACGCCGGCCGACCTATCTGGACGAGACCGGCGTTCCTCTGGATCGCCTGCTGTTGCGAACGCCGCTGCGGATTTCCAGGGTCACCTCGGCGTTCGGGCCGCGTCTGCATCCGCTGCTGGGGTATGGGCGAATGCATCGAGGCGTCGATTTCGGCGCCAGGCCGGGCACGCCGGTGCTGGCGGCCGGCGACGGAGTGGTCGCCGCGGCGGGCTGGGCCGGCGGCTATGGTCGACGCCTGGTCCTGCGCCATGCCGGCGGGGCGGAGACATTGTACGCCCACCTGTCCGCCCTGGCGCCCGCCGCCAGCCCGGGCGCCGTGGTCTCTCAGGGACAGGTGGTAGGATGGACCGGGGCCACGGGCCAGGTGACCGGACCGCATCTCCACTATGAGGTGCGGCTGCGGGGCGTCGCCGTCGATCCCGCCTCGGCGGCGGCGGTCGGTCCGGTGATCGACCCCGCGCGGCGGCAGGCCTTCGACGTCCGCAAGCAGGCGGTGGCCCGGCTTCTCGCCGCGTGCGAGGCCGTCGCCGCCGAGCTGTGCGTTCTGTCCTGACGATGCTTTTCGACGCCTGACCGACTAATCGGCCCCGGCGTCTCGTCATGCCTCTTGCCCGTAACCCAGGCGCTCGATCCACGGCCGCAGGATCGGCTCCACCGGAGCCAGGTGACGCCTGTAGTTCCGGAAGCGGAAGCGCGAGCGGTCGTACAGCTTCTCGGTGACCTGGGCGTAGCTGGCGGTCCGGGCGGGGCGGCGGTTCTCGTGGAAGGCCAAGCTGACCGGATCGTAGGGCTCGCCGATGAAGTCGAATAGGCGACGCACCTCGTGCTCCTGGTCGGCCACCATGTCCTCGTAGCGCACGGCCAGGTAGCGCATGGGCAGCACCGAGCGATAGTGCTCGACGAGATCGGCCGTCAGGGCGAAGTGCCGGGCCGCGCTGTCCAGCGTCGAGGCGCAGTGGAAGCCGTGGCTCAGGCCGTTGGAGAACACCGACAGCACCACGTCCATGGGATGGCGCACCAGGTGGATGACCGGCGAGCGCGGGAAGAGCAGATGGATGAGGCCCAGATGCGTCTCGTTCAACGGCATCTTGTCGGTGAACCAGGTCGCGCCGGACCCGACCGCGCCCAGGCGCTCGGCTTCGTTGAGGTAGTGGTCCCGCAGGGTGTCGATCGTGCTCGCGCGATCACCGCTCCACAGTTCGCTGAGCGCCTGGGGATACGCCCCCTGGCTGCCCAGCAGGCCGCCCAGGCGTTCGGCGATCTGGGCGATGACGGGCAGTTCGTCTCCGGCCGAGATGGCTGAGTGGGTGGCCAGGGTCTGTTCGACGAGGGTGGTTCCCGACCTTGGGAATCCGACCACGAAGATGGGCTGGGGAGCATCGGTCCGCACCGCGGCGCGCGGCAGCAAGGGCGTGCGGCCCGCCGTGAAGAACGCCTTCAGCGCGACCGCCTGGCGAGAAGCTGCGTCGGCGGCGTAGGCATGGCCGGTGACCTCGCCCGCACGCTGCTTGAAGGCGGTGAAGGCCGCGAACGCCTCGTCGTGACGGCCCAGGGCGTCCAGGTTCTGGCCGCGCTCCTTGTGCACGAGCGCCTCGAAGGGCCGATGATCGACGGAGGGCGGGATCTGGTCGAGCACGGCCAGGGCGCCGGCGAAGTCCTTGCGCCGGCGCAGCACGGCGGCTTGGCCCACCGCAATGCGTCCGTCGCTCGGGGCGACGGCGGCGGCGCGCGCCAGCAGGGCGTCGGCCTCGTCCAGCCGACCGGCGGCTTCTTCCATGTCCGACCAGGCGATCAGCAGGTCGGCGGTCCCCGCGCCGGCCACATCGAACGCTTGGGCATAGAGTTCGCGGGCCTCTTCGAAGCGTCCCTGTCCGCGCACGGCGGCGGCCAGGGCGCCCAGTGTCTCGAGATCTGCCGGACCGCCCAGTTCAAGGGCCCGTCGCAGGTGGTGCTCGGCGCTCGCCGGCTGACTCAGGCCGCCGAAGACGAGGCCCATGGTCGCTTGAGCCGGATGGGCGTCCGGCGCCAGGCGCAGCAGCACCCGGGCGTGCGGCGCGGCCTCGTTCATGGCGCCCTTGGCGTGGAAGAACAGGGCGGCGTTGGCTCTCGTCATGGCGTCGTCGGGATGCAGCGTCGCCATGCGCCGGACCAGGACCTCGGCGGCGACGATCCGACCCGTGTCCTTGCAGACGTTGTAGAGGCCGCCCAAGGCGTCGCGATGCCCGGGCGCCAAATGCAGCGCGGCGTGGGCGAAGTGCTCGGCCAAGGTGAGTTCGCCGTCGCCATAGGCCTGGGCCATTTGGCCAAGGAGGGCGGCGAACTCCGGATCCATCGAGGTCCGGGCGGCCGTCGCCAAGTCGAGCGAGCAGCAGAGGCGGTCGGCCAGGCCTGAGCCGCAATCGCAGCCCGACGGCGCGGGGGCGACAGCGACGAGCGGAGGATCGGCTTCCAGCAGAGACATGGCGTAGCTTCCAGTGACCGATGAGGGCGCTCGCCGTTCGTGAAGACCGATCGATAGGGCGGCAATGAGCCTAAGCACAGTCGCAAGACCATGCCGTGAAGCCTCAGTGCTCGCGTCCCGTTCGCCAGAAGGTCTGGAGCAGCGGCTCGGCGAGATAGGTGAGGGCCGTTCGTTTGCGCAGGGGGATCAGCACCTCCACCGGGAGGCCGGCCTGAAGGCCCGATCGGCCGCCTCGCACCTTGCGGATCTTGTCCAGCTCCTGCGGCGGGGCGGCGACCTCGGCCCGGAAATAGGAGGCGCCGCTCTTTTCGTCGGTGAAGCTGTCGGCGGACAGTTCGGTCAGGGCGCCGTTCAGCAGGGGCAGGTCGCGCTCATGCAACGACGTGAAGCGGATCTGGGTCTTCTGCCCGGGTCTCAGGTCGTCGGCGTCGTTGGGCGAGATCCTGGCCTGGATGACCAGGCGCCGGTCCTGCGGCACGATCTCCATCAGGGTCTGGCCGGAGGCGGCCACTCCGCCGACGGTGAAGACGTTCAGCCCCACCACCTTGCCGCTGGACGGGGCCCGGACCGTGGCCCGGGCCAGTTGCTCACGGGCGGCCAGCACCTTGGGCTGCAGATCGTCCAGCCGGACCTGGACGTCGCGCAGCTGGCCGGAGACCTCTTCCATCATCTGCCGCTCCAGCGACAGGGCCTGCAGGCGGGTCTCGCCGACAGCCTCGCTGGAGCGGGCGATCTGGGCGCGATAGCTGCCGTCCTCGCCGGTCAGGGAGGCGGCGCTGCGTTGCAGGGCCAGGACGCGGGTCTTGGGCGCGTAGCCCTTGGCCGCCAGCTCCTGCACACCCCGCAGTTCCTCCCCGATCAGCCTCTGCTGCTCGCGATTGGCCTCCAGCTGGCGCTCGGCGCCGCTGGCCTGCTGGTCGAGTTGCAGGACCCGCTGGTCGAGCACGCCGCGCTGGGTCTGCAGCGAGTTGCGGCGAGCCTGGAACTGGCGGCGTTGCAGGCGCAGGGCGTCCTCGGCCAGGGACCTGTCCTCGGGCGACAGGGAGGCGAACTCGGGCGGGGCGATCACGCCGGGCAGGCGGTCCCGTTCGGCGACCAGGCGGGCGCGCTGCGCCAGCAGCGTGAGGACCTCGCTGGTCATGCCCCGCTCGCTGGCGCGCAGTTCGGAGGCGGACAGTTCGACCAGCACCTGGCCCATGACCACCTGCTGGCCTTCGACCACGCGGATGGCGGTGACGACCCCGCCCTCGCGGGTCTGGACCGCCTGGCGGTTGCCCGCCACCGCGATCACGCCCTGGGCGTAGGCCCCCGCGTCCAGGGGAGCCAGCGCCGCCCAGCCGAGGAAGCCGACAAAGAACAGGCAGGCCGCGCCGCCCCCGACGCGAATGGCCCAGGCAGGATCGTCCGACAGGCGCGGTGGAACCTGCTCGACGCTTTCGTCGGAAAGCGCGTCCGGGTCCTGCGCCGGGGGGCGGGGCGTACGGCGGGTCATGGCGCGGCCTGCAGGGCGGTCGTGGCGGAGGCGGACTTGCCGGACGCCTGGACGTTCATCTGGGCGACGTTCTTGGCTGGAGACGCCATCCTGGCGGCGACGTCGGCCCGCGGGCCCAGCATGTCGAGCTGGCCCTCGCGCAGCACCAGCAGGCGGTCGGCGATGTTGAGGATGCCGGTCCGGTGCGCGACGATCAGGATCGCGGCGTTGCGCGCCTTGGCGGCCAGGACGGCGCGGTTCAGGGCCGCTTCGCCCTCGGCGTCGAGGGCCGAGTTGGGTTCGTCCAGCACGAGCAGCGGCGGCTCGCCATAGAGGGCCCGCGCCAGGGCCACGCGCTGGGCCTGGCCGGCCGAGAGCCCGCGCCCGCCCGCGGCCAGCACGGTGTCGTAGCCCCTGGGCAGACGCAGGATGAGTTCGTGCACGCCCGCCGCCCGGGCCGCCGCCATGACCTGGGCGTCGACGATCGCCGGATCGGTCCCGGCCCATGCCGCGAAGCGCGAGATGTTGTCCCTGATCGACCCGGCCAGCAGGCCGGAGTCCTGAGGCACGTAGCCGATGTGGCGGCCGAGGCGGTCGCCGTCCCAGTCGGCCAGATTGGCCCCGTCCAGACGCACCGTGCCGGCGTCCGGCTCGATCGCCGCGGCCGCCACCCGCGCCAGGGTAGTCTTGCCCGCCCCGCTGGGACCGATGACGCCCAGGATTTCGCCGGGCGCCAGGCGCAAGGACAGGCCGCGCAGCAGCACGGGGCCTTCACCCGGTGCGCGGACGACCACCTGTTCCAGGGTCAGGATCCCCGTCGGGGCGGGCAGCTGGGTGCCGGATGGCTCCTGGCTGTGCGAGGACGCAAACAGCTTGATCAGATTGTTCAGGGCGCCGCGCGCCTGGCCGACCACGCCCCAGGAGCCGACCAGTTGCTCGATCGGTTGAAGGGCGCGGCTCATCAGCACCGAGGCGGCGATGATCGCCCCGGCCGAGATCTGTCTTTCGACCGCCAGCCACGCGCCCAGCCCCAGGGCGGCCGATTGCAGGAACATCCGGAGGAACTTGGTGGCCGCCGAATAGCCGCCGCCGGCGAACTGGGCCCGGGCCGACAGGTCCAGGCCCCTGCGGCGGTCGGTCAGCTGCCGTTCGCGCAGGGCGCCGCGCATCCCCAGGGACCGCACGACCTCGCCGTTGGCGGCGGCGGCCTCCTGGGAGGCGTAGGCTTGCGCCTGGGCGCCGAAGGCCTCGCGAGTCCGGTTGAGGGTGGCGCGTTCATTCAGCACCGCCAGACCGATCAGCAGTCCGGCCCCGACGATCGTCATGGCCCCCAGCGCGGGATGGATCAGGAAGGCCGCCAGCACGTAGACCGGCGTCCATGGAACGTCGAAGAGGGCCAGGGCGGCCGGACCGGACAGGGTCTGGCGGACGAGGTCGAAGTCGCGCATGCCCTGCTGCGAAGCGCCGGGGATCATGGCGCTCATCAGTCTCTGCAGCACGCCGCCCGCCATCAATCGGTCCAGCCGCAGGCCCGCCAGGACCAGCAGTCGCGAGCGCATCGCCTCGAGGACGGCCAGGACGGCCAGGGCGAAGGCCACGACCAGGGTCAGGTAGAGCAGGGTCAGCCGTCCCTCGGTCGGCACGACCCGGTCGTAGACCTGCATCATGTAGATCGTGGGCGTGAGGAAGAGGACGTTGATCAGGGCGCTGAACACGGCGGCGGCCAGCAGGTGAGGGCGGCAGGCCCTCAGGGCGGCGACCAGCGGCGCGGGCAGGGAAAGCGCCATCGCGAGGCGTCCTCGAAAACGCACGGACCTTGCAAGCGCGGGTCCGGCAAGAGGGGGAGTAGGAAGATCCGAAGCGCCCGGCCGCCGCCCAGGGACGGCGGCCGGGGTCGGATCAGCCCGCTTCGACCAGGCGCAGGCGGGGTGCTAAGGGGCTTGCCTGATTGAGCGCCTGGTCGGGCGCGACCCAACGGGGAGAAACCATGGCCACCGCGATCTCGACCATGGTCTGGGCGAGAGGCGGGGGAAGTTCGGCGGCGCCGTCGGTCCAGCGCCAGGCCTGGCGGCGGCCGTCGGCCTCGTGCACCTCGCAGGCGTGGAAGCCGCGGTCCAGGAGGTCGGACGACAGGTCCACGGCCTGGCCGCCGATCCGCAGCTCGCTCACGGCCACGCCCAGCCGGCGCCGATCCTGGTATTCCGGAGCGGCCAGGGCGGGGACAGAGGCAGGGCTGCGCAACACCAGCCGGCGGGCGGCCGGGGCCAGGAACCAGAAGCGGCCCTCATTGGAGAACGCCGGCGCCAGCGACACGCCGTCGGCCTCGAGGCTGACCTGGGCGTCGCGGTTCAGCGTCCAGCCCAGGGCCTCGGCGCGCGCTTTCAGCTCAGCCCGCAGCGCCTCGATCCGCGGACCCTCGCGCAGCACCGGCGCGCAGGCTTTGTCCCAGTCCTGGGGGTCGAGGCGGCCATAGAGGGCCAGGTGCCCCGGCGCGTTGCCGAACACTTGGCGGTTGCCGTCGTCGAGATAGCTTTCGCAGGGCAGGCCCTCGGCCAGCAGGATGTCGTGGGCGTCGAGCTCGACGTGGAAGTAGCGGACCTGCTCCACGGCCTCCTGAACGATGGTGGCGCCGTTGACCAGCAGGCCGACCGGCGCCAGGGCCCCATCGACATGGACCGAGTGGCCCGGCGACAGGCGCAGGTCGGCCGACGGGAGGCCTTCGCCGAACGCCCCGGCGCGAACCAGGATCGGCTGGACCTCGGCCGGACGCGGGTGGCGGTCGCAACGCACCTGGCGGCTGCCGATCCAGATCGCCGGACGCACGCCGCCGCTGGCGGTGATCATCTCGTCGCCCTCGACCAGATCCTCCACCGCCACCGCGCCCCGCGCGGTCAGCAGGCGGGTTCCCTCCACGAAGCACACCGGCGCGACATAGGCGGTGGCGTCGTTGTCGAAGCTGAGAGGATAGGTCGGGTTGGGCGTGTTGCTGAGAACGATTACCGGATCCGACAGCATGCCGCTGGAGTTTTGCGTCATGAATGGGTTTATACCCAGTACAAGGCCATTTTCGGTTGCGGCGAATATATAGTAGCGAATTCCGCCGAAGTCGATCGAACCGAATTTCGGGAAATAATAGGTGTAATCGACGCCATTATATACGCTGTAACCTGCGGTATAAGCGCTGTTTACCGCCGTTACGGTTTCGTCTGATGCGTTGGAGTTGGTGAGCGTGCTGCTGTCGGTAATCTCCACGGTGCCGGCGGCGGCGTCCGCGGAGCTCGGAGCGCTAAACTGAAGGCGGCTCCCCGCGGCGAAGGTCACGCCGACGAGGCTTTCCAGAACGCCGGGATCGAAGGCGGGCATCGCGTTCTCCTGTGATCTTTAGCGGTTCCACGCCGTTCCGGCGTGGAGTCCTCACGTTGAGGCGACGGTAGGAGCGGATGCCGGGTCTGTCGCTGTGGCTAAACACATCTGGTGCTGCAAAAAGGGTCCCGGCTTGCGCCGGGACCCCCAAGTTGCGGTGGAGCCTGAAGGGGATCAGGCGCCGACCTTGCCGCTGCAGGTCGAGTTGACCACGCCGCTGGCGCCGGTCAGGCCGGTGCCGGCCGTCGCGATGCCCAGGTTGAGCGGGGCGGTCGGGTTCGTGCCGGTGGCGATCGGGATCAGGAACGTGTTCTTGATCGCGGCTTGCCAGACGGCCGGAAGGCCGGCCAGGCCGGCGTTGCCCAGGATGTTGGGGGAGTTGGTGTCGACGATGGCGTCGTCGAACCAGTAGTTCAGGTAGCCGGTCGCGCCGCCGGCCGCGCTGGTGCGCACGACGTCGACATTGCTGGCGGCGTAGCAGGTGTAGCCGATCCAGTTCACCGTGGCGACGATCGGGTAGGCGGTCGCCGGGGTCGGGTTGGCCAGGCCGCCGACGCGGGTCCAGTCGGCCGGGTTGGTGCGCAGGCCCCAGGCGGTCTGCGCCGGGTCATAGGCGCCCGAAGAGCCCGTGGCGGTTTCCGGCGGACGGTTGGCGCTGAACGCGGTGGTCGCGTTGGCGGCGGTCGGGGCGCGGTAGCCGCCGGCGGCGTTCTGCAGGTCGGCGGTGAACAGCGCGTAGGGCAGGCTGTTGTTGGCCGAGTTCGGCAGGGTGTAGTCGGCGCCCAGGTAGCCCAGGCGGCCCTGGGTCAGGCTGCTGCTGGCGGCCGGCGTGGCGGTGAAGCCCAGATAGGCGGCCGAACCGTTGGTGCCGCTGGCGACGGTGAACTTGCCCGAGATCGGCGCGCCGCCGACCGCGTTGCCGATCAGCGTGGCCGGCAGGGTGGAGGTGCCGGCGGCGGTGATGAAGGCGTTGCCGGCCAGCGAGCCGCAGGCGGCCGCGAGGTGGCGCGTGGTCACCTGGGTGGTGCCCGAGCTGTCCGATCGGCCGACCAGTTCGATCGGCACGCTGAAGGCGGCCGGATCGGCAGGATCCTTCAGCGACGTGCCGCCGTTGTCGGCGGTGATGGCCGCGTCGTTCCAGTCGGTGATCTGGCCGTTCAGGATCTTGCAGTAGGTGGCTTGGCTCAGGCGCAGGCCGCCGTTGGCGCGAGCGAAGGCCGCATTGACGGCGAAGCGGTAGGAGGTGACGGCGCCGCTGGCGTCGGCGACCTTCTTGTAGACCGGGTCATAGGCCAGGGCGACCGGGGCCACGGCGACCGGGAACTGGACCAGCTTGCCGTAGAGCGGCTCGGGGATCGCGTATTGGTTGGCGCCCGAGGGGCTGGCCGTCAGGGTCACGCCCTGGATGACGCCGCCGCTGTTGTAGGTGGTGACGTCGGCGTTCGACAGCGCGGTTTCCGACAGGCCGTACTGGACCGACGGGAAGTTCTGCGTGCCGGCGGCCGGATCGACGTCGCCGTAGCGCAGGGCGTCGTGGCTGTAGACGGCGGCGATGCCGGTGCCCGAACCGGTCGACAGGTATTCGACGGTGTTGCTGGTCGACAGGGCGGTCGGGCAGCCCGTGAAGGGCTGGATGTAGGGCGTGTAGGGCGCGCTTGTGTTGATCGGCGTCGGGGGCGTGCCGCGCGCATAGAGCGGGCGATCGACGCCGTAGCAGTCGGCGACCTGGCGATGATAGGGGGCGACCAGCGACGAGCCGCCGCCATGGATCTGGGCCTGGGCGACGCCGCCGAAGGCCGCCATCGCGGCCAGGGTGCTGACGCCCATCATGGCGTGCAGTTTGATAGACATGGGTATGATCCTTTGTCCGTCTGAAATGAGCCCGCAGGCTCGCGATGTCTCGCTCCGTCAATTGTGTGACGAAGTGTAGACTTTGTAGTTTCTGAAAACTTGCAGTCTTGGTGTGCGAGCGTCCATTGTCCGAGAGTTGTTAAGGCTCGCGGTGGTTGTGGTCGCTGGGTGTTTCTATATGTGTGAGTTGTTTTGAGTCAATATTTAGAGTAGTTAGATTTGGGAAATACATTATGTAAATACTGCGACAGTGTATCTGGTCGTATTTATGGATTTGGGGTTGTTGGGCTAGAAACTATATTGATGTTGGTATTTTCACTGTGAAGTTATCAGTCCGAGCGTGATCGCGCGCGCGACGGCGGCGGTCTTGTTGGGTGTGGCGAGCTTGGCGCCGGCCCGCGACAGGTGAAACTGCACGCCCCGCCGGCTGAGCCGCAGTTCGGTCGCGGTCTCCATTTCCGTCAGGCCCTGCGCGGCGAGGCGCAGCACGTGGATCTCCCGGGCGTTGAGACCTCCTTCGGCGGGGAGGGGCGGCGGCAGGGTCGTTCGCGCCGCCACGTGCAGCCGCGCGGCCGTCAGCAGGATGCGGCCGTCGCGGATTTCGCGGCCGACCGGGGGCTGCTCGAGCGGTTCGGGGCCGAAGAAGTTCACGAAGGCGGGGCCGGCGCTCGAGTCCTGGATCGGGGCGATCATGCCGGCCCTGACGCCCCAGGCCTCGAAGGCTCGCGCCAGGGGCTTGGCGGCGGGCGCGGCGAGATCGGCCAGGCTCCAGCAGAAGGGCGTGAAGGCGTCCGCGGCTCTTGTCGCCAGGACGTCGAAGGCCAGGTAGCCGCGTTTGCGATAGAGCGTCTCGTCCAGGCCGCCGCTGGAGACCAGCAGGCATGGCGTCTCGCTGGCGACGCCGTCGCCTTGCGGTCCCGCCGCGTCCTGTCCCGCGCGCGTCAGCTGGTAGCCCAGGTGCATGTACGCCGCGTGGGCGAAGCCGCAGGCGAGGGCCGCTTCGGCCAGGGATGCGCGGAAGGTCGTCAGCGGGTCGAGCGGCGCACCGGTCGCGGCCAGGGCGGGGGCGGCGCTCAACGGACGCCTCCCAGGCCATGGCAGGTCGGATGAACGGGCGTGTCCCCACGAGCCATGCGTCGAACTCCCCAATGGCGACCCGGATGCTGTCGCCGCTCCCCAGAAGACAGGCGGGAAGGCGTGGGCACGACACGGAAGTTCGTGAACCTTTCATGTAGGTCGACCGCGTGAACGAGCGTGTCTTCAGAGCTCGTCGGCGGTGCGCTTTCAAGTAAAGGGCGCGGTCGAAAGCTGACGCAAAAATTTAACAAAACGGCATGTCGCCGGGCGTGCGCCGTCTTTGTCTTAGAACACAAGGGACGCGCCGAGGGGGGATGCGCCAGACCTTTGCCTCGCCTGCTCATTGTCCTCCGTGCACGAACCAGCGGCGCTGGCGGTGTTCGGCGGGCTGGCCGGCGGAGCGGCGGGATCCGGTCGCCACCCTCGCTCTTGAAGCGCGCATGTCCGTACGGGTGGTAGAAGCGATGGCGTACGAAGAAGTCCAGGGTCCGGTTCAGCCAGCAGGTCATGCCGGAACGCCGTCGGCGTCACTGTTCAATACCGCATCCTCGGCCAAGGACCTGGTGCGTCGGGCCGAGTACGGGGTCGCCGCCGCCCTGCCGCGCCGGCTGGTGGACGATGTGCTGGCCGCGGCGCTGGGCGTGCCGACGGAGATCCTGCGCGCCGCGTTCGCGCGCGTTCACGGCGAGTCGATCTATCGCGCGCTGCTGAAGCTGCGCGTCGAGCTGGTCGACCTGGCGCTGGCCTCCGATCCCGACCTTAGCCCCCGGGCCGTCGCCCAGGTCTGCGGCTTCGGCTATTTCGGGCGCTTCCACCAGATCTATCGCCGCAACACCGGCCGCTCCCCCGAGGCG
Organism: Caulobacter sp. GW821-FHT09B11; assembly: GCF_059418205.1. Lineage (NCBI taxonomy): Bacteria > Pseudomonadati > Pseudomonadota > Alphaproteobacteria > Caulobacterales > Caulobacteraceae > Caulobacter > Caulobacter sp. GW821-FHT09B11. Next base: position 198,241 of record NZ_JBWKPK010000001.1, on the reverse strand, counting down.
AGTTCGACGCGCGACGTGGCCGACGAGGTCGCACTCCAGCGAGCCCGTACGGCCGTTGCGGCCGCTGTCGCTCGCCTGTTCGAGGGCGTCGAGCCGGTGGTCGTGGCTCCGGCCGAGGCGCGATCGGTCGGAGGGTCCAGCGCCACGGCGTCGGCGTGCCGGTCGTGACCGGGCCGGGAGGCGGGCGCGCCGAGCGGCGGCAGATCCTCTTTCTGCAAGGACCGCCTGGGCGGTTCTTCCGTGACTTGGCGGAAGGCCTGCGGGCGCGGGGGCATGGCGTTCATCGCGTCAATTTCAACGGCGGCGACCGGTTGGACTGGCGGGGAGGGGCGGTCGACTACCGCGGCGGCCCCGGCGGCTGGCCGGGGTTTCTCGCCCGCCTGCTGATCGCCCGCGGCGTCACCGACGTGGTGCTGTTCGGCGACTGCCGGCCGATCCATCGCACCGCGCGGGCGGTGGCCGGAGGCATGGGGCTGGCGATCCACGTCTTCGAGGAAGGCTACATCCGTCCCGATTGGGTCACGCTCGAGCGGGGCGGCGTCAATGGGTTTTCGGCGCTGCCGGACGACCCGCAATGGTATCTCCAGGCCGCGCGCCATCTCGATCCTTGCCCGTCCAGGCCGGCACTGCCGTCGGCGATCGGGCGTCGCGGGCGGGCCAGCATCGCCTACTATCTCGCGACGTTCCTCGCGGGCCTGGCCTATCCCGGCTATCGCACGCACCGGCCCTGGCTGCCCGCGCTCGAGGCGCTGGGCTGGGCGCGCCAGGTCGTGGGTCGCCGCCTGGCCGGGCGGAAGGATCCTGTTCCCGCCCGTTCCTACTTCCTGCTGCCGTTGCAGCTGGACTCCGACTATCAGCTGCGGGCCCATTCCGACTTCGAGGGCATGCAGCCGGCCCTGGCCCAGGTCATCGTGTCGTTCGCCCGCCACGCGCCGCCGGACGTGCAGCTGGTGGTCAAGCGGCACCCCCTCGACAACGGGCTTCGCGACTGGCGCCGGCGCACCCTGGATTTCGCCCGCGCCTTGGCGGTGGCCGATCGGGTCGTCTTCCTGGAGGGCGGCGACATCGACGTCCTGGTCGGGCGGGCCCGCGGGGTGGTGACGGTCAACAGCACGACCGGCGCCCTGGCCCTGGCGAGCGGCGTGCCCGTCGTCACGCTCGGTCGCGCCGTCTACGACATTCCGGGCCTGACCCATCAAGGATCGCTCGACACCTTCTGGCGGGCGACGGAGCGTCCGGACCTGCCGCTGTACGAGGCCTTTCGCCGCGTGCTGGCCGATCGGTGCCTGCTCTGGGGCGGGTTCTACGCCCGCGAGACCCGCACCCTGCTGGTCGAGAGCGCGGCCGACCGCATCCTCGGCGGCGCCCATGCCGCGGCGCCGCGCTCGGACCTGCCCGTCGAGCTTCGCATGATGGCCGCGGAATGATCGGCTCGCTTTCACCCGCGAGGGCGGTCGCCGCGACCGGCGCTTCGCGTCGGCCCTCGGGGCCGGCGGAGGTCGTCATGGACATCTCCGGGCTGTTGTCGCGTTGGCGTCAGGCGACGCCGACCGGGATCGACCGGGTCGAGATGGCCTACGCCCAGGCCTTGATCCGCCGGGATCCCGGTCGTCTGGCGTTCGGCGGGCTTCGACCGGGCGGCGGCTACGCCCGGTTCTCGACCGCGGTCGTTTGCGACTACCTGGAGGCCACGCAAGAGATGTGGGCCCTGGGTGAAGGCGGCGGCGCGGCGCGGCGGGGGCGGCTGGCGTTCCTGGCGATGCTCGACGGGCGTCCCGTGCCCGGCGGATCGGGACGGCGGCCGCGCGCCTATCTGCACCTGTCGCCGCGCGGGCTGGAACGGCTGCGCGCCTACGAGGCCGTCCTGAAGCGCGAGCGCGCGCGGATGGTGGCCTTCGTCCACGACCTGATCCCGCTGGAGCACCCCGAGTTCGTGCGCGAGGGCGGGGCGGGGCGGTTCCAGCGCAAGCTGGACACCCTGGCCAGGCTCGCGGACGGCGTGCTGGTGAATTCGCAGGCCACGGCCGTGGCGACCAGGGCGCATCTGGCCAGGCTCGGCCGCGACGTCGTGTTGCGGGTCGCCCCGCTGGGCGTGCCGGACCTCGCCGCGGCGGCCGCCGAGGGCCGGGGCGGCAGGCCCTATTTTCTCGTGCTGGGCACGATCGAGCCCCGCAAGAACCACCTGCTGCTGCTCAACATCTGGCGACGCTGGGTCGAGCTGGAGGGGGCGGAAGCGGTCCCCGGCCTCGTGATCGTCGGCCGGCGCGGCTGGGAGAACGAGAACATCCTCGACCTGCTCGACCGCAGCTCCGTCCTGAGCCGGGTCATCGACGAGCGCGACGGACTGGGCGATGCGGCCGTGCGGTCGCTCGTGGCCGGCGCGCGGGCGGTGCTGTGTCCGTCGTTCGCTGAGGGCTACGGCCTGGCGGTGGCCGAGGCTCTGCGGCTGGGAGCGCCGGTCATCGCCAGCGACATCCCCGCCCATCGCGAGGTGGGCGGCGCGGCGGCCGAATATCTGGATCCCCTGGATGGTCCGGCCTGGGCGCGCGCCGTGCGCGACTACGCCCTGCCGGACTCCGCGCGCCGGCGCGACCAGAAGGCGCGCCTGACCGAATGGAAGTGCGCCGAATGGTCCGAGCACTTCCAGATCGCCTTTCAACTGATCGAGGACGTCGCCCGATGAGCGCAGTCCCGACGACCCTCCGTGAGGTCACGCCATGTCCGTAGCCGTCCTGGAGCTGGAGCGCGCGTTCGTCGCGGAAGACGGCGGGGGCTTTCGCGCCGCCGCGTTCGGCGAGCGGGAGCCCTCGGGGCTCGATCAGCGATTGCGCAGGCTGGCCCAGGGGCACGGCTTCTACAGCGGCCTCTATCTCCACCTCGGCCACGCGCCTGTCGGCGAGGATCAGGACCGCTTCCCGCCGTCGCGTCTGATCGCGTCCTCGCCGATCGCGTTGCGGCAGTACGGGTCCGCCCTGATGGGCGGCAGCATCGCGCGCCGGGCCGCCACCGCCCACCGCCCGTTCGCCTGGAGCAGCGTCGAGGAGCATCTGCCCGGTCTGGTCGGCCGCCATGTCGGGTTGTCGGTCCCGGTCCAGGACCATGCCGCCGGTCCTGGCCTCGTGGCCTTGATCGGCCAGGATCTCGACCTGGCCCGAGCTCTTGCCTCCAGCGCCGCCGGCGCGCTGATGCTGGCCGCCGCCGACCTGCATCAAGCGGCGCTGGCCGGCATGCGCCCGGCCGCGACGGCGGCCGGCGCCCTGACCGTTCGGGAGATCGAGTGCCTGAGGCTGGCGGCGATCGGGCGGACCGTCGCCGACAGCGCGACCATCCTGGGCATCACCGGCCGCACCGTCGAATTCCACCTGAAAAACGTCACGGAGAAGCTTCGGGCGGCCAACAAGATCCATGCCGTGGCCATCGCCGTGAGCCACGGCCTTGTCAGCCTGCGGGCCTGATCCGGGAGTTCGCCGCCGCCCGGTGAGGCGACGGCGCACCGCCGCTTAGTGGAAGTCGCCGCCCGAGACGACGAACTGGAAGTTGTCGAGCACGAACTGCGAGCCGTTGATGTCGTCGAACGGGCTGTAGTCGCCGGTCGTGGAGACCCGATCGATGACGAGCTTGTCGATGACGCCCCAGTCGGCGTCGATGATCGTCGGCACGCCGTACGCGATGGTCGCCGTGATCGAGCCGACCTCGAAACCGTCGCTGTAGCCCTTGAAGGTCACGACCTGCTGGGCGTCGGCGGCGGAGGCGATCTGCACCTTGTCGAAGACGAAGTCCGAGCCATCGGCGCGGGTGATGACCAGCGGGTCGGCGGCGAAGGGATTGTAGGCGCCGATCTGGCCGTCGATCGCCGTGGCGTAGCCCGAAACCGGGAAGTCGTCCTTGTTGACGGCGTTCAGCTCGACGCCGCCGGGCAGGGTGAAGTTGAAGCCGTGATAGCCGTCGAGGATCACCGGCTCGGCCGAGGGATCGATGTCCTCGAACGTCAGGGTCACCGCTTCGGTCGGCTTGGGCGCGAAGTGGACGTCGTTGGCCGTCAGGTGGGCGGCGCTGTCGGTGTTGATCAGCACGTAGCCGCTGGCCGACGGGTTGGCCGCGTCGTTGACCTTGTAGAGCTGGTTCGTCGCGCCGCCGACCGTGCCGACGAAGTCGAGGGTCGAGCCGGCCGAGAAGCCGTGCAGCACCAGGACGTCCTGTTCGACGCCGGCGTCGCTGTTGCCCGCGCCCTTGAAGCCCAGGATCACGTCGGGCAGCAGCGCCGAACCGGTCAGGTCGCCGGCGTGGAACACGAAGGTGTCGTTGCCCGCGCCGCCATCGACGATGTCGATGCCCGCGCCGCCGCGGATCACGTCGGCGCCGTCCTGGCCCAGGAGGACATCGCTGCCGCCCCGGCCGTCCAGGTGATCATCGCCCGCGCCGCCCTGAATCAGGTTGAAACCGGCGGAGCCGATGACGGTGTCGTTGCCCGCTTGAGCATTGTAGATATTCGACGGCGTCAGGGTGGTTCCGAGAATTACCTGATCGTCGCCGGCAGTGCCGTTTCCATAGCTCATGGCGTATTTCCTGAAATAGCCGCAAGCCCCCTAGCCCAGATTTCAGTACATTAAACGGTTTGCACTCAAAAGCGTGGTAATTGAGAAATTTTCTTCACAAAACTATATCTGTTTCTTTTTGATATTCGCTGGGCGTCCGGCTGTTATTTCAGTCGCAGTGCTGATGGGGTCGCGTCGATCAACCAGGTCAGCCAGGCGCCGGCGGCCAGGAATGTCCCGAAGGGCAGGGCTTGGGTCGCGGGCAAGCGGCGCCGCAGGGCGAGGAAGGCCGCTGTCGCGAGGCCCAGGCCGCACGCCCACAGGAGCACCGAGGGCAGGCCCTCCCAGCCGACCCACGCGCCGATCGCGCCCAGCAGGAACGGGTCGCCGCCGCCCAGGCCTTCCCGATGGCGAAGCCGCTTGTAGGTCCAGGCGACGAGCGCCAGGGCGCCGTAGCCGATGGCGGCGCCGATCACCGGGTCCAATGGCCCGGCCCGACCCAGCGACACGGCGACCACCCATCCGGTCAGGCCCAGCGGCAAGGTCAGGACGTCGGGAAGCCAGAGGTTCTCGGCGTCGACGATGGCTATCGCCAGCAGGCTCCAGCCGAAGAGGGCGGTCGCCAGGATCATCGGCCCCGACTGGGTCGCCGCGCTGCAGAGGGCCAGCAGCAGGCATCCCGCCTCGATCAAGGGGTATCGGCGCGGGATGGGCGCGCCACAGGTGCGGCATCGCCCCCTCAGCGCCAGGAAGCTGGCCAGTGGAAGCAGGTCGGGGAGGGTCAGCGTCCGCTGACAGCCGTCGCATGCCGAGCGGGAGGCGATCCAGGCCCGCCCGGCCGGCAGTCTCAGCGTGAGCAGGCCGATGAAGCTTCCGACGCAGGGCGCGATCAGCAGGGCGGCGACTGTCCAGGGCAGGTTGGTCGGCAAGACTCTCGATCCTCGTGCGGCGAGCCAGCCTGCGAGTTTTTCGTGACGGCTGTGGTGCGCCGGCGGTTCCTCGCGGCTGTCGTGCCAAGAGCCTCGTTGCCTTCGCTGAAGCCTGGCTTCAGTAAGGGCGTCATGAACGGGTCTCCCCAGGCAAAGATCGATCCCTCCGAGCTGATCCTGCAGGCGGCGCGCCTGCGGCTGGCGCGCGGCGGCTTTCGTGGCCTGACATTGCGGCCCGTCGCCCAGGACTGCGGTCTGACCCTGGCGGCCGTCACCTATCACTTCAGCGCCAAGGCGCGACTGGTGGAGCAGCTCGCCGAGCGCGAGCGGCGGATCGACCGCGATCGCCATGCCGCCTTCGCCGCGCGCTTCGCCGCCCTGCGGGGTCTTCCGCCGGCGGCCCTGGCGCGTCTCATGGAGGCCTATCTGGACGAGGCGGCCGGCGCGGGTGCGCTGACCACCAGCATCTGGACCGAGCTATTGCTCGGCGCGGCCGTCGACGAGGAGGTTCGGGCGGCGGTGGTCCCGTGGATCGAGGAACGCTGGGCCTTCTGGCGCGGCGTTTTCGCGGGCCGTCGCGAGGAGCCTGACCGCTGGGCGGCGGCCGCCTTCAGCTACGCCTGCGACGAGGCCGTCCACGGCCTGGTCCAGCGTGACCTGGATGACTATCGGCTTTTGCGGGCCGTGGGATTGGAGCGGTGGACGGCCGGCTTTCCGGCGGTCGCGCCGGGGCTTTCCCAGCCGGACTTCTTCGAGGCCGTGGTGGCCAGGCTGGATCCGGGCCTGTCCCTGCCCACTCCCTCGGGCGGCGCTGGGCTGCCATCGGGCAGGCCAGGCGAGATCGCCCGCGCCGCCGCCGCCCTGATCGTTCAGTCCGGACCCGACGCCGTGACCCATCGGGCGGTGGGCGAGCTGGCCGGCGCGCCGGCCTCGACGGTGGCCTACCACTTCAATCAGCGCCTGGACCTGCTGCGGGCCGGCTTGACGGCCATCTACCTCGCCGCCCAGGGGCGGCTGGAGCTGGGCGGCGCCGACGCCGGCGCGGTGGTGGCGCGGGGCACCGCCGCCTTGGCCCTGGCGGCCGCCCGCGATCTCGACCTGAAGCCCTTCGCCATCGACCTGCGTCGCCTGCGTGGCGAGAACCTTCACGCGCGCCTGCCTCGGCTTGGCGGCGATCCGGCGCGCTTCGACCGTTGCGCGGCCCAGGCCGCCTCGGTCGTGCTGTTGGGATCGACCCTGCTCTCCGAAGCCGCGGGCGCGGCGGGCCGGGGCGCGGTCTTTCAGGTCGACCAGGTGTTCGCCTGGATCGTCAGTGTTTCGCCCGAAAGCTGAACATTCGTTTTGTTGATGTGCGCCCGGCCCACGAATTGCGGTTAGTTGGTGTCGCCAAAGCTTCGTACAAGTGTCGTCCTTGTGACATGGCTGCGCGCCTAGAAGCGCGGCCAGGATCAAGGTCTGGGGCTACACATGCTTGCGAAACATCAATTGACGCAGAGTTCGCGTCACGTCCTGGCCGCGCTGCTGCTGTCGGGCCTGGGCGCCTTGGAGGCTGAACAAGCGTTCGCTCAGGGTTCGGAGGCTCCGCAGATCGAGGAGGTGGTCGTCACCGCCCAGAAGCGCGAGCAGAAGCTGAAGGACGTGCCGATCTCGATCGCCGCCTTCACCGGCCAGACCATCGAACAGCAGAACTTCACCGACTTCGAGCGGCTGTCGACCCGCACGCCGGGCTTCTTCGTTCAGCAGCAGACCGACAGCTCGGCCAGCTTCGTCATGCGCGGCATCGAGGCCGGCAACGCCGGGGCGGTGTCGGAACCGAGCATCTCGTTCTTCCTCAACGACGTCGACACCAGCCGCTCGCGCGGCATGCTCAAGGAGCTGTTCGACATCGAGCGGGTCGAGGTGGCCAAGGGGCCGCAGGGCACGCTGTACGGCCGCGGCTCGCAGATCGGAGCCGTCGCTGTCTACACCCGCAAGCCCGACCTTTCGGCGACCTCGTGGTCGGCCGAGGGGCAGGTCGGCTCCTACGGCCTCTACAGCCTCACCGGCGTGCTGAACGCGCCGATCGTGCAGGACGAGCTGGGCCTGCGCGTCTCCGTGCGCCGCCGCGAGCGCGAGGGCTATGTCGACAACCTGGCCGGCGGCAAGCCGTTGAACGACGACGACCTGTGGGCCGGCCGCGCCTCGCTACGCTGGAAGCCGCGCCAGGACCTGACCCTCGACTTCGTCGTCGACCATCAGGCCGACAATGATTCCGCGGTCGCCACCAAGGCCATCAACATCGCCTCGCCCGGCGGCGACGCCAGTCCCTACAGCGCCGCGGGCCAGACCCGCTACGACCCGCCGCAGCGCCGCCGCCAAACCGGCGCCAGCCTGACCGCCGACTGGAAGTTCGCCGAAGGCTGGGGCCTGCGCTCGATCAGCGCCTGGCGCGAGGTCGACTTCAGCGAGTCCTGGGACGTCGACGGCACGACCTACGACTTCCTCACCGGCCGCAACCTTGCCGACGACCAGTCTATCCTCAGCCAGGAACTGCGTTTTTCCTACGACAAGGGCGGCAAGCTGCGCTCGACCTTCGGGGCCAGCTACTATCACGACAAGACCTTCAACCTGTCGGAGTTCGTGATCAACGAGCAGCTGCTGCTGGCTGGTTTCCCGCGCGCGACCACGCCGGTGACGCAGCTGACCGTCGCCCCCGGCGTCACCTTGCCGGTGAGCCGTGGCGTCTCGACCCTGAGCTCGGTGCGCAACAGCCGCGACAGCTGGTCGGGCTACGCCAATCTCGCCTACGACATCATTCCGCGCGTCACCCTCGACGCCGGCGTGCGCTACACCCATGACAGCGCCACGGTGCTCAACAGCGGCAAGGTCAGCACGATCGACGGCGTGCGCCCGATCGCCCTGCCCAACGGCCTGGGCAATTCGCTGGGCCAGGAGTTCGCCAACAGCGCCGACTACGACATGGTCCAGCCCCGCGCGGCGATCACCTGGCGCCTGACCGACGCGGTCAACCTCTATGCCGGCGTCTCGCGCGGCCTGCGGGCCGGCTATCCGCAGACCAGCTTCGGCGCGCCCGTGAACGGCGTCGCCCAACCGATCTTCGGCAAGCTGAAGACCGAGGAGGTGGTCAACTACGAGGTCGGCGCCAAGGGTCTGCTGGGCCGTAGCGTCTATGCCGAGATCGCCGCCTTTACCTACGACTACAAGGACTTCCAGACCCGGGCCACCGACCTGACCTTGGGTACGGTCAACGCGGGCAGGGCTTCGGCGTGGGGCGTCGAGGCCAACGGCGCCTGGAAGATCTCGCCCGAGCTGACCCTGTCGGGCGCCTACGCCTTCATGCACACCCGGTACGACGAATTCTACGAGGTGGTCAGCAACGTGCTGGTCGACCGCTCGGGCAACGTCTTCCGGATGGCGCCCAAGCACACGGCCACGATCACCGCCGACTACCGCCGCCCGATCGCCGGCGGTTGGGACGGCTTCGTCAACGCCAACTATTCCTGGCGCTCGTCCTACTATCTCAACAACGACAACCTGGAGACCGAGAAGCAGAAGGCCTTCGGCCTGGTCGACCTGCGGGTGGGCGCGCAGAGCGGAAACGGTCTGCTGGTCGAGGTCTATGGCGAGAACCTGCTCGACGAGGACTGGGTGCGCGACGTCGGCAACGGCGGCAAGTATTTCGGCGTGCCCACCGCGATCCGCGCCAATCCGCGGATGGTCGGCCTGCGCGTGAGGATCGAGCGATGAGCCGCCGTTTCGCCGCCGCCTCCGCCCTGATGCTCCTGGCCGGGGCCGCCCAGGCCGCCGAGCCGCGCCTGGACCAGATCCAGGTGATCGGCACCCACAACAGCTACAGCCAGCCGGCCGATCCGCGGGTGTTCCCGGTGATGAAACCGCTGCTGCAGCCGATGCTCGACGGCATGATGAAGATGATGCCGGCGGCCATGGCCGCCCAGATGGCCGACGAGCACCCCAATCCGCTGGCCGCCGACATCCAGGCCGGGCTGGACTACGTCCACGCGCCTCTCGAAGGGCAGCTCCGGATGGGCCTGCGCAGCCTGGAGTTCGACCTCAATGTCGACGCCGAGGGCGGCAAGTTCCTTGACCCGATGGCCTACCGTCTCCTGGCGACCAAGGGCGAGCGCGACTTGGCGCCGCTCTACGCCGACGCCCTGAAGGAGCCGGGGCTCAAGGTCCTGCACATGGCCGACCTCGACTTCCGCAGCAGTTGCCCGACCTTCCGCCTCTGCCTGCGGCAGCTGCGCTCTTGGTCGGACGCCAATCCCGACCACACGCCGGTTTTCATCCTTCTCGAACCCAAGTTCCAGGGCTTCACCGAGCGGGCAGGGGGAACCAAGCTGGATCCGTTCGACAAGGCCGCCTTCGACGAGATCGACGCCTCCATCCAGCAGGTGCTCGGCCGCGAGCGCGTGGTCGCGCCCGACGACGTCCGGGCGGGCAAGGCTAGTCTGGAAGCGGCGGTCAAGGCCGGCGGCTGGCCGACGCTCGACAAGGCGCGAGGCAAGTTCGTCTTCCTGATGCTGGTTCCGGGCATGAACCTGAAGACTTTCGCCCCCTATCTGGAGGGCCGACCAAACCTCGAGGGCCGCATGGCCTTCGTACAGGGCGAGCCGGGCATGGGGCACACCGCCTTCGTCATGATCGACAACGCCCTGACCCAGGGCGAGCGGATCAAGGCGCTGGTCAAGCAGGGTTACATCGTCCGCACGCGCTCGGACATCGACACCTACGAAGCTCGACATGACGATGTGAAACGCCGCGACGCCGCCTTGGCCAGCGGCGCCCAGATCGTCTCCACCGACTATCCGTCGGCGCCCAACATCTTCGGCAACGGCTACGCCGTCTCGCCCGACCCGAAAGGCTATAGGGCCAATCCGATCACCGGGCGCGCCAGCGACTGAGGGCGCCCCTGGCCTATGTCGCGCTGGTCGGCTCCGATGCCCGCGAGCAGGGCGGCGCGCTGCTCGCGCCCAACTCAGCTGGCGGTTCTGATCGGTGGGCGGAGAGGGACGTCGGGAGGAGAGGCGCGGAGCATGGTGTCGGGGTGTCGGGTCGATGGCTAATCGTCGCGCTTGGAATTGATGCGGCGCCGGGGCTGGCGTTCTCCGCCCGCCCGGGCTAGCAGACCGCCCCATGATCCGCCTCGACAATATCTCCAAGCAGAACGGCCACCAGCTGCTGTTCATCGAAGCCTCGATGGGCGTCCAGAAGGGCGAAAAGGTCGGGCTAGTCGGCCCGAACGGCGCCGGCAAGACGACGCTGTTCCGCATGATCACCGGTCAGGAGCAGCCCGACGACGGGCTGGTCGCGATCGATGCCGGCATGACGATCGGCTATTTCAGCCAGGATGTCGGCGAGATGTCGGGCCAGAGCGCGGTCGCCGCGGTGATGGACGGCGTCGGTCCCGTCAGCGCCCTGGCCGCCGAGATGGCCAAGCTCGAGGCGGCCATGGTCGATCCGGACCAGGCCGACCAGATGGACGCCACCCTCGAACGCTATGGCGAGGTGCTGGAGCGCTTCCAGGAGCTGGACGGCTACGCGCTGGAAGCGCGGGCGCGCGAGGTGCTGGCCGGCCTGAGCTTCAGCCAGGAGCGCATGAACGGCGACGTCGGCCTGCTGTCCGGCGGCTGGAAGATGCGCGTGGCGCTGGCCCGCATCCTGCTGATGCGGCCTGACGGCATGCTGCTGGACGAACCCTCCAACCACCTGGATCTGGAAAGCCTGATCTGGCTCGAAGCGTTCTTGAAGAACTACGACGGCGCTCTGCTGATGACGTCGCACGACCGCGCCTTCATGAACCGCATCATCGGCAAGGTGGTGGAGATCGACGGCGGCTCGCTCATCACCTATTCGGGCGATCTGGACTTCTACGAACAGCAGCGCGCGCTCGGCGAGGCGCAGCGCCAGGCGCAGTACGAGCGCCAGCAGGCCATGTTGGCCAAGGAAATCAAGTTCATCGAGAAGTTCAAGGCGCGCGCCTCGCACGCCGCCCAGGTCCAGAGCCGGGTCAAGAAGCTCGACAAGATCGAACGCGTCGAGGCGCCGCGCCGTCGCCAGGCGGTCCAGTTCGAGTTCCAGAGCCCGCCGCGGTCGGGCGACGACGTCATCAGCCTGCGCAATGTCCACAAGGGCTATGGCGACAAGCCGATCTACGAGTCCCTCGACTTCCTGGTGCGCCGCAAGGAGCGCTGGTGCGTGCTCGGCGCCAACGGCGCCGGCAAGTCGACGCTGCTGAAGCTGGTTGCCGGCGACACCAAGCCCGACCAGGGCGCGGTCAGCATCGGCTCCAGCGTCAGGATGGGCTATTTCGCCCAGCACTCCATGGACCTGCTGGACGGCGAAGAGACGATCTTCGAGTCCCTGGAGCGCTCGTTCCCGCAGGCCGGGCAGGGCGCGCTGCGCACCCTGGCGGGGTGCTTCGGATTCTCCGGCGACGATGTCGAAAAGCCCTGCCGCGTGCTGTCCGGCGGCGAGAAGGCCCGCCTGGTCATGGCCAAGATGCTGTTCGATCCGCCGAACCTGCTGGTGCTCGACGAGCCGACCAACCACCTCGACATGGCGACCAAGGAGATGCTGGTCGCGGCCCTGGCCGACTTCGAGGGCACCATGCTGTTCGTCTCGCACGACCGCCATTTCCTGGCGGCCCTGAGCAACCGCGTGCTGGAGCTGACGCCCGAGGGCGTTCATCAGTACGGCGGCGGCTATACGGAATATGTCAGCCGCACGGGCCAGGAAGCGCCGGGGCTGCACCCGGGAGGCTAGCGGCGTCGTCGCCTTGGGCCGCCCCGCGACCTTGGTCGGGCGGCCCGATTGACAACTTGCGCCGGGCGTCGACCTAGTACCCGCAACAGCGCCTGAAGGCGTGAGGGCCTCAAGGCGTGAGGGTGTGGGGGGGCGACATATGGCGATGGGCGTGCCGATCCTGGCGTTCGATCTGGCGCCCGCCCCGTTTCGCGCCACGCCCGACATGCTGGCCCAATACGGCGCGCTGACTGGACGACATGCCGACGACGAGCGCCTGGCGCCGCAGATCGCCATGGCCATCGAGGACGCCCTGGACCAGGCCGGCTGGCCGGTCGGCCGGGTCTGCGGTCCGGAAACGGCGTTGGCCGACAATTTCGACGTCTCGGTGCGAGTGCTTCGCCAGGCCTTGCGGATATTGGAGGCGAGGGGCTCCTGCCGGCCTCGGCGAGGTCCTTCGGGCGGCTTGATCGTCCTGGCGCCGGACCAGGCGGCCATCGCCGCGGCCATGGCCAATCACCTGTTGTGGACCGGCGTTCGCGACGACGATGTCTGGGAGGCGCGCGAGCTCATCGAGCCTCTGGCTGCAGCGGCCGCGGCGGCGCAAGCTTCGACCCCGCCGTTCCTGGGCCTGGCCCTGGCGTGCCTGGAGCGCTTCGGCGGCGGAATGTCGAGCGCTCCGGCGGAGCTGAGCCGCGCGCTCGATGCGGCGCTGCGCTCAGGCCACGCCGACCGCGCCTTCGACCTGGCCCGCGAGAGCGTCAGGATCCGCCGCGGCCTGGGCCCGGCCGTCGTCGCCGGAAGCGTCCCGAGCTTCCCCGGCGCTATGGTCGGCCACAACCTGGCGGCCAGGGTCGCGGCGCGCATCGGCGCGGAGATCCACCCGGAGGCCTGCCGCAACGGCGATCCCCTCGGAACCGTCTGGACCTTGTCGGAGCGATACGGCGTCAGTCCGGGCGTGATGATCGAGGCGGTGCGCCTGCTCGAGGACGCGGGCGTGGCCAGGAGCGTCAAGGGGCGGGGCGGCGGCGTGCGCCTGCGCCAGCCCGATCCCGCGTCGATCATCACCACCGTCCACGGCTATCTGGTCGCCCACGCGGCCATGCCCGAGGCCGAGGTCTGTTTCCACCTCAACGCCTGGGCCACCGAACGCGCGGCGCAAACGCGCTCGAACGCGCAGATGGACGACCTGGGCCGGCTCTGGGGGCTTGTCGAGGCCGCTCCCGAGCCTGTCAGGGCGAGGGCCTGGTTCGCGCTGCAGCGGCGGCTCTACGAGATCGCGGACAACGGCGCCTTGCACCTGCTGGCCGTTTGCTTCGCGGGCTTCACCGTCCGGACCCAGGCCGCCGCGCCGCCGGCGTCGGATCCCGCCCTGACGGGCGGAATCCGCGAGGCCGGCTGGACGATCGTCCGCGGCGTGTCCGAGCGCGACGCGACGTTGGCGAATGCGGGCCACGAGCGGGCCCGGGCGATCTTCATCCCCGGCCCCAGGCGTCTGATGCGAGCCTGAAGGGACCGCCGCACGGTCAATTGTGGGCGCTATTTAAAGGCGCCGTCTCCGACTTAGATCGTCCCCCAAGCGGAAGGGCGTTGTCCCCGCCGCGAATGCAGCACAGCGCCACGGGGCCCGGAGGAAGTCAGCGTAGCCGCGAGCGCCCGCCCGAGCCCCACGGCATTTCCCATATCGGAGACACCCAATGTCCAAGTCCGCGACCGCCTTCATGCTCGGCCTGACGCTCGCTCTCGGCGGCGCCGGCGCGACCATGGCCCAGACCCCGGCGCCGGCCGCCGCGCCGACTTCCAGGCTGAGCGTCGACAGCCTGGTCGGCGACCTGATCAAGGACGCCGACGCCAAGGCCGTGCTGACCGCCAATATCCCCGAGGTCGTGGCCAACCCGCAGCTGACGATAGGCTACGGCCTGAAGCTGCGCGACATCGCCCAGTTCGAACCGACCCTGACGGCCGAGAAGCTGGCCAAGATCGACAAGGACTTGGCCGCCATGCAGGCCAAGCGCGGTCACTGACATGCAGGGTCTGAGCAGGCGGCGACTGGGGCTCCTCGGCGCGAGCGCCGCCATGGCCTCCGTGGCGGGTAGGGTCATGGCGGTTGGCGTCGGCGAGGTCGATGACCCGCTGGCCTTCGTCGATCCCGAGCTGCGGCCCGCCGCCCGCCAGATCCAGGCCCTGGACGCCCGGTTCCCGCCGCCGTCCGAGGAAACCTTGGTCCCGTGGCGCAAGCTGGTGTCGGGCTTCGGCGCGCCGGCCGCCGCGACGCCGCCGGTCCGCAAGCTGGCGATCAAGGGAGCCCCGGGCGCGCCCGACGTCACGATCTTCGTCATCAACGCCAGGCCGGGCGCCGCGCGTCCGGCGATCGTCCACATGCATGGCGGCGGCTTCGTCGGCGGTAGCGCCGAGTCCGGCGTTCGCCCGTTGCAGGACCTGGCCGCGATGCTCGACTACGGCGTCGTCACGGTCGAGTACCGGCTGGCGCCGGAGGCGACCTACGCCGCCTCGGTCGAGGACAACTACGCCGCGCTGCTTTGGCTGCGCGACCACGCCGCCGAGGTCGGGATCGATCCGGCGAAGATCGCGGTCATGGGCGAGAGCGCGGGCGGAGGGCATGCGGCCCTGCTGGCCATCGCCGCCCGCGACCGGGGCGAGATCCCGCTGGCGTTCCAGATGCTGATCTATCCCATGCTCGACGACCGCACGGGCGGCACGCGCCTGCCGTCGGGGCCGATCGGCAGGATCGGCTGGGACGCCAAGGCCAACGCCTTCGGCTGGCGGTCCTTCCTGGGGCGGGAGCCTGGGGGATCCAAGGTCCCGGCCAGGGCCGTGCCCGCCCGGACCGCCAGCCTGGCGGACCTGCCGCCGACCTTCATCGGCGTCGGCTCGATCGATCTCTTCGTCGACGAGGATGTGGACTACGCCAAGCGCCTGATCGACGCCGGCGTGGCGACCGAGCTGCTGGTCGTGCCCGGAGCCTTCCACGGCTTCGACGGCATCGCGCCGGCCACCTCCGTCGCCCGGCGGTTCGCGGCGGCGAAGATCTCGGCCTTCCGGCGGGCCTTCGCCTGAAGCCGCGCAGTTTTTCATAGAGGTTTCAGCATGTTGTTCGCAGCTCTTCTCGCCAGCGCCGTCGCCGCGCCCGATCCCGCCGCCTTCGGCCAGACCTGCGCGGCGCTGCAGGGGAGGGCGTTCGGCGACCTGGTGGTCACCGGCGCCCAGGAGGTCGCGGCGGGGCCGGCTCCGGCGCCGGCGCTGATGTCGCCTAACGGCGGCCCGCCTGCCGCCCGGCCGCCCTTGCCGGCGCACTGTCTGGTCACCGCCGACATCGCCCGGCGGACCGGGGCCGACGGCCAGCCCTACGCCATCAAGATCGAGCTGCGCGTGCCGGCCGACTGGAACGGACGCTTCCTCTACCAGGGCGGCGGCGGCATGAACGGCGTGGTGATGACCGCGCTTGGCGAGCCGACCCCGTCCGGCAGTCGCGAACCGCCGGCCCTGGCGCGAGGCTTCGCGGTGGTTTCCACCGACAGCGGCCACCAGGCCGCCAATCCCGCCGACTCCCGCTTCGCCAGGGACCAGCAGGCCAAGCTCGACTACGGCTATGCCGCGATCGGCAAGGTCACGGCCGGGTCCAAGCTGCTGATCGGCGAGCTGACCGGTCGCGCGCCGGCCAAGAGCTACTTCATGGGCTGCTCGAACGGCGGCCGCGAGGCCCTGATCGCCGCCCAGCGCTATCCCACCGAGTTCGACGGCGTCATCGCCGCCAATCCGGCCTTCGAGCTCAGCCGCGCGGCGATCCTGTCGACCTATTCGGCCAACGTCTTCGCAGCGGCCGCCGCCCGCCGCCAGACCGACGCCTCGCGCCTGCTGACCCCGGCCGACGGCGCCTTGCTGCAAAAGGCGATCCTGGCCCAGTGCGACGACCTCGACGGCGCCAAGGACGGCATGATCTTCGGCGCCTGCCGCTTCGACATCCGCAAGATCACCTGCAAGGGCAAGGAAAGCGAAGGCTGCCTGGCGCCCGACAAGGCGCAGGCGGTGGAGAAGGCCTTCCGTGGCCCCCGCGACCGCGACGGCAAGGCCGTGGTCGGCAGCTGGTCCTACGACGCCAGCCAGTTCAGCCAGGGCTGGCGGATCTGGCAGACCGGCGCGCCTACTCCCAACGGCGGCGCCTTCACCCTGCTGCGCGACCTGGTGACCAATTCCCTGAGCGACTATTTCGCGTTCCCGGCGCTCAAGCGGCCCATCAATACTGACGACGTCGCCCCGCTGCTCAAGGCCGTGGCGGCCACCGCTGCCTATACCGACGCCGACGCCACCGACTTACGCACCTTCGAGGCGCGCGGCGGCAAGCTGATCCTGGTCACCGGCGGCTCGGATCCGATCTTCTCGGCCCCGCAGCTGGAGGCCTGGTACGGCCGGCTGTCGTCGGACATGCAGGTCGCCACCGGTCGGCCCGCCGCAGACTTCGCACGGCTGTTCGTGGTGCCGGGCATGGAGCACTGCGGCGGCGGGGCGGGGCTGGACGATTTCGATCCGCTGCCGTCCCTGGTGGCCTGGACCGAGGGCAAGCCCGGCCCGGATCTCTTCGTAGCCAAGGGCCAGGCCTTCCCGGGGGTGACCCGTCCGATCTGCGCCTATCCGGCCGCCGCCCGCTATGACGGCAAAGGCGCGCTGCAGGACGCGGGCAGCTTTCAATGCAAGGCGCCCAAGGCCGAGTGACGGGTCCTGGCGACGGTTGAAATCGATGTTGACGATACTGTTTGTCAGGCATACGAATTGATCAACCAATGAACGCGCCAGGGAGCGAAGCGTGGAAGAGATCGAGGCGTTCGGCGCCCTGGGCGAACGCCTGGGCCTTCAGCTTCACTATGCCGACGTCCGCGCCATGGCGGCCCTGGCCGAGCGCCTGGCCCCGCTGGGTGTGACGCCCGCCCGGGCCACCGCCGTCGTCTATATCGCCCTGCACGAGGGCTGCGACCAGATCACCCTGGGCCGCGCGCTCGGGGTCAATCGCGCCAGCACCATGAAGGCGGTCGACGAGCTGGAAGCGCTGGGCGTGCTCGAACGCCGGCCCGGCCGCGACCGCCGCACCAACGCCCTGCACCTGACCGCCGCCGGCGCCGCCCTGCGCCATCAGGTCGAGGCGGTGACCCGCGAGCATGACATCGCCGCCTTCGCGCCGCTCGACCCGGCCGAGCGCGCGCAACTGGGCCGTCTGCTGGCCAAGCTCCGCCTCAATGACGACGCCGCCGATGAGGGCGACGTCGCGATCGCCGCCTCGAAGGCCTGATCGAAGGAAAGATGACCATGAGCACGACGTTCGAACGCCGCGACCCGGTGACCGGCGCGGTCGCCAGCACCTCCGAGGCGATGACGGTGGCGCAGGCGCAAGCCGCCGCCGACGCCGCCCAGGCCGCCTTCGCCGGCTGGAGCGCCCTGGGCCCCAACGCCCGCCGCGCCCTGCTGTCCAAGGCCGCCGACGCCCTGGAGGCCAAGGCCGGCGCCTTCGTCGAGGCGATGATGGGCGAGATCGGCGCCACGGAGGGCTGGGCGCGGTTCAACCTGATGCTGGCCGTCGGCATCGTCCGCGAGGCCGCCGCACTGACCACCCAGGTCGCCGGCGAGGTGATCCCGTCCGACAAGCCCGGCTGCATCTCCATGGCCGTGCGCGAGCCGGCCGGGGTGGTGCTGGGCGTGGCCCCCTGGAACGCGCCGATCATCCTGGGCGTGCGGGCCATCGCCACGCCCCTGGCCTGCGGCAACACCGTGGTGCTGAAGGCGTCGGAGACCTGCCCGCGCACCCACAGCCTGATCATCGAGGCCTTCGCCGAGGCGGGCCTGCCGCCAGGCGTGGTCAATGTGGTGACCAACGCGCCGGCCGACGCCGGCGAGATCGTCGGCGCCCTGATCGACCATCCGGCCGTGCGTCGCGTCAACTTCACCGGCTCGACCGCTGTCGGCAAGATCATCGCCAGGCGCTGCGCCGAGCACCTGAAGCCCGCGCTGCTTGAGCTGGGCGGCAAGGCCCCGCTGATCGTTCTGGACGACGCCGACCTGGACGAGGCGGTCAAGGCCGCCGCCTTCGGGGCCTTCATGAACCAGGGCCAGATCTGCATGTCGACCGAGCGGATCATCGTCGTCGAGGCCGTCGCCGACGCCTTCGTCGACAAGTTCCAGGCCAAGGTCTCCACCCTGACGGCCGGCGATCCGCGCGCCGGCAAGACGCCGCTGGGCGCGGTCGTGGACCTGAAGACCGTCGCCCATGTCCAAGGCCTGGTGGCCGACGCGGTCGGCGCCGGGGCGGTGCAGGTCAACGGCGGCGCGGCCGACGGCGTGCTGATGCCGGCCACCGTCGTCGACAAGGTCACGCCCGACATGAAGCTGTTCCGCGAGGAGAGCTTCGGTCCGGTGGTGGGGATCACCCGCGCCCGCGACGAGGCCCACGCCATCGAACTGGCCAACGACACCGAATACGGCCTGTCGGCGGCGGTCTTCACCCGCGACACCGCCCGCGGCCTGCGCGTGGCCCGCCAGATCAAGTCCGGCATCTGCCACGTCAACGGCCCGACCGTGCACGACGAGGCCCAGATGCCGTTCGGCGGAGTCAAGGCCAGCGGCTACGGCCGGTTCGGCGGCAAGGCCGGGATCGAGGCCTTCACCGACCTGCGCTGGATCACCATCGAGACCCAGCCCGGCCATTTCCCGATCTGACGCGCCGCGTCACCTTCAGCTTCTCAAGGATCCGTCATGACGCAGGTCAACGACACCGCCACCTTCACGGTCGAGAACCGCATCGCCTGGGTGAAGTTCAACCGCCCCGAAAAGCGCAACTGCATGAGCCCGACCCTGAACCGTCGTATGATGGAGGTGCTGGACGAACTGGAATACCGCGACGACGTCGGGGTGGTGGTGCTGACCGGCGAGGGCTCGGCCTGGTCGGCGGGCATGGACCTGAAGGAATATTTCCGCGAGACCGAAGCCAAGGGCCTGGGCGCGGTGCGCCAGGCCCAGCGTGAGTCCTACGGCTGGTGGCGGCGCCTGCGCTGGTACAACAAGCCGACCATCGCCATGGTCAACGGCTGGTGTTTCGGTGGCGGCTACGGCCCGCTCTATTCCTGCGACCTGGCGATCGCCGCCGACGAGGCCCAGTTCGCGCTGTCGGAGATCAACTGGGGCATCCTGCCCGGCGGCGGGGCCACCAAGGTGGTCGTCGACCTGATCCCGATGCGCGACGCCATGTACCACGCCCTGACCGGCGAGCTGATCGACGGCCGCAAGGCCGCCGAATGGCGCCTGGTCAACGAAAGCGTGCCGCTGGATCGGCTGGAGGCGCGGGTTCGCGAACTCGCCGAGGTGCTGCTCAAGAAGAACCCCGTGGCCCTGAAGGCGACCAAGGACGCCGTCCGCAGGGTCAAGGAAATGACCTATGACAACGCCGAGGACTACCTGGTCAGGGCCCAGGAGGCGGCCAACTCCTTCGACAACGATGGTCGCAAGGAGGGCATCAAGCAGTTCATCGACGACAAGAGCTACAAGCCCGGACTGGGCGCCTACGATCTGGCCAAGCAGAGCTGAGACGGGGCAGGGAGGAAACGGCGAAAAGGGGAGGGTTCCATGAGCGGCCCCATCGACCATGTCGGCCTGCAGGCCAGGCTCCAGCCCACGCGCCTCGCGGCCGTTGATCTGACCAGCGGGAGGCGCTGGACCTATGCCCAGCTCGACGTTGACGTCGCCGCCTGCACGCGCGTGCTGGCCGAGCGCGGCGTGGCGCTCGGCGAGCGGGTCGTCAGCCTGGCCCGGAACCGGGTCGAGCTCGTGATCCTGCACCTGGCCTGCGCCCGGATCGGCGCGGTCTATGCGCCGCTGAACTGGCGACTGAGCCCGGCCGAGATCCTGGTCCTGGTCGAGGACGCCGATCCCCGGCTGGTGGTCGGCGACCAGGAACTCGACCGCGTCGGGCTGGAGGGCCTGTCCCTCGACCGCCTGGCCGCCGAGATCGCGGCCGCCGATCCGCTTGCAGCCGCGCCGTTCGATCGCGGCCGGCCCTCTCTGATCCTCTACACCTCGGGCACCTCCGGCCGTCCCAAGGGCGTGGTGCTGTCCGAGCGCAATCTCGACCACACGGCGGTCAATTTCGGCCGCCTGGGACGGGTGACGCACCAGAGCGCCTTCCTGATCGACGCCCCGATGTTCCATGTGCTGGGTCTGGTCACCACGGTGCGGCCGCCGCTGCTGCACGGCGGGACGATCCTGGTCTCGGACGGGTTCGAGCCGGCCCGCACCCTGGCGCGGCTGTCCGATCCGGCCCTCGGCGTCAGCCACTATTTCTGCGTGCCGCAGATGGCCCAGGCCCTGCGCCATCACCCCGACCTGGTCCCCGACCGCCTGGTCGGCTTGACCGCGATCTTCACCGGCGGGGCGCCGCACGCGGCCGCCGACATCCGCGCCTGGCTGGCGATCGGCGTGCCGGTGGTCGACGGCTTCGGCATGAGCGAGACCGGCACGGTGTTCGGCATGCCGGTCGATCCGGCCCAGATCGACGCCCGCGCCGGCTCGGTGGGCGTGGCCCTGCCGGGGGTGCGCAGCCGCATCGTCGACGCCGCCGGCCACGACTGCCCCGACGACCAGCCCGGCGAGCTGCTGCTCAAGGGCGACAACGTCTTTGCCGGCTACTGGCGGCGTCCGGATGACACCGCTGGTGCCTTCACCGCCGATGGCTGGTTCCGCACCGGCGACATCGCCCGCGCCGACGCCGAGGGCTTCCACTGGCTGGTCGACCGCAAGAAGGACATGTTCATTTCGGGCGGCGAGAACGTCTATCCGGCCGAGATCGAGGCGGCCCTGGCCGACCATCCCGGCATCGCCGAATGCGCGGTGCTGGGCTTGCCAGATCCCCGCTGGGGCGAGGTGGGGCGCCTGGTCGTCGTGCCGCAGCCAGGCGTGATCCTCAGCCATGCCGGCCTTCTGGCGCATCTCGAGCCGCGCCTGGCCCGCTACAAGCTGCCCAAGGCCACGACCATCGTCGACAGCCTGCCGCGCACCGGGTCTGGCAAGATCCAGAAGGCGATCCTCAAGGCCCTGATCCTGGAAAGGACTCCTGCATGAAGACGCCGCCCATCAGCCGGCGCGGGCTGGGTCTCGGCGTCGCCGCGGCCGGCCTGGCGAGCGCGACTCAGGCCGCCGCCGCCAATCCGCCGCCGGCCCTGGCGCACGTCTTCGACCTCGCCGTCGAGGTCGGGCCGGCCCAGGAACTGGGCGACGTCGGCGGCGGGCGGCGGCGGGTGATCCCGATTACCGGCGGCAGCCTGACGGGGCAGGGCCTGTCGGGCGAGGTGCTGCCGGGCGGGGCCGACTGGCAAACCATCCGGCCGGACGGCGTCACCCTGCTGCAGGCCCGCTACACCGTGCGGATGAGCGACGGGGCGACGATCGGCGTCATCAACACCGGCGTGCGCCGGGCCGACGCCGAGGTCGTGCGCCGCCTGACCGCCGGCGAGGACGTCGATCCGTCGCTCTACTATTTCCGCGCCACGCCGGTCTTCGAGGTCGGGCCGGGGCCGCATCTGTGGCTGACCGAAAGCGTCTTCGTCAGCGCCGGGGCGCGGCGGCCGCGCCGAGTGGAGCTGGGCGTCTTCAAGGTCGCCTGACTACGCAGTGATAAAGACCAAGCGTCCGCGAAGGGCCTGGAGGAAACGATGACCACGGGATCAGAGGCCGCGCGCCGGCCGGCCATGGAAAGCGGGGCGATCACCGTCCTGCTGTGCTTCCTTGTCGCCGTGCTCGAAGGCTTCGACATCCAGGCCATGGGCGTAGCCGCGCCGAAGCTGGGACCTGAGCTGGGCCTGGCCAAGGCCGTGCTGGGCGAGGCCCTGGCCGCCAGCAACATCGGCCTGGTGCTGGGCGCGGTGCTCGGCGGCTGGCTGGCCGACCGCCTGGGGCGCAAGGCGGTGCTGATCGGCGCGGTGCTGTGCTTTGGCGGTTTCACCCTGCTGACCATGTTCGCCCACGACTTCTCGATGCTGTTCGCCGCGCGGCTGGGTGCAGGACTCGGCTTCGGCGCGGCCCTGCCCAACATCATGGCCCTGGCCGCCGAGGTGGCACCGGCCGGCAAGCGCGGTTCGACCGGCACGATGATGTTCTGCGGCATGCCGCTGGGCGGCGGGCTGGTGGCCCTGGTCAGCTGGCTGAACCCGCATCTCGACTGGCGGCACCTGTTCCTGATCGGCGGCCTGGCGCCGTTGCTGCTGGCCCCGTTGATCCTGGTGCTGATGAAGGAGACCGCACGGCCCGCGCAGGCGCCCTCCAAGGGCGCGGCCTGGCGGTGGCTGGGCCTGATCCCGCTCTATGGCCTGTCCTATCTGGCCCTGCTGTGGCTCGGCGGCCTTCCGGGCCTGGGATCGCTGCGCGGCCTGGCGCCCTGGCTGGCGACCCTGCCGACGGTGATCATCGCCTACATGGTCGTGAACCGCGCCGCCCTGTTCGGCGAGAAGCGGGCCTTGCCGTCGCTGCTGCTGTGGCTGGTGTTCTTCCCGACCCTGCTGATCCTCTATCTGGTGCTGAACTGGCTGCCGACCCTGGTCATCGCCAAGGGCTTCGCGCCCCAGGCCAGCCTGGCCTCGGCCTGCTTCAACTTCGCCAGCGTCGTCGGCGCCCTGATCCTGGGGCGGCTGGTCGATCGCTTCGGCCTGCGCTGGCCGATGATCGCCGGCTATGTCGGCCTGACGCTCAGCCTGATGCTGCTGGCCCGGGCCGACGGCCTGACGGCGGTGCTGGCCCTGAGCGGGGCGGTCGGCTTCTGCGTGCTCGGCGCCAACTATGCGCTCTACGGGGCCGCGGCCTCCTACTATCCGGCGGAGGCCCGGGGCAGGGGATCGGGCGCGGCCGTCGCCTGGGGACGGCTGGGCGCCGTCGTCGGGCCCCTGGTCGGCGGACAACTGCTGCAAGCGAGCCAGAGCGCCGGCGCCGTCGTCGCGTCGATGACCCCTCTCGCGGTCGTGGCCTTGATCGGGATCGTCCTGCTGTCGCTCATCGAGGCGCCCCGCCACTAGGAACCCTTTCAGCATGGCGGCTTCGCGAAGGGGGAGAAGCCGCGACTGTCAGGAACGCGCTCGAAGCCTTTGACGCGCTCCGTCGCCCCCTTTAAACCGGCGGAAGTTTCTGAGAATCATTCTCATTAATTTCGGGTGCGTGGGGTCATGCTGACGGGCGAGCGGGGAACGACGCCTGACCTGCCGGGGCTGCTGGAAGTCCACTACGACGAGCTTCGGCGCTTCGCCCTTCGCAAGACGCGGTCGGCCAGCCTGGCCGACGACGTCATGCAGGACGCCTGGCTGAAGCTCTTCGACCTCGTCCGCTCGCCAGACTTCGACGGCCGGGCGGTGCGCAATCCACTCAGCTACTTGCGCCGGATCATCGCCAACCTCGTCGTCGACCGGCAGCGGCAGGCCTCGGTGCAGGCTCGCCGCGTCACGACGGGCGACCTGCCGGCGGACGCGCGCAGCGAGGCGCCGTCGGCCTTCCAGGTGGTGGCGGGCCGCCAGGAGATGGCCGTCGTCCAGGCCGCCATCGCCGAACTGCCCGACAAGTGCCGCGAGGTGATCCTGCTCTACCGCGGCCAGGACCTGACCATGAAGCAGGTGGCCGAGCGGCTGCGGATCTCGCCGCGCACGGTCGAGAACCATCTGGCCAGGGCCATGAGCCACTGCCGGCGTCGCCTGAAGGAGGCGCGCGGCGATGCATGAGCATGAGACTAGGGGAAGGGCGCTTTCCGGTTCGTCCTGTGATCGGGAGGACCCGAAAGTCCACATGAACGACACGGTCAAAGGCGGGAGCGAGAACGAGGCGGTGTTCGACGCGGCGGCGCGCTGGACGCTGCGGCTGCGCGATGGCGCGGGCGAGGCCGCGCGGGCCGAACACGCGGCGTGGCTGGCCGCTGATCCGGGGCGGGCCGAGGCCATGGAAGAGGCCGATCTGATCCTCGGCCTGATGAGCGCGTCCGCCGCGACCCCGGCGGTTCAACCGCGTCGGCGCGAGAGGGCGCTTCTGTCGCGGGCGCGTCACCGCGCCTGGACGATCCCCGCGGCGGCGGCCGCCTGCCTGATGCTCGCCTTGGGAACGGGCGTGGCGTTCAAGGCCCTTGCGCCCGCGGATCCCGACCACCTGATCGCAGGGATCGGCGAGACGCGCCGCCACGTCCTGGCCGACGGCAGCGCGGTGACGCTGAACACCGGCGCGGTGCTCGACGTCCGCTATGGCCCCGAGGGGCGCAAGGTGCGGCTGGTGAAGGGCGAGGCGTTCTTCGACGTCGTCCATGATCCGACGCGCCCTTTCGTCGTCGAGAGCCGGGCGGGCAGCGCGCGGGTGCTGGGAACGGCCTTCGACGTGCGGCTGAGCGGCGACAAGGCGCGGGTCGATGTGCTGCGCGGCGCGGTGCGGGTCGAGCCGGCGCGCGGCGGCGGCGCGGCCGTGGTGCGGGCGGGGCAGGGAGCCTGGCTGGACGGCGCGGCGCCCCAGGCCACGGCCCTGGAAGATCCGGCGGCGGTCGACGCCTGGCGGCAGGGACGCCTAGTCGTCTATCACCGGCCGCTGTCCGAGGTGGTCGACGAGATCGGCCGTTATCGCCGGGGCAAGGTGTTCTTGCGCGGCCAGGCCCTGGCGGCCAAGCCGGTCTCGGGCGTCTTCGACGTCGGCGAGCCGGACGCCGCGATCGACGCCCTGGCGGCGTCGCTGCGCCTGCGCACGGCCCGAGTGGGCGCTTTCATCCTGCTTTACTGAAACGGTTCCGGCGTTCCGCAAAAAAAAGCGCGCGGACGCTAGGGGATCTCGCCGCCTGGTTTCGTCTCATCAACATTGAGATGCAATTGAGTGTCGCTCGCAACAATGAGCGGCCGCCAGACGAGATCCGCCCACGACATGACGACGCCTGTTCTCCACCTCGGCCTTCTTCCGCGCTTGCGCCGACTGTCGTTGTGCCTGGCCCTGGCCTCGGCCAGCCCTCTGGCGTTCGCCGCGCTTCCCGCCGCGGCCCAGGAAGCGGCCGCCTACGAGGTGGACATTGCGGCCCAGCCTCTGCCCCAGGCCCTGGCCCAGTTTTCGCTGCAGACCAAGGTGCAGATCGTCTACGCCGTCGAGGCGCCGTACGGCCGCCGTTCGCCCGCCGTGCGCGGCCGCTTCAGCCAGGGCGAGATCCTGTCGCGCCTGCTGGCCGGCAGCGGCGTCGTCTGGCGCGAGGCGAGGCCCGGCGTCGTCACCCTGGAAGCCGCGCCGGCCGCCAAGGGCGCGGTCGTCACGGACGCCCTCCAGGTCGAGGGCGCGGTGGGGCGGGGCGACGAGACGCTGAGCGCCCGCAACGCCCTGGGCTATGACGAGGTCTACGACCTGGACGGCTCGTCCGCCTATGCCGGCCGGGCGGTGGTCGAGCGCTACAAGGGCGTCAGCCCTGCCGACGTGCTCAAGGGCATGGTCAACGTCTTCAGCGGCGACGCGCGCAACAGCGGGGCGCTGGATCCCAGCGTCCGTGGAATCGAGGGGCCGGGTCGGGTTCCGGTGATCATCGACGGCGGCGAGCAGGCCCTGACCGTCTGGCGCGGCTACAACGGGGCCAACAACCGCAGCTACATCGACCCCAGCCTTATCGGCGGCGTGCAGGTGCTGAAAGGTCCGTCCCTGACGGCCGGGGTCCACACCTCGACCGGCGGGGCGGTGGTCATCAGCACCCTGTCGCCGGGCGACATCCTGCGTGAGGGCGAGCGCTACGGCGCCGAGGTGCGCATCGAGGGCGGCGACAATTCGGCCAAGCCGCGCCTGCCCACCCTGCTGACCGGCCGGGACTATCGCGACGTTCCCGGGTTTCCGGGCTCGACCGGCGCGGCGGGCTATCCCAGCAGCCCCTACGCCGATCCCAGCCTGCGGGTGACGGCCAGGACCTCGGACGACAACGAGACCCTGTCGCTGGGCGACCGCGCCGCGCGCATGGCCGTCGCCGGTCGAACCGACGACGTCGAGTGGCTGGCCGCCTACGCCTGGCGCGAGCGCGGCAACTACTACGCCGGCCAGACCGTGCCCGGCTATTACAGCCAGACCAACCTGCCGACGCCGTCGGGCCCGCAGGACCTGATCAAGCGCCTGGCCTTCAACTACGAGCCGGGCAACGAGGTCCCCAACACCTCCAGCGAGATGAGCTCGTGGCTGGGCAAGCTGGTCTGGAAGATCAGCGACCGCCAGGCCCTGGAGTTCGGCGTCCGCGACAGCGTCTCGACCTACGGCGAGATCATGCCTTCGCGCATCGTCTCGTCGGGCGAGAACGGCATGGGCAAGGTGCAGTGGCCGCTGAGCGAGGTCCACGCCACCGCCTACAACGTCGACTACCGGTTCAGGCCCGGCGGCCGCTGGGTCGACCTTAAAAGCACGCTCTGGCTGACCCGCACCAACAGCCACACCTATTCGGCCGGCGGCTTTCCCAACTGGGCGCAGAGCGCGGCCAGCCCGATCCTCAAGAACACCGCCCTGGCCAACGCCAAGAACGACCGCTACGGCCTCAGCCTCAGCAACAAGACCCGCCTGGCCCAGAGCCTCGACCTCGTCCTGGCTGGCGACTGGCAGCATGAGAAGCTGACCTCGCCCGACGTCTGGGCCGGCACGTTCGACGGCTGGCGGCAGTACCCCCGCGCCGGCCGTCGCGAGGAGTACAATCTCCACGCCAGGGTCGAATGGCGTCCGGTCAGCGAACTGACCCTGTCGGCCGGCCTGCGCTACTCGCACTTCTGGGCGGTCGACGACTTCCTGGCCGAACAGATCGGCAAGGGCGTGGTGTTCACCAACTACGTCTTCACCGACGGCTCGGCGCTGTATCGCACCCTGGTCAACGGCCGCACGGTCAACAACACCATCGCCTGGCTGCCCGACAGCGAGGGCCGCTACACCCGCGCCACCAATCCCTGCGTCAACGGCTTCCTGACCAGCGTCGCCAACGCCACCGGCTACTGCGTGGCCTCGCGCAACCAGGAAGCGGTCAACCTGACCGCCGAGACCAGGCGCGGCGACGGCCTGACGCCGGTGGTCTCGGCGACCTTCAACTTCACGCCCAACGCCCGGGCCTATGTCCGCTACGCCGAGGCCTACCGCTTCCCCAGCATGTTCGAGAGCACGATCGGCTTTTCGGCCTCGACCGATCCGACCCGTCCGCTGAAGCCCGAGCACGCCCGCACCTGGGAGGCGGCCTATGTCCATGACTTCTCGGCCCTGCTCGATCTGCCCGAAGGCCAGCGCGCCGACTTCAAGCTGACCTGGTTCCGCAACGACACTCGAAACGTCATCGAGCGCGGCTCGCAGCTGCTGCTGACCAACATCGACAGGCAACTGATCGAGGGGATCGAACTGCAGGCCCGCTACGACAACGGCCGCCTGTTCGCCGACCTTGGCGCCTCGCACATGGTCAAGAACAAGGTCTGCGACCCCGAAGCGGCGATCATGAAGGCCACGAGCACGGGCGTCGTGCCCGACTGCGTCAACTACGGCTTCGTCGGCGGCTACCTGCTGACCCAGGCGACGCCGACCGACACGGTCAACCTCAACCTCGGCGCCCGCTTCCTGCAGCGCCGCCTCGAGGTGGGGGTGAGGGGCGTCTACTACAGCGCCTACGACAATCCCGAGCTGGACCGTTTCATCGGCGGCGCGCGGGCGACCCGCGTCGACGGCTGGGGCCTGAACACGCCCTACCTGTGGGGCGAGATCGTCACCGTCGACGCCTACGCCAACTTCAAGCTCAACGAGAAGATCCGCTTCGAGCTGACCGGCACGAACCTCAACGATCGCTACTACACCGACCCGCTGACCCGCACGGCCCAGCCGGCCCCCGGGCGCACGCTGAAGCTCAGCATGACCGCCCGCTACTGAACCTCCCCAATTCACGGTCTTCGGCGCGTCGGGATCCCCACCGGCGCGGCGGCGGCCGCTGGATGCCCCGGTCTCACCAACGAGACCATCAACCAAGCATCGGAGAAGACGAGATGTCCCGTTCGACCTTCAAGGCGCTGATCCTGGCCCCCATCGCCGCCGTCGCCCTGGCCGGCGTCGCCCAGGCCGCCATCGTGGGCCTGTCGACCGACACCAGCCAGCTGCGCGTCGGCGCCAGCACGATCAACGCCGGTCCGCACACCTCGGGCAAGCCGGGCGTGGCCGTGGCGGCCATCGGCCTGTCGAGCTATGTCGACTTCGCCGGCCTGCAGGCCTCCGTGCCGCCGGTCAACGGCGTGACCACCATCAACAGCCCCTCGACCGCGCCGGGCAGCCACAACGGCATGGGCGTGTTCAACTTCGCCAAGGTCAGCAACGCCGACCTCTATTTCGGCGAATGGTCCGACACGGCCGACGTCGCTGACGGCACCCACACCGTCTATTACGTGGGCGACAACACCGGCACGACCGTCCCGACCACCGGCACGGCCACCTATGCCGTGAAGGGCATCAGCGGCTACAGCAGCAACGGCATCCTGGCCGGCACCTTCAGCGCCAACTTCGGGTCGGGCACGCTGAGCGGCAGCGTCACCAGCGCCTCGACCGGCTACACGGTCGATATCGGCTCGGTGGGCATTTCGGGCGCCAACATCGCCAGCACCACGGCCAACGCCACGGCCACGCAGGGCGCCAGCACCCTGGCCTCGGGCGGCTCGGTCAGCGGCCAGTTCTTCGGCGCCAGCGCCGCGGCCCTGGCGGGTCTGGTCACATTCGGCGGCAACAGCCAGTACGACACCGCCTTCGGCGGCACGAAGAACTAAGGCGCGTAACCGTCGCGCGGGGCGGGGACTTCGGTCTCCGCCCCAAGCGCGTTCGAAGGCATCCGAATGATCCGCAGGTCCGCAAGGCATCTTTCCATCCGCGTCGCCGCCGGCTGCGCGGCTTTCGCCGTTCTGGCGCTGGCCGGCGCCGCCCGGGCCCAGGTCGACGACGACATACGCCTGCGTCTCGACCAGGACCTGGCCCGCAAGGCCGCCGAGCGCGAGGCGCGCACCCTTGAGGAGGCTTCGCCCTCGGTTCTGGTCATCGACGGCCAGGCCTATGAGGTCGGACCCGGCGTCGACGATGTCGGCAAGGCCCTCTACCTGTCGGTGGCCCGCCGCCAGTGGCCGGACGCCCGCCGGTTCCTGACGGCCTATCTCGCCCTGCCCGAGCACGACCCGATGCTGGCCCTCTACGCCCAGGGCATGCTGGCGCGGCAGGACGGCGACCTGCGCGCCGCCGAGCGCGCCTTCCGCGACCTGCTCGCCAGGCAGCCCGACTTCATGCCGGGCCGGGTGGAGCTGGCGCGGGTGCTGTTCGAGAACCAGCGCGACCGCGAGGCGAGAGCCGGCTTCAAGGCAATCCTGGCCGACCTGCCGACGGGCGATCCGCGCGCGGCCGGCATGCGACGGACGGTCGACGGCTTCCTCATGGCCCTGGACCAGCGTCAGGCCTGGCGCGGCTCACTCGCCCTGGGCCCGGGCTACAACAGCAACATCAACCAGGCCTCGGGCAGCTATGCCTGTTTGATCCCCGGCCCCGAGGGGATCTGCTTCTTCGACCGCAAGACGCCGCAGGCCCTGGGCGCGGCGACGGTCAATTTCGAGGGGACGCTTACCCGCCGCCTGCCGCTGCGAGGTTCGGCCGGCCTTGCGCTGCGGGCGATCTCCTACGGCGAGGTCTATCCGGAGGAGCCGCGCTACAACCAGGCGACCCTGTCCGGCCAGTTCGGGTTCGACTACCGCACCGCCCGCTACGCCTTCGGGATCGCGCCGTCCTTCGACGTCTCGACCTTTGGCCCTTCGCGGCTCTACGACGCGCCAGGCGTCCATGCCGAAGCCAGCCGCGCGGTCGGGCTGCGGACGCTGGTCAAGCTGGAGGCCGACTACAAGGACATGCGCTATCGCCAGGCCGACTTCGCGCCGCTGGACGGCCGGCTGGTGTCGCTGTTCCTCACCGCCTGGCGCGGGCTGCCGGGCGGCTGGACCGTGTTCGGCGGGGCCGACCTCGCCGACAAGGCGGCCGAACTGCCGATCAACGCCTATGGTCAGGTCGGCCTGCGCCTCGGCGCGGCCAGCCCGACCTGGAAAGGCATGAACGCCAGCCTGTTCGCCTCGGCCCGCCGCAAGCGCTGGGACGCGATCAACGAGGCCCTGGAGGTGCGCCGCCGCGACGACGAGCAGAGCCTGACCGCCATCCTTCGCGCGCCGGGCCTGGCGCGGGCCGGACTGACGCCCAGCCTGACCCTTCAGTACGCCAGGACCGCCAGCAGCATCGACTGGCTGTTCTCCTACGAGAAGGTTGCGGCCAGCCTGAAGCTGGAGCGGGCGTTCTGATGCTGCAGGCGGTTCGCATGGCGCCGGCGGTGCTGGAAATCCCCTACGACGCGCCGACGGCCGGGGGAGGACGCCGGCGCTGGTTGTTTGCCCTGGCCGGGGCCGTGGCTCTGCACGTCGTCCTGGCGCTGTGCGCCTATATCCGCCTGACCGCGGCGCCGGACCTGCCGCCCGCCGCGCCCATCGAGGCCATCGCCGTCGAGTTCGCCGTCGATCCGATCGCACCGCCTCGACCGAAGGACGACCGGCCGCCGGGTCCCGAGGCCAAGGCCAGTCCGGCCGTCTCGGCCGCGCCGACGCCCCCGGAGATCAAGGACCGTCAGCCCGATCCGCGCGGGGTTCTGCCGACCTCTCCGCAACGCGAGACGCCGTCCGAGACCGACGGCGCGGCCAAACCCTCGGTTCGCAGCGAGGCGGCCGCCCCGCCGGCCGTCGCGGCCCCGGCGGCCCCCGTTCTGGCCGCGCCCCGCACCTCGGCCGCCGTCGATCGCAACGCCGCGGTGACCTGGCGCGGGCTGCTGCTTGGCCGTCTGAAGGCCTATCGCCGCTATCCCCGCCGCGCCCAGAGCCAGGGACAGGAGGGCGTCGCCCATGTCGCCTTCACGGTCGATCGGCGCGGCGCGGTGCTGAGCGCGCGGATCGCGCGCGGCAGCGGCTATCCGCTGCTGGACGAGGAGGCCCTGGCCACTGTCCGCCGGGCCTCGCCGATGCCGCCGCCGCCCGACGACGTGCCGGGCGATCCGGTCGAGGTGATCGTGCCGGTCGACTTCTTCGTGCGCTGACCCTCGGGGCTAGCGAAGCGCGGCGATGATCTTGCCGCCGACGATCGCGGCGCCTTGCGGCGGACAGCCCTCGCCGAAACAGCCCAGGCCCTGGGTGTCGAGGTTGGGCTCGGGGTCCCAGTCGAGGGTGAAGTCCGGCGCTTGGGTCACGTGCTTGAGGACGATCGATCCTTCCTGCTCGATCGTCGGCAGCCGGTCGATCGTGAACACCGCGCCGGTGAAGGTCAGGTCGTAGTTCGCCGACAGGCCCAATGTCCCACGGGAGATGACGTATTCGCCGGGCGTCTCCCCAGCGCCGCGCCCCAGCGCGCCGGTGAAGCCTTCGCCCGCCACCAGGGCGCCCACCGTGATGCGGTAGGTCAGCACGGGATCGACCTGGCCGAACGGCTTGAACCGGTTGTCGGCCGACACCGTCACCTGCCGGCGCAGGATGTCGGCCAAGTCGCCGCTGACCGCGCCGAGGTCGTAGTTGGCGGCATCGAGGCCGGCCAGGGTCGCGCCCGAGACCGCCACGGCCTTGCCCGAACCGGCGTTCCTGTCGGCGAAGGCATAGGCGCCCGAGGCCGAAACCGCATCGCCGGCGATCACGCCCGCCAGCACGATCGATCCCGTGGCGGCGGTCGCGCCGTCATAGGTCTTGTCGTTGGCGATCAGGGCGCCGGTGAGGGACTTCTTCAGGATATCGGCCGTGCCGGAGGACACCGCGCCGATGCTGTAGTTGGCCGAGTCCGCGCCGGCCAGCGTCACCGCGGAAGCGGTCACGGTCTTGCCGCTGGCCGCGGTCTTGTCGGCGAAGGCATAGGTCCCGCCGGCCGACACGGTGTCGCCGGTGATCACCCCGGACAGGTCGATCGAGCCGGTGGCGGTGGTCGCGCCATCATAGGTCTTGCCGTTGGCGGCGAGGGCGCCGGTGAGGGTCTTCTTGAGGATGTCGGCCTGGGCCGTGGACACCGGCGACAGGTCGTAGTTGGCCGCATCGGCGCCGGACAGAGCGACGCCCGAGGCCATCACGGTCTTGCCGTTGGCCGCGGTCTTGTCGGCGAAGGCATAGGTTCCGCCGGCGGCCACGGTGTCGCCCGTGACCACGCCGGACAGGCCGATCGAGCCGGTGGCGCTGGTCGTGCCGTCATAGGTCTTGCCGATGGCGGCGAGGGCGCCGGTGAGGGTCTTCTTGAGGATGTCGGCCTGGGCCGTGGACACCGGCGACAGGTCGTAGTTGGCCGCATCGGCGCCGGACAGAGCGACGCCCGAGGCCATCACGGTCTTGCCGTTGGCCGCGGTCTTGTCGGCGAAGGCATAGGTTCCGCCGGCGGCCACGGTGTCGCCCGTGACCACGCCGGACAGGCCGATCGAGCCGGTGGCGCTGGTCGTGCCGTCATAGGTCCTGCTGTCGGCGGAGAGCGCGCCCGTCAGGGACTTCTTCAGGATGTCGGCCGTGCCCGAGGACACGGCGCCGATGCTGTAATTGGCCGAGTCCGCGCCGGCGAGCGTCACGCCCGAAGCGGTGACCGTCTTGCCGGTCGCGGCGGTCTTGTCGGCGAAGGCGTAGGTTCCGTCGGCGGACACGGCGTCGCCCGTGATCACCCCGGACAGGCCGATCGAGCCCGTGGCGGCGGTCGTGCCGTCATAGGTCTTGCCGCCGGCGGTCAGGGCGCCCGTCATGGTCTTCTTGAGGATGTCGGCCTGGGCCGTGGACACCGGCGACAGGTTGTAGTTTGCGGCATCGGCGCCGGACAGGGCGACGCCCGAAGCGGTGACCATCTTGCCGTTGGCCGCGGTCTTGTCGGCGAAGGCATAGGTTCCGCCGGCCGCCACGGTGTCGCCCGTGACCACGCCGGACAGGCCGATCGAGCCGGTGGCGGTGGTCGTGCCGTCATAGGTCCTGCTGTCGGCGCTCAGGGCGCCCGTCAGGGTCTTCTTCAGGATGTCTGCCGTGTCGGCGCACACCGCGCCGAGGCTGTAGTTGCCGGCGTCGGCGCCGGACAGCGCCACGCCCGAAGCGTTGACCGTCTTGCCGTTGGCGGCGGACTTGTCGGCGAAGGCGTAGGTTCCGCCAGCCGCCACGGTGTCGCCCGCGATCACCCCGGACAGGTTGACCGAACCCGTGGCGGCGGCCGAGCCGTCATAGGTCTTGTCGTTGGCGCTCAGGGCGCCGGTCACGGCCTTCTGGAAGATCTCGGCTTGGGCGGCGGCCAGCGGCGAGAGAAGGTAGTTGCCGGCGTCGGTTCCCGACAGGACCACGCCCGAGGCGGTGACGCTCTTGCCGGCGCCGGCGTTCCAGTCGGCGAAGGCGTAGGCCCCGGCCGCCGAGACGTCGTCGCCCGTGATCACGCCGCTCAGGGTGATCGAGCCGGTGGCGCTGGTGCTGCGGTCATAGGTCTTGTCGTCGGCGTCGAGCAGGCCGCCCAGGGTCTTGGGATCGATCCGCAGCGAGCCCACGCCATAGGCGAAGCCGTAGTTGAGGTCCGAGGTCAGGCTGCCGCTGGCGGTCAGGACGTAGGTTCCGGCGTTCCTGCTGGTTGCGCCCGAGACCACGGGCGTGCCGGACCAGGCGTCGGCCGTCGCGTCGCCGCTCAGCACGCCGGTGACCGTGGCCGAGGTCGACGGGATGGTCCCGTCATAGGTCGCGACCTGGCTGACCGGGGTCACCGCCAGGATCGGCTGGTAGCCGTAGACGAAGCGGTTGCCGGCGTTGGGCGCCAGGGCGAAGGTCTCGGTCGCGAAGTCGTAGGCCAAGCCGTAGAAGGACTTGCCGGCCAGGCCGTTGAGGCTGTTGCCGGCCGTGGAGCCGGTCGGCGCGCCGAACGCCTGGGTGTAGATCAGCCAGCGACCGGAGGCGTTGGTCGCGCTGACCGCGTCGGCGCCGCGTCCGTTGGTGAACACGCCGTCGGAAGCCAGGATCACCGCGTCGCCTGCGCCGTCGGCCACGACCTTGCCGGCGGCGGTGAAGCTCATGCCGCCGTGCGAGGCCAGGGAAGCGCTTCCGGTGCTGTGGACGGTCCCGTCGATGGTCAGGGAGCGGGCGTCGATCAGCCTGAACAAGCCGCCGGTGTTGGTGAAGTCGCCAAGCTGCGCCACCTGGTTGGCCGCCCCGAAGTCGGCTCCGCCGACCGACGAGCCTGTCAGCCTCTGGGCGGTGATGACGCCGGCGGCGTCCTGGCTGATGGCGCCGGCGGAGCGCAGGTCCACCGTCTGGCCCGTCGCGGTGATCGGGCCCTGGATATCGAAGGCGTTGGCGTCGTTGAACGCGAAGCCGCCGCTGTTGACCGTGATCGTGTCGAGGCGAGTCACCTTGTTGGCGCCGAGCAGGACGACGCCGGTTCCCGAAACCACGTCCAGCGAACTGGCCTCCAGTACGCCCTGCTGGGCGATGTCGGCGGCGGCGTCCAGGGACAGCCCGCCGCTGACCGCGATCACGCGGCCGGGCGTGGCGTCGCCGAAGCGCAGGGCGCCGGTCGCCGAGCTCACCGAGAGATCGCCGTCGACGTTGGCGGACACCAGCCGGGTGTCGCCCCCGCCGTTGACCTGGGACGCGGCGTCCGCCGTCAGCTGGTTGATCGTCAGGGCGCCGGTCGGGCCGTCGATCTGGACCGAGCCGTTGGTCGAGCTGACGCTGGCGATCCGCAGCGAGCCGTTGACGACGGCCGCCTTGACCGCGCCCTGAGCCGCAACGGTGGTCAGGTCGGTGTCTGCATGGTCCAGGTTGACGTCGACCTTGCCGGTCGTGCTCGAGGCCTCGAAGACTGTGCTCACCCCCGCCGAGGTGACGGCGTTGACCGCCGTGATCGCGCCCGGCGTCGCCGCGCCCAAAACGACGTCGCCGCCGGAGGACTGCACCAGCAGGGAGTTGGCCCCGGTTCCCACAAGGGCGGCCGAGCCCAGGCTTGCGGCGCCGGCCGTGGCCGAGACCTCGATCAGGTTCGCCCCCTTGGCCGAGGCTACGATCATGCCGCCGACGCTGGCGCGCGCCCTGACCTGTCCGGACGAGGCGTCGAGCGCGCCGAGCTGACCGCCTTCTGCCTCGACGAGGATGTCGCCGCTGTCGCTGGTGATGTCGCCGCCGATGGCGTCGCCCGCCGCCACGGCGACGGTGATGTCGCCGCCGTAGTTCAGGGGCGAGCCCGTGAAATCGAAGTCGCCGGCCTGGTCGGCGATGCTCCAGGATCCGGCCTTGGCGCCGAGCGGCGAGAGCGCCGCGGTCGAGAAGCCGCCGCCGGTCAGGGTGTAGTCGCCGGCCACCGTGACGCTGGTCGCCACGTCCACCAGACCGGTCCCGCCGTCCAGGGTCACATCGCCGTCGCCGGCCGCGGTGTCGAGCGCGACGCCCTGGCCGGTGACGCTGATGTCGCCGTCGCCCGCGCCCGTGCCCGCGTCGAGCTGGGCCAGGCCCAGCACCGCGCCGCCCTGGGCGGTGATGGTCAGCTTGCGGTCGGCGTGGATCGCGGCGGCGCCCAGGTCGAGATCGCCCAGCGTGTCGGTGATGGCGACATCACGGATAGCGCCGAAGAACAGGGTGGGCGTCAGGGCGTCGCCCAGGAAATCCTGGGCCGTGATCGAATAGTCGCCGCCACTGCTGATGGTGGAGCCCGTCTCAAGCGCGCCGCCCATGGCCTCGACCGCGATATTGAACGCGGCCAGCTCGTCGATCTTCAGGTCGCCGGTCTTCTGCACGACCGTCGCGCTGCCGCCGATGCTCGAACCGACCACGGCGATGCCGTTGCTGGTCGAGTCGACGTTCACCACGACGTCGCCGCTGTAGGACATCACCTGCAGCCCTCCCGGACCTGGCCCGCAGTTGCAGCTCGCGTCGTTGACGGCGTAGTTGGCGGTGGTGATCGAGGCCTTGTCGTTAGCGCCGAAGGTGGCCGTCAGGTCGGCCACGACGGCGATGCCGTCCGGAGCCTCGGCCCCGCGCAGGGTGGCGTTTCCGCCCAGCGAGATCACCTGGATGGTCTCGCCGGCCTTGGCCAGCTGCACCGAAGCATCGCCCCCGACCGCGGCCGCGCTCAGCGACCAGCCGGCCTCGACATCGCCGACCGTCACCGCGTCGCCGAACAGTTCCAGGTCGCCGTCGCTGGAGATCAGGCTGGCCAGGCTTCCGTCCAGCAGGCCGTCCGTCTCGACGTGGACCAGGCCGGCGCCGTGCACCGAGCCGGTGATCGTCAGGTCGCCGCCGGCGTCATAGAGGTCCACGTCGCCGTTGTCGGCCGTGACCGTATCGACGGTCAGGGCGCCGTCCAGCACCTCGACATAGACGTTGTCGGTCGTCGCCGTGATCGCGCCGAAGGTTCCCGGACCGCTGGCGATCGTCACGTCGACGCTCGCGCCCTCCAGGGTGTCGATCGCGGCGCTGGTGTCGAGGTGGGCCATGGCCGCGCCGCTGGTCGATTTGACCTCGGCCGAGCCGGAGCTTCCGCCTGAGCGGCTGAAGACGTTGTCGATGGTGATGGCCGAATAGTCGGGATCACCCAGGACAGCGTTGCCGACGGCGGTGACGCTGAGGTTGCGTCCCACGCCCGAACCGGTCAGGTCGGCCTTGCGCAGTATGACCTGACCGCCCGTCGACTTGACGATGATGTCGTCGCCGGCCGCGGCCGAGACCAGGTCGATATCGCCGGCCGCCGAAACGTCGACGTCGCCGCCAGCGGTAAGATCGTAGGCGCTGATCAGCGCGTCATAGGATTCCAGCTTCAGGTCGCCAGTGGCGGTCAGGGCGTTCGCCAGCACCAGGCCGCCGTCCGTGTCGATGATCGTCAGGTTGCGGATCGTCCCGCCGGGGTCCAGCGCCACGCCAGCCCAGGTCTGGGCCTTGGCGGCATAATCGCCGCCGCCGACGGTGATGCTGGAGGCGTCGATCGTACCGCTCGCGGCGTCGAGCGAAACGTTGAAGCCATTGACCGAACCGACGTCGAAGCCGCTGGCGACGCCGATCGAGGCCGTGCCGACCGTGTTGCTGGCGCTGACGGAATTCAGGCCGCCGCCGCTCAGGCTGTCGAGGAAGACCCGGGCGTCGCCGCCCGAGGAGGCGACGTTGATGAGCCCCACGCCGCCCGCGCGGCTGACGGTGTTGGCCGAGCCGATCCCCGCCAGGTCGTCGGCCCCGAGCGTCGCCGCGCCGCTCGCCTCGACCTCCAGTGCGCCGCCGCCCGTCATCGAGGCCGCGCGCAGGGCGGCACCGCCCGCCAGCGCCCGCACCATCACCGAACCGCTGGACTCCACCGACGCGACCGAGGCGTCGCCCGTGGAAGCGGTCACGGTGACGCTGTCGCCGCCCGAGAACAGACCGCCTGCTCCGGTGGTGCTGGTGAAGCCGGCCGCGCCGGTGAGCGTCAGGTCGCGCGTCGCCACGACCTGGGTCGTCGAATTCACCGTCAGTGCGCCGGTCGTCGTGCTGACCGTGACGTCCCGTCCGCCGACATCGCCGGTGATGGTCAGGGCCTTGGCGTTGTTCAGCACCACGTCGTTCGTGATCGCCTGGACGCTGGCCGCCTCGTCGATCATGTTGGCGCCGTCCAGGCTGACGCCCGTGGCGCCTTCCGCGCTCAGCACCCCGGCGGTGACGACGCCGGACGTCTGGTTCACGGCGTCGCTGGTCGACACCAGGGAGACTTGGCCCGCCGCGCCGTAGTTTCCGGTCAGCGCCAGGCTGTTCGCCGCCGTCCAGGTCAGGTCCTTGGTCGAGGAGGCCGAGCCCAGGGTCGCGGTCGTATCGGCCGAGATCCAGACATCGCCGGCCGCCGCGCCCGTTCCCTGAGTGACGGCCGAGCCGACGTTGACGGCGCCGGTCGTCGACCGGGCCGTGAGGTGGGCGTCGTCGGCGGCGCCGACCCCGGTCGATTTCAGCGCCGCGCCGGAGGCCAGGACGTCGCCGCCCGTGGCGGTGACTTCGAGATCGTCGCCGGCGGTGGCCGAGGTCACGACCGTCGCCGAGCCGTTGGAGGCGGTGAGGATGACGTCACGCGCGGCGTCGGCGCTGGTCACGCTGACGCTCGTTCCGCTCACCTTCAGATCGCGGGTGGAGCTGCCCGTCGCGATCGTGGCCGAGCTGGCGGCGCTGACCGTGATGTCGCCGGCCTTGGTCCCGACTCCCAGGGTCAGGAGCGTGCCCGCGGAAGCCGAGCCCGTGGTCGAGCGGATCAGGATGTGGCCGTCGTCGGTCCCCGTGCCCGTGGACCTGATATAGGCCAGGTCGGCCGCGACGGCGCCGTCGGCGGTGATCTCCACGTCGTCGCCGGCGTAGATCCGGTTGCTCACCGACGCCCCGGTCGTGCCGGTCAGATAGACGCTGCGCACCGCATCGATGGCGTGGGCGAAGACCAGGGGCGCGCTGAGCGTGATGTCGCGCGCCGAATTGCCGAGGGTGAGCGAGGTCGACCCGTTGCTGGTGATCAGGATGTCGCCCGAATCCGTGGTGATGGCCGAGCCGACCGAGCTGTTGAAGCCCGAGGAGACCGTGACGCCGGTGGCCCCGGTTATGGAGGTCACGGTCGCGCCGGGACCGCCGGCCGATACCGAGGCCGCGCCTGTGGTGGCGGTGACTTCGGAGGCGGTGATCGAACCGGACGTCGTGCTCAACTGCACGGTCTTGCCATAAGCCGTGGCGACGTTGAGCGCGCCGCTCGACGCGCTGAGCTCCACGTCGCCATTGGCGTTGATCGAGGCGCTGGTCGCCGACGAGATCGTGGTGATCCGGATCAGGCCGTTCGACGCCGCCCGCAGGAAGGCGGTCGGATCGGCGGCGCTGACGAAACCGGCGTCGACCAGGCCCGTGCCGCCGCTGAACACGAAGCCGCCGGCGGTCATGGTCGCGCCGGGTGAAACGATCACCCCCTGCGGCGAGTAGAACCAGACGTTGCCGCCCGTGGCCGCCCCGATCTTGCCCGTCACGACGGCGCCGCTGTCGATGGCGATCAGGGAGGTGGTCTTGTTCAGCACGATGTCGCTGGCGGCGTCGAACAGGAAGTTCATCGCATCGCCGCTGCTGAGGTGCAGGCTGGACCAGTTGATCACCGTCCGGGGCGCGTTCAGTTCGATCTGCAGGGTGATGGCGTCGGGGTAGCTGATCACCGGTTGCGAGCCGCCCGAGGAAACCGTGATGTTCGCGGCGCTCGGAATGCCCGGCAGGGTTCCGGCCAGGCCCGGCTCGGCCAGCATCGCGGCCACGCCGCACAGCGCCGAAGCCGCCAGCAGCCGGGTTCGACGCCGCGGATGCGACATGGCGCGGGGAAGCGGCGGGCGAGGGGGCGACTGGGTCATGGAGAGCGCTCCGGAGACTTCAGCGGGCTAGAACAGGACGGCGGACAGCGAGACGAGCAGGCGCGAGGAGGGGGCGTCGCCGACGCCGAACGGGCTGTCGAACGGCTTGGCCCAGGCCAGGTCGAGCGCCACCCGCGACGTCAGCTGGGCGTGCACCCCGATCCCGGCGGAGGCCAGGTCCAGCTTGCCGGCGCCGACGCCCAGATTGGTCAGTTCGGCCGCGTCGTAGAAGGCGTAGGGACGCCAGGCCGAGCGGCCTTGGTTGAAGGGCAGCGGGGTGGTGCTGAACTCCACGGAGGCCGCCAGGGCGCGGTCGCCGGACGCCGCCGACGGGTCGTAGCCGCGCCCGATCGTCAGGTTGCCGACGCCGTATTCCTCATAGGACAGCAGGGGATCGTCGGTGTGCTGCCAGAGGACGTTCAGCTTGCCGATCAGCGGCCCGGCCAGGCGTCCGCCGATCTCGCCCTCGGCCCGCATCACCGTGGCCTTGGGCTTGCCAAGGAGGCGCGAGGCCGAAAGGTCGCCATAGCGGCTGGCGCCGAGGCCGTTGCCGCCCTGGCGCAATTCCAGCACGCCGGTCACGGCCACCGAACTGGCCGCCAGCCGGGCCGGCGCGTAGTGTCCGTCCAGGCGCACGAAGAACACCCGCAGGTGATCCTCGGTCAGCACGGCCAGGCCGCCGCCGAACTCGACCTTCTGGTCGATCCAGTCCAGGCCGACGCCCATATTGAGGTTCTGGCGGCGATGACGCACCAGCGGGTAGGTCAGGCGGACGCCGCCGGCGAAGGAGCTGCCTTCCAGATCCAGCGGCTTGAGCACGTCGCCCGGCTTGGTCCAGCCCCAGGCGCCCGACAGGTCGGCCGTCAGGCCGTCGGCGCCGATATAGAAGCGCTCGGCCACCTGGATGACCCGCTGTTCGTCGCTGGAAAGCGTGCCGTAGCCCAAGATCGAGGTGCGCTCGCCCAGGGGCATGAAGCCGTTGAGGTCAAGGCGCGCCAGGGTCAGGTCGCGGCCGACCGTCCTGGAGCCGTGGTTCTGGGCGACCACCGAGCCGTCGACGGCGTCGCGGCTGATGGCGATCTCCAGGTCCAGCGCGCCCTGGCCCACCGGCGAGGGTCTCAACGCCGACTGGATGCGCACGCCCGGCACGTCGGACGCCAGCAGCAGGTAGCGCTGGGCGACGTCGAGGTCGAACGGAGCCAGGCCGCGCAGCTGATCGAGGAACCGCACGACCTGCTTCTGGGCGGGGCCCGCGTCGCCGCTGTAGTTGACCGATGCGATCCGCGCCTCGACCACCGTCAGGGTCAGGCGGCCGTCGGCGATGCGCTGTTGGGGAATGACCACGTTGGCCAGCACCCCGCGCCGCAGATAAAGCGCCGCGACCCGGTCGCGGATATCGCAGACCGCGCTGATCGGCGCTTCGCGGTCCAGGAACTCGGCGTAGGTCGAGGCCAGGGCCTGATCCGAAACCGCCAGGGCGCCGGACGTCCCGCCCTGGAAGTCCACCGCCTTCAGCGTGACCTTTATGGGGCTGTCGCGAAAGGCGCAGGGGCCGGCCTCGACGCCCTTGAACAGGTCGCCGCGCGGCGCGGCCGCGATGGGCGCGGCGTTGGCCGGATCGAGTTCCTGGCGAGAGGGCAGGGCGACCTGGGCGGCGGCTGGGCCGGCGGCCGTCAGGGCCGCGCCCAGGCATGCCGCCGCGCCCGCGCCGATGACGACGCGTCGCATCCCGAACAAGACTTCCAAGCCCCCGCCCTCCGGCCTGCGAGCGCGACATCGCCCTCAACCCCACATTACTATGATGCAAAATCAGGCAATAAAACACCGGTCTTCGAGCGGGCGTGTCACTACGATCGATGACCCCATGCCTCAACTGCGCGGCGGCGGGCGCGGTCCTTGATTGCCGTGGCCCGGTGTTCGGCGCGCATGCGCCATGCGGCCATGACCTGCGGCGAGGAAGGGATCTGCTCGAGGCCGGCGGGTAGCGGCTGTCAACTTCAGGGCGACAAGGTGCGCTTGTGGGTTGAAAATTGCTCAGGCCGTGGGAGGCTGCGAATTCCCCGAATGGGGCGGTGAGCGGAAATCTATATTTCCAATCCGCAACAACATTTCTCAATTGCAACCTAAAAGCGCCCACTCTAGCTTCTGCACGGAGTTTGGTGGGGCGTGCAGTGTTCGATTCCAGTATGGGTCCTTCACCGAAGGGCCGGCCGTTTCGGCGTAAGTCCCTGAGGGGGCGAGTATCGTTTGCGTTGCTGGCCGCTGTCCTCGTGGCGGGCTGCACCTCGCATGACGCTGGCCGGGAAGGTCGCGTCTACGGCGTTTCGCAAAGCAGCGTCGCCGAGAACTGCGAGGCGTTCAGGGCCGTGGTCGCCCACGACAACGCGGCCCAGAAAAGAGCCTTCGTTCTCAACGATGAAACGGCCGAGACGGTCGAACTCTATCAAGACATACTTCCCGGCGGCGCGTTCTACGAGCAAAGCACGCGTGGCGTCGGCGAAAACGATGACGTGTCGCGGGAAATGGCCGATGCGGCTATCCGGCACTATTATATTTCCAGAATGAAGCGATCCAAGGGCGACCTTGTAGGGGAATCCGTCGAGCTTCTGAGGTCGTCTCTCAATCAAACTTCCTACGAAGAGCTTAGGAGCTCCGGAAAGTTCTCGCTCGGAAAGAGCCCGAACTTCGGATCCTACCTGCCGGCCGTCTGCCGGATGCAACAAATCTGCTCAACCAAAAAACCAGATCGACACCTGATGTCGGTCCGCTGCAAGATGGAGTGGTGATCGATGTCTGGTCCGCTTGATGGTGCGTTGATTGCCGCACGCTATACTATTGCGAATTATGAATACGACCTGAAAAAGTCGTTCGAAGCTAATGCTAGTGCGCTTCTAAAGAAATTCAACTCGAGATTTTATAACCCGAAGCTCAGGGCTCAGCTGGAGTTTACTGCTGGCCTGGACATCGAGCCCATCCTTCTAAAGTCCGCGGCTCAGAAGTTCGTCAAGATGCAGCTCGGCAAGCGCTCAAAATGGGTGCCTCTGCCCGAGGTGACGGTTGGAACCGAACTGAACTCGAACACCGGCGTCTCCTTTGCCGTCAAGGGCGGGTTCGACTGGATGGGTTTTGGCGGCGAAATGGCCGTCGAATGGGATCCTTGGCTCAATTTGAGCGTCGCCCAGGAAGGGCGGCGTCAGGTAGCGCTAGCGCCGCTTCCGGGAGGGAAGAAAGGCACGGTCACTCTGGGGGTGGTGATCAAGGACTATTCGATGGCGTTCACGATCAAGGGCGAAACGGGCCTTCTGCTCGCGGACGCGTCTGTCGGCGTTTCGCTCGTGTTCTATGACTTCGAGCAGATTTTCGACGACAAGGTCGAAAATCCGTATGGGAATCTTTTCCAGACCGCCAATGGTCGTGCGCCAAGCGCTTTCGAACAGGCGGCAGCGAGATCGCGCTACGTCGACTTCATGAATACGGGTTTTTCGGGCCTGGTCAGCTTTTCCAGCGACTCCAGGCTGAAGAAACTCTCCGACATCTTCACCTTGTTGGATGTCTATGTTCCGAAGCTGATGGCCAATCAGCAGCAGACATTGGTTTTGAATGAAAATCAGACCCATGCTGGCGTTGCGGGATCTCATACGCAGTATGTCTCTGCGGAGAAGGGCGCTGGCGGGCTCATAACGGTAAAGGTGAGGGACACCTATACCGGCTCCATGCAGCCAGATGGCGCTTTCCTGAGTACGTCGGTTATCGATCGTGACTATCTGGTCTTCAGAAATGCGAAGACCGGGAAATTCTCGGTGGTCGACTCTCGCGCCATCAAGCTCGACATCATTCCTCAGGGCTCAGCCCAGGCGACCTACTATACCGATCCCCTGAAGCCCGAAGGCGAGAAGGGGGCGATGACGCAGGGTCTGTCGATGGACGCTGCGCGCACCAACAGCAAGTTCCAGCTGGCCTTCAACAACTGCTTCGCCGCCGGCACGCCCATTCTGATGGCTGACGGAACGCGCAAGCCTATCGAGACGATCGCGGTTGGCGACGAGGTGACGGCCTTCACCAAGGAAGGCGAGCTTACGCCGCGCAAGGTGCTCAGAACCTTCCAGTCGGCCGGCAAGAAGCTGGTGCGGCTGAACGGGGCGACCCTGGTCACGGAGGAACATCCGTTCCTCACCTCGGAGGGGGCTTTCATTCCGCTGCGCGAGGTCGTGGAGCACGGGCTGAAGCTGGTGGACGCCGGAGGCGGCTTCGTCGATGCGGTGATCGAGCCCGTGGACGGCGAGCACAGCGTCTACAATTTCGAGGTCGACGACTGCCACACCTATATCGCCGACGGATACAGGGTCCACAACATCAGCGCGCTGCTGAACGTGCCCGAGAAGTATGCCGACAGCGTCTTTGGCTATACGAAGATCGGCCGTGACGAGGTCGCGGAATACTACACCGAATATGGTATCGGCCGGGTCGTCGCGGTGGATCTCGACGGCGTGGCGGGCGCGGACTTCATCTTCCGCGAGGAACGAGGGGC
Organism: Caulobacter sp. GW821-FHT09B11; assembly: GCF_059418205.1. Lineage (NCBI taxonomy): Bacteria > Pseudomonadati > Pseudomonadota > Alphaproteobacteria > Caulobacterales > Caulobacteraceae > Caulobacter > Caulobacter sp. GW821-FHT09B11. The sequence continues at coordinate 154,105 of NZ_JBWKPK010000001.1, read as the reverse complement.
CGACGGCTCCTTGATCCGCGGACGCAAGCGCTACGGCACCGATACGAACGGACAGGAAGAAACCCTCGTCCTCGGCAGCAGCGCCATTTCCCTGGTCGGAGAGACCCTGGGCTCGTCCATCGGCAACTATCTGGGCGGCCAGAACCGCTTCGCCGGCGTCTTCTACGGCAGCGTCCTGGGTGAGATCGGCGAGCGGCTCGGCGATGTGATCCGTTCGGTCGGGGTCACGACCTCGGCCCAGAAGCAGGTCGATCTCGTCGACTCCATCCGGTGGGCCACCCAGGACGGCCTGAACGCCTTCAGCCAGCAGGTGGCGCAACGCTTCGCCACCTCGGCGGCCGGGGCGGTGAGTTCCTATCTGAGCGTCGAACTCGGTGAGGCGCTGGGGCTCGAGGGCTTCGGGGCCGAGCTGTTCTCGACCGTGGCCGGGGCCGCCATTTCGCCCGTCGTCAACAACGCGCTGGCGACCGTTCTCTACAATGTCAGCGGCGGGTTCGACCTCTTCAACAGCATGGGCGACACGCTGGCGGCCGGCGGTAGCTTCGGCTCGCTGCTGCAGTCTTCCATCACGGCCTTCGTCGCTTCCAAGCTGGGTTCGCTGATCGTCCAGCCCCAGACCCAGGCCGGGGTGATCCTGGGCAGCGTGGGTTCGGCCATCGGCGGCTGGCTGGGCGCCAGCGTGGCCGCCAGCGCCGCGGCCACCGCCATCGGCGCTTCGGCGGCGGCCTCGGCGGCCGCGCTCGCGGCGACCAACGCCGCGCTCACCGCGTCGATCATCGGCACCAGCGCTTCGGCGGCGGCCGCCACGGCGGCCTCCGCGGCGGCGGCTTCGGCCGCCGCCTCGGCCTCGACCGCGGCCATGGCCTCTACCTGGGCCAATCTGGTCGCGCCAGGCATCGGCATGGTGATCGGCTTCGTGCTGGGCACGATGCTGGGCAATCTGTTCGGCAAGAAGAAGCCTAAGACCCCCACGGCATCGGCCGAGACCGCGCTGCAGCTCCCCTATGCGCGCTACGAGGTTGGGGCCATCACGGTCGCCAACAACGGCGACCGCAGCCTGGTCACCGGCATGGCCGAAGCGGCCCGCGACGCGCTGAACGGCCTGATCTCGAGCCTGAGCTATGTCGAAGGCAAGACTTTCGTGGCCAATGTCAGCGGTGCGACGACCACCCAGAAGTACGGACACACGGGCAACCAGATCTATGTGAAGATCAACGGGGTCCAGAAGAACGTCGCCTCGGCCGACCAGGCGGTGGAGTACGGCACGCTGACGGCGATCCGCGCCACCCAGATCATCGGCGGCGACATCCTGGGCAAGCGCGCCCTGTCGATGAGCAAGGCCGACAACCTGACCGGGTTGCTGGGCGACATCCAGACGGCCCAGGAATACCGCTCCTATCTGCTGGACCGCGCCTTCATCAACGCCCGCATCGCCGAACCCTTCGTCTCGGCCTTCTCTGAAACCGAACTCAAGGTGCTGAACGACAACCAGGCGCGCTTGGCCCGCCTGTGGCAGCTGTCCTTCGGCGGCGCGATCAGCGCGGCCATGCTCGACGACGGCGTCAACAAGGGGCTGATCACGGCTGCCGATCGGACCTGGTATCAGACGACGACCGACAGGACGGTGATCGACCAGGTCCTGTTTTCGCGCATGAACACCGTGGTGGTCGATCAGATCGGCGCTGCGAACCTGTCGTTCTTCAACGCCAACACCTATCTGCTCAAGCGTCTCTGGTCGCTGCAGATCGACAAGCTGGGCGAGACCGGCCTCGTCAACACCCTGAACCGCTTGGTGACGGAAGGCTACATCACCGCCGCCGAGCGCGACGTCTATGTGGCCAACCGTGATCTCGCCAACGGGATCATCACCAAGTTCGACTGGTCGCGGACCACCTATTTCAGCACCGCCGAAGGCCAGCTCTACGACGCCCACAAGGCGTTCCTGACCTGGGCCTGGAAGGAGGGCCTGAGCCGGCTGTCCAGCCAGGGCGAGCAGAACGCCAGGGTCAATGCGGCGGTCGCCAGCGGCGCGGTCACGAACGCGGAAGCCCAGTGGTATTTCGCCAATTCGGGCACGGCCAACTGGTACGTGTCGCGCATGGCCACGAGCCAGTTCTCGGCCGGCTGGATCGTCACCCTCCAGCGGATCGCCGAGCTTGGCCTCGACAAGTGGTCGACGTCGGACTTCTACGGTGGCCTGCGCGGCTTCCTCGACAGCTTCGACCTCAAGGGTCACGGCGGAACGGGCTATGAGAACGTCCGCATCCACGCCGTCGGCGACGGGGCCGAGATCCAGGCGCGCAGGGCCGGCGCCGACGATCTGTTCTCGATCCTGCCGCAGGCCAAGGACGGCCCGGGCGACAACGACGTCCTCAACGCCCGGTTCGGCGACGGCCTGAGCGGCTGGGACATGGGCGTCTGGGGCGCCCCCAACTATGTGCGCGGCGTCAATCTGAGCGCGGACTGGTCGGGCAACGGCAACGACGTGTTCTGGACCCATGTCGGCGGCGCGACCACGGCCGGCTGGGTGGTCGATAATCGGTCCGACTGGATAGCTTCGATCGCCGGCGTGGCCTACGAGGCCTCGGTCAAGGCGGCCGAGCACCGGTCGACGACGCAGCTGATCCTGGAGTTCTACGACTCCAACCGCCAGCTGATCAGTTCGATCTTCATGTCCGGTCAAGGGCTCGAGGGCGGGGCCTACAAGGGCGACCTGGCCAACTTCAGCACCATCAGCGGCTCGGCCACGGCGCCGGCTGGAACGGCCTATCGCCGGATCAACCTGCGCATGGCGACGACCGGCGAGTCCGATCCCTACGCCTTCTTCACCCAGCCGACCTCGCGGGTCGCTGGCGCGGCGGTCGCCGACTGGACCTCCAAGGCCGAGATCGTCGGCATCGATGACCTGTCGCAGGTCGGCTACACGCTGACCAATCCGGGCGCGACGACGTCGGGCAACGACTTCGTCGATCAGCGGCTGGCTTTCGGCGGCGTCACGATCGACGACAACCACTCCGAATACATCTCCGCCGGCTACGAGCAGTGGAACGGCTGGGACTACGAGTGGATCGACCAGTCGTACTGGGCCACCGTCGAGGGCGGCGACGACATCTTCGTCGGCGGCCAGGGCGGCGACGCGATGTACGGCCGCAGCGGCTGGGACTGGCTGGACGGGCGCAGCGGCAACGACTACCTCGACGGCGGCGACGGCAACGACACCCTGATCGGGCGTGACGGCGCCGACACCCTGCTGGGCGGCGCGGGCGACGACTACCTGTCCGGCGGCGCGGGTTCCGATGGCCTGGGCGGCGGCGCGGGCAACGACGTCCTGGTCGATGGGGCGGAGTCCGAAGTCCTGCAGGGCAACGACGGCGACGACACCTTCCAGATCTTCGAGGACGCCACCTTCAACTGGTTCTGGGGCGGCGACGGCGACTTCAACAGCGACCCGAACGGCAAGGACACCATCAGCGCCGAACGCCTGACCTTCGGCGTGGCGTTCGACCTGGACTTCCGTCCGGCCGACTGGAACGGCCACCCCGACTACTACGCGGGCAACGCGCTCACGCGCGCGGCCATCGTCACCAACGCCGCCACCGGCGCCTGGGTGACGAGCGAGGGCCTGCTCAGCATCGAGAACGCCACCGGTTCGGATTACGACGACCGCATCCAGGGCACGGCCGGCGACAACGTCCTCAAGGGCCTGGCCGGGAACGACCAGTTGTGGGGCCGAGACGGCAACGACACCATCGAGGGCGGCGCCGGCGCCGACACGCTGGACGGCGGCGGCTATTACGACTGGCTCAGCTACATCGGCTCCGGCGCGGGGGTCTATGTCGACCTTTCGACGGGCGAGGCGTTCGGCGGCGACGCCGAGGGCGACGTGTTCTCGGGTTTCGAGGCCGTGCGCGGCTCCAAGGCCGCCGACCAGCTGAAGGGCTACAACGGCGGCGACAACTGGCTGGACGGCGACGGCGGCGACGACTGGCTGACCGCGACCACCGGCAACGACGTCTTCGTCGGCGGCGAGGGCGAGGACTTCGTCGACTACTCCGAAGGCTTCGCCGCCGGGACCTCGACCTACCAGACCTGGGTCGAGGACGGCTATTGGGAGTACGACGACTGGACCTACCAGTACAACTGGGTCGTCACGGGCGGTCACTACGAGACCACCACCACGACGCTGGCGGCGCTGACCATCAACCTGGGCTCCGGCTCGGGCCAGGCGCGGGGCGTTGACGGGACGGTGTCCAACCACAGCTACATCGGCGTCGAGGGCGTCGTCGGCACGGCCTATGACGACTCGATCGGCGGCGGCGCGGGCGACGAGACCTTCATCGGCGGGGCCGGCAACGACTACCTTTACGGCGGCGCAGGCGCCGACACCTATGTGATCAATCGCGGCGACGGCTCCGACACGATCGTCGAGGACAACACCGGCTGGAACACGATCTCGTTCGGCGAGGACGTGAGGTTCTCCGACATCTGGGCGGGCACGGCCGGCGGGGCCAACGGCTGGCTGGACCTGGGCATCCGCGGCGGCAACGCCCAGGTGCGCGTGACCTCCAACTTCGGGAACTATCCGACGGCGGGCAACAACAAGACCAAGTCGATCGACCTTGGTGGAGTGGCGCAGCTCGACATCGCCGGCATCACCTTCGGCGTGGCCAGCGACGACACCTCCAGCACCCTGGTGGGCAGCCGCGACACGTCGGATCTGATCTTCGCGATGAACGGCAACGACACCGTCTGGGGCGCGGCGAGCAATCACGTCGAAAGCAGGGCCAACGTCATCATCGGCGGCCTGGGCGAAGACATGATCCACACCTCCAACGGCGACGACCAGTTCGGTTACGACCGCGGCGAGGGCAAGGACTGGATCTGGGACACCGGCGGCGAGGACACCCTGGTGTTCGGACCCACGGTCGAGGTCGACGACCTGATCTACCAGGTGGTCGGCGACGACCTCTTCGTCGGCGCGCGCAGCCTCACCGACCCTAGCCTGGCGGCCAGCTTGGTGGACGACGTGGTCAAGATCGTCGGCGGCGGGGTGAAGTGGGTCGAGGTCGATCCCTACGGCCAGCGCACCGGGGCCTGGTCGATGAACACGGTCGAATACGTCACGGCCGGCGGGACCTCGATCGACCTGCGCAAGCTCGACATCGGCTGGAAGGAAGTCGAGTACATCAACTACAACTACGCCTATCCGATCGCCCTGGACCTCAACGGCGACGGTCTGGATCTGCTGACGCTCGAGTCCACCAGCGTGATCGTCAAGACCGCCGGCGGTGGCATCTCCAAGCTCGGCTGGGTGGGGCCGTCCGACGGCTTCCTGGCGGTGGACCGCGACGGCGACGGGGCGATCAACAAGCTGTCGGAGCTGTCGTTCGTGCAGGACAAGCCGGGCGCGACCAGCGACCTGGAAGGCCTGCGCACCTGGGACAGCAACGGCGACGGTCTGCTCGACAAGAACGACAAGGACTTCTCCAGGATCCTGCTGTTCGTCGACGCCAACCAGAACGGCCGCTCGACCGCCAAGGAACTGCGCACGCTGGAACAGGCCGGCATCATGGCCATCAACCTGGGCGGCGTTGGCACCGGCGTCACCGCCGACCTCGTCACCGAGAGCTTCGTGCAGAACACGCTCAGCTTCGTCTGGGCCGACGGCCGCACGGGCGAGGGCTACGACGTGGCCCTGGCGCGGCGGGTGCTGGGCTCCGAAGGCCTCTACGCCGGCGAATATCAGGCCGAGTGGGGCGGCAAGGACGAGGACGGAACCCTGGGGCAACTGGGCAACGATCCGAAGACCGCTGCCAAGGCCGCGCGGATCAAGGCCAAGAAGGGCCTGCTGGACGCCATCGGCGCCAGCTACGCCGAGGTCAAGGCCGCCGCCCAGCTGGACTTCAGCGACCATGACCGCATCGACGCCTCGATCGCCAGGCGCTGGCAGGAGATGAACGCTTCGGAGCAGGCCAGCTGGCTCGCCGGCCAGGAGCCTTCGGCGAAACTGCGGCTGATCACGGCCCAGCAGTCGCTGGTGAACGACCTGAACACCGCGGCCAGGACGCGGGACGACGTTGTCGAGCGTGGCTACGCCCAGGCGGCCCGCACCGTCAGCCTGACCGGCCTCGATGCGGCGGGCAGGGGCGGCTCGAGCTCCGGACCGGCTGGTCTCGGGGTGGAGTTCGGTGGGGCGGGCCTTGGCCTGTCGCTGGCCGGGGGCGAGCCTCTGGACACCGGCCCGGCCTATGGCGGCGCTTCGCGGCAGGCCGGCGCCTGGTGGCGTCAGGAGACCGGCGGCCCTCTGCAGCGCGGCGACTCCCTGGCGGACCGCCTGGCGGTCATGGGTGCGGAGCCGGGCAGGGGCATCGGCGCCGAGGGCGTCGATCTGGGCCTTCTCCAGCGTCAGGCCCTGCTGCGCCAGGCCATGGCCGGCTTCGGCGGTCAGGTCGGCGGCGGCGCGGCCGTCTGGAGCCGTGACGCCGTCGCGGCGCCGGCGCCGCTGGCCGCCTCCACGGGCCTCAAGGCCGCGGCGATGACGGCCTAGGGTCCGAAACGGCGAAGGCGGGCTCTTCTTTCGGGAAGAGCCCGCCTTTGTCGATCGACCGCGACGCGCTGTCCGACCGGCTGAACGGTCAGGCCTGGACCGGCGGCGCCTGTTCGCGTCGCCAGCGGTTCGGCGAGCTGCCGACGATGGCGCGGAAGGTGCGGGACATGTGCGCCTGGTCGCTGAAGCCGCAGTCCACGGCGATCTGGCATAACGGAGCCCTGGTGTGCTTCATCAGGGCCTTGGCGCGCTCCAGGCGGCTGCGGATCACGTATCCGCGTGGAGCCACGCCGAAGCTGCTCTTGAAGCAGCGCGAGAAGTGGCTTGGGCTGAAGCCGACGCTTTCGGCCAGGTCGGCGACGCTGATCACCTGGCCCAGGCGTTCGTCGATATGGCGCGTCACCCTGCGTTCCTGCCAGGGCGCGAGCGCCAGGTCGGAACGCTGCCTGGGCGCGGGGGCGACCGCGTAGGCCGGGGCCAGGAGGCGCGAGACCTGGCCGATGAGAATCTTGGCCTGGCGCGGATCGACATCGACCGCCTGATCGGCGCGGGCCAGCATGTCCAGCACGGCCTGAGCGATCAGGCCCGTCTGCGAAACGGGCGTCGTCGTTGGGGCTATGCCGTCCGTCGAAGGTTCGCGCATCTCGTCATCTCCATCGGCGCTCGTCGCTTGTCCGCCTGAAGAGGCTTTACGCACGGCCGAAGAAAACCCTCATTCGCCCTCGAGCGCTCCTTGCGCCGCTCCGCCGTGAAAATCCCCTTGTCTCGCAACGACCTGTGTGAATTTCCCCACGCGCGCTCTTACTTGGCCGAGGCTGGAAATATTTTTGGTGAGGACTTTCGCCGCATCTGCGTTCTGCCCTTCCGAAAGCCCGCTCCACATGCCGTTGGACAGGGATCGGAGTCTCTGATGGGAATGGCGCGAGGGGAGCCCATGTCCGACGCCTCCGAGGCCGCCGCGCGCGCGGACGTCTTCGCCCGCCAGGCGTCGGCGATGCGCGGGCCGCTGGCCGCCTATTTCCGCCGCAGGGTTCGCAATCCCGTCGAGGTCGAGGACCTGGTGCAGGAGGTGTTCCTGCGCCTGACCGTGCGCGGCACGCCGTCCAATACCGATCACGCCAGCGCCTATATCTTCCAGATCGCCGCGAGCGTGCTGGCCGACCGCTATCGACGCCGCGCGGTGCGGCAGGCCGACGGCCACGTGGTGCTCGATCCCAGCCTCCGCGACGAGCACGACTTCGATCCGGATCGCATCTATGCCGGCAAGCAGGCCCTGAACGCCGCAGCCGCCGCCCTCATGACCATGCCGGAGCGCACGCGGACGATCTTTCTGCTTCGCCGGATCGACGGCCTGCGTCATCAGGCCATCGCCACCCAGCTGGGTCTTTCGATCAGCGCCGTGGAAAAGCACATGGTCCGCGCCATCGAGCACCTGATGGCCCACGCGGGAGACGCCCGATGACCCGCGAGACCTTGAGCCCCGCCCAGGCCGCCGCGCGGTGGCTGGCCCGCGAGGACCTGGACCAGTCGCCCCAGCGCGAGCAGTTCGCGGCGTGGCTGGAAGAGAGCCAGGACAACCGCGACGCCTGGATCCAGGCGCACCAGATGTGGACCCTCTTCGACGAGGCGAACGACAGCGACCTGATCGCGGCCATGGCCCGGGCGGCGCGGCAGGCCAGGCCCGAGCCGGTCGCCAGGCCGTCGTGGCCCCGGCTGCTCGCCGCCTCGATCGCCGTGGCGGCGGTGTCTGCGACCCTGCTCGTGGGCGTCCATCAGGGCTGGTTTGGCGGTTCGGGCGGAGCGAACAGGGGCGGGGCCGACGGAGCGCCTTCGCTGGCCGCGATCGGCCGGGCGGACTACGTCACGGGCAAGGGCCAGAAGTCCATCGTCGACCTGCCGGACGGCACCCGGGTGACGCTGGACGTCGACAGCGCGATCGACGTGGCCTTCGCCGGCGGCCGGCGCGACGTGCGCCTGCTGCGCGGCCGGGCCTTCTTCGACGTGGCCCATGATCGCGCCCATGCCTTCGCCGTGCAGGCCGGTGGACGCGTGGTCACCGCGCTGGGAACCCAGTTCGACGTGCGCCTGACGCCGGGCGTCCTGCGGGTTGTGCTGGCCGAGGGCGCCGTGTCGGTGGCGCCCGTCCAGGCCCGGTCGAACGGGGCGGCGGTCAGGCTCGCGCCGGGCCAGGCCCTCATCGCCAGGGACGGCGCCGGGGCCAGGGTGGCCGCGGTCGATGTCGACGAGGCCCTGGCCTGGAAGCAGGAGGTGGTGGAGTTTCACGACCGGCCGCTGTCCGAAGCCGTCGGCCTGCTCAACCGCTACACCCGGGCCAAGATCGTCATTCGTGACCCGAAGGTCGCCGCCCTGCGCATCACCGGCGTCTTCAAGACCGGCGACGTCAAACGGTTCGGCCGCTCGGTGTCGCAGGTGCTGCCGGTCAGGCTGGTCGCCCGCGACGCCGACACCTACGAACTCGTCTCCACGCGGCGATGAGCTTTCCATCCTGAGCGGCGGAAGGGAGCGAGGTCGGCGACCCCGCTCCCGCGCGTCGATGCCGGCGCGCTTCCGTCAGGGCCTGGGCGTGTCGATGGCCTGGACATAGTCGGTGCTGGTCGGGCCGAAGCCGGAGATGTAGACGCTGGCGCCCTCCGGACCGGTCATGGCGAAGTGATCCACCCCGGCCGGCTCGCTGTAGAAGCTGCCCGGCGGCAGGACCTTAACCAGCGCCTCGTCCGCCTTTCGCCCGTAGCCGAACCGCCAGACACCGGCGACGACCACGGCGGTGCGGTCGTCGCGGTGGCCGTGGGCGGCGATGCGGGTGTTGGGCGGAACCCGCAGCGCGATCGTGTAGGGACCGGCCTTGGTCGGATCGCCGTACAGCACCGTCGTGCGGATGCCGGCGACGCCCGAGGTTCCGGCCGTGGCGCCGCCTTCGGTGAGACCCTGGATTTCCGGCGGGGTCAGGCGGACGAGCCGGTCCTGGGCCGAGGCCGCGCCCGTGACGGCGAAGGCCGCCAGCAGGACAACGGCGTTTGCCTGCGCGAGGCGAGGGCGGCTCATGGCTTGGCGTCCAGGAAGTCGCGCACCAGGGTCACGGTGGCCTTGGGGTTCTCCTCCATGATCCAGTGGCCGGAGTCGGGGACGACGCCTTCGGTGACGTTGCTGGCGGCGAAACGCATCACCGTCGCCATCATCGGCCCGAACGACTTCTCGCCGCCCAGGGCCAGCACCGGCATGGTCAGCTTGCCCTCGGCCACGAAGGCCTTGTTGTCGATGGCGTCCCGGTCGAAGGCCGCGAACTGCGAGAAGCCGCCGTGCATGGCGCCTGGCAGGGCGTAGAGCGTGGCGTAGTGCTGGCGCGACGCCTCGGTGAAGCGGGCGGGAGTGGCCGAGAACTCGTTCCAGAAGCGGTCGAGATAGATGCGCTCGCGGCCCGCGACCAGTCGCTCCATGTCGGGACCGCCGAACCGGAAGTGCCACAGCAGCGGGTTCTTGAGGATCTCCTCCCAGGGACCTACGCCGGGCAGCGGCGCGTCGATAAGCACGAAGCGGCGGACGCGATCGCGATGCTCGGCGGCGAAGGCGTAGCCGACCATGTTGCCGATGTCGTGGGTGACCAGGTCGACCTTCGTGATCTTCAGCGCGTCGAGCACGCCGGCCACGTCGCCGCCCTGGGTCTTCTTGTCGTAGCCGCCCGAAGCGGGCTTGGACGACAGGCCGAGCCCCCGCAGGTCGGGCACGACGACGGTGTGATCCTTGGCCAGGTCGGCGGCCAGCGGCTCCCACATGTCGCCGGTCTCGCCGTAGCCGTGCAGCAGCACGACCGCCGGGCCGGAACCGCCGACGCGAACATGGATCGTCGCGCCGTTGGTGGTGATCTCCTGGGTCTTGAACCCGGCGGGGAACGGCTTGACCTGCGCCATGGCGGAGGTCGAGAGAAGTAGGGCCGCCAAGGCGATTGGCGCGAACTTGAACACCAGCTGTCCTCCAGGGATGCGCGCGGCGCGAGGCCGCGTCTGGACGTCCGGACGGACGCCTTCAGCGGGGAGAACGCAGTGTTTCCAGGAACCCTCACCTGACCGCGCCCGGTCCTAGAAATGACCGACCAGGCCAAGCTCGAACCGCCGCCCGCGCGGATCGCCATAGGAGCTGTAGGGCAGGGAGCGTGAAAGCGGGCTCGACTGCGCGATCAGCGGCGGGCTGTGGTCCAGGACGTTCTGGACGCCGAAGCGGACCTGGACTTCGCGAAGTCCGCCCGCGCCGTCGAACGTGATGCGTCGGGTGGCGAACAGGTCGAAATAGGCCTGGGCCGGGATGCGGCGGGCCCCTTGTTGCAGCACCTTGCGGGCGATCGTGTCAGCGCTGTCGGTGCTGTCGAACACACGATAGCCGCCATAGAAGGCGACGTTCACGCCGAGCGTCGTCGGGCCCTTCGCCCAGTCGAGGCCGCCGTTCGCGCGCCAGGCTAGCGGACCATCGGCATAGCCCACGGCCTCGACCGCCGCGCGCTCCGGATCGGCCTTGCGCGTCAGGTGCGGCTGCCAGGTCGCCGCCGCGCGCAGCCTGAAGTCTCCCAGGCGAGGCGTCGGGATCAGGTAGTCGCCCTGCAGGTCGACCGCCTCGACCAGGGTGCGGCCGATATTGAGCGCGGTGGTGTCGACGGCGGTGACTGCGCCGACGGTGAAGCCCTTGGCCCGGTCGGCGTCGCTGAGTGGCGCGCGCGCGACGCGGCCGGGGAACAGCGCCTCGTTGCGCAGGAAGTAGTCGGTGTCGTAGGCGCTGGCGCTGACGATCTCCCGCCGCTTGTCGATCCGCGTGTAGTCGATGGAGACGCGCAGGCGCTCCAGCCAGGTCGGGGTCAGCACCACGCCCGCCGAAAGGCTGCGCGCGCGTTCCGGCTCCAGGGTCGTGGATCCGCCCTCGACGACATCGTAGCCGCCGGCGCTTCCCAGCGCCTCGCCGCCGCGCCGAGGGTCCTTGGGCGCGAAGGCGGCCGGTACGTACAGATAGCGCGACGAGTTCGAGAAGGTGTCCAGATCGGATGTGTAGGAGGCGGTGACGGACCACAGCTGATCGGTGCGGGGCGGCAGGAAGCCCGAGGCCGCGCTGGTGCGGACCATCACCCCGTCGATGGGAAATAGCTTGAAGCCCACGGTGTAGACCGTCGTGGTCTGGGCGGCTTCCTTGGCGGCGGCGTAGCGGGAATCTTCGGAGGCGGGGTTGGCCGGCAGGCGCTCGCGGTTGTGTTCGCGGCTCAGGGCCAGCTGGAGTTCGAGGCCCTTCAGGCCGGCCGGGCCGTCCTGGCGGTCGGTCAGCGGCGCGCGCAGTTCCGCGTAGTAGTGGCGCGCCGATTGCGCCAGGCCGGGCAGGGGCGCCTCGGAGGCCTCGCCCGTCAGCGGGTCCGAGCGCCGATAGACCGACGCCGGAACACGGTCGTGGCGATCCTCGGCCGTCAGGGTCAGGGTCAAGGGGCCGCCGCCGAGGTCCAGGACCGGTCCCGCCAGCCGGATCGAGCGATCCTCGAACCGATCGACCTGCGAGAACGCATAGCCGGCGTCGACGGTGTGATCGGCGAGGGTGGTCAGGAAGGTCTGGAACCCGCCGAGAGGACCGAGCGGCGGGCTGCCGTTCAGGCTTCCCCCCCGCATGACCATGATCGAGAACAGCGGATCGACCGGTCTGGCGCGGAGGGCGACGTCGATCCGCGCGCTGCCGGCGCTGTAGTCGGCGCTGAGCTTCCAGCCGCGGGCCAGGTCCGCGATCACGCCGACCGAGCCCCGCGTCGTCCGGCTGCGGTTGCGTACGACCGGGTCGAAACCGGGCGCCGGATAGGTGACGTAGATGTCCTGCTGGAACGGGTTGGTCGGCGCGCCGGCGGCGATGCGCACCGCTTGCGCGGTGTTCCAGGGAACGATCGCCTCGCCGTCGTTGCCGAGGACCAGCAGGTCGGCATAGGCCTCGATCGACGCGCCGAAGCGATGACGGGCGCTGGCGATCACCGACGAGATCTCGTGCCGGCTGAGCAGCGTCCGGCGCGCGCCGCTGACGTCCGGCGAGAGGCCAAGGTCCAGGCGTCCGGCGTTGGCCAGCAGCAGGGCGGCGCCGTCGGTCGCCGCGCCGCCATAGGATGTGGACGCGAAGGTCGTGGCCGCGCCCAGGCTCGTCCCGCCATAGGCCGGATCGAGCACCAGGGCTGCGCCGGACGCGCTGAAGACGTTGATCGAACCGCTGACCGGGTAGTCGACCGCGATGGAGGCCGGATCGTTGGCGAGACGTCGCGCGCGGGCCCGGGCGGCGTAGTCGCGCTCGCCGGCGCTCAGGGCGTCGTCGCGAAGCAGTCCGAACGCGACCATCACCGCCGTACGGCCATCGTCGGTGGAGACGCCGACGCGCCCGTCCAGCCGCCGGGTCTGCGGACGGCCGCCGTAGGTCGCGCCAAGGTCTGCGCCCTGGTAGTCGCGCTTAAGCACGATGTTGACCGCGCCCGCGGTCGCCCCGGCGCCGTAGACCCCGCCCGCGGTGGAATCCAGGATCTCGATGCGTTCGATCGCGGCCGGCGGCACGCCGTTGAGGTCGGACTGCAGGAGGGCGACGGCCCCGTCCGCCGGCAGGGCGGGCATTCGCCGGCCGTCGATCAGCACCAGCGTCTGGCTGGAGCCCAGGCCTCGCAGGTTCACCTCGGAGCGGGTGCTGGCGTTCGTGCTCGACGCGGTCTGCCGGGCTGACGCGATCTGGGTGTCGCCTGTCGCCATGCCGCGCAGGAAATCGTCCAGGTCGCCGAAGCGGGGCTGCTCGATGTCGCGGCTCTTCCAGACCTTGTAGGGCTGGATGTCGTCCTGGGTGCGCTGGATGTCGCTGTTCTGCGAGCGCGCGGTCACCAGCAGTTCGGGCAAGGCCACCGGAATGTCCGGTAGCGTCCGGGGAAGCGGCGGGGCGAGTTCGACGATGTAGATTCCGTCGCTGGTGCGCCTGTAGGCGAGGCCGGACCCCGCCAGCAACAGCGGCAGGGCCTGGTCGAGCGTGTAGCGGCCCTTCAGGCGCGGCGCGGGACGTTCGCCGATGGTCGGCGCGGCCAGCAGCAGTTCGCGCTCCGACCTCCGGGCGATGTCGGTCAGGGCGGTCGCCAGCGACTGGCCCGCCGTATCGATCGTCACCGCGCGGCCGCCCTGCGCATGCGCCGGCGCGGCCGAGACCGCAGCCGTCGCAAGGCCCCAGGCCAGCAGCGCCGCGTACGCACCGTTCCCGCGCATCAGGCTCCCCCACCAGCGCGCCCACTAACAGGTCAGGTAACGACGATCAATCATGGGTGGCGCTCGGCGTCTCTTTGCATGCTCGTCTGTCGAGGGGATCTCATGATCGATATTGTCGGCGGCAAAGTCCGGGGTCGGCGGCGGCGCTGCGTCCTAGCTGGCAGAGCGTCCAGAAATTCTGCTGACCGGCCGTCGGCGCCGTCGTCTAAGGCGTAATTCCTAGCGTCGCCATCGGGTTTGGCTGAGCTTTGGAGACCATTCGATGAGCGACGCCGTGAAGGCCGAGGCCGCGTCCCGGAACTCGCCGGAAGCCGGGGGAGGACCCTCGTTCCAGGCGCCGGCCCAGACGGCGGCCGAGCGCCGTCGCTGGCTCTTGCTGGGCCTGATCATCTTCGCCGGCATCCTCAACTACGTGGACCGGCAGGTGATCGCGGTGCTCAAGCCGATCATCGAGCAGGACATGGGCTGGAGCGACGCCGACTACGGCCGTCTGGCCTCGCTGTTCCAGTTCTCGGCGGCGATCGCCTTCCTGTTTACCGGCGGCATCGTCGACAAGCTGGGCGTCAAATGGGCCGCGCCCGTCGGGGTGGCGACCTGGAGCCTGGCGGCCATGGCCCATGGCGGCGCCAACACCATGCTGCAGTTCTCGGCCGCGCGGGTGGCCCTGGGCGCGACGGAATCGATGGGCACGCCGTCCTATGTGAAGACCATCGGGGCGCTGTTCTCGGCGCGGATGCGGTCGGTGGCCTTCGGCATCTCCAACGGCGCCTCCAACATCGGAGCGATCGTCACGCCGCTGCTGCTGCCGCTGCTGTCGGCGTTGGTCGGCTGGCGGGCGTCGTTCGTGATCGTCGGGGCGTTGGGCTTCCTGTGGGTGGCCCTCTGGTTCGTCTCCACGCGCGGCCTGCCGCTGGCGCCCGAGCCCAAGCCCGTCGAAGCCCAAGGCAAGATCGGCCTGAAGGTGCTGCTGTCGGACCGTCGCACCTGGGGCGTCGCCGGGGCCAAGGCCCTGTCGGACCAGGTCTGGTGGCTGCTGCTGTTCTGGGCCCCGGACTTCTTCCACCGCGTGTTCCATGTCGGCATGCACGACATCGGCAAGCCGCTGGCCGTCGTCTACGGCTTCGCGGCGGTCGGCTCGGTGTTTTCCGGCTGGATCGCCTCGCGGCTGCTGGCGCGGGGGCTGTCGATCAACACCGTCCGCAAGGGCTCGATGCTGGTCTGCGCCCTGCTGGTGACGCCGGTGCCGCTGGCGGTGCTGGTCGACAACTACTGGCTGGCGGTGCTGCTGCTGGGCCTGACGCTCGCTGCGCACCAGGGCTTCTCGACCAACATGTTCGCCACCATCGCCGACATCACGCCCAAGGACCGGGTGGGCTCGGTGACCAGCTTCGGGGCATTCTGCGGCAATCTCGCCGGCATGGGCATCGTGCTGCTGGCGGGCGAGCTGCTCCAGCGCGGCGCGGGCTATCTGCCGCTGCTGGCCATCGCCGCCGTCTCCTACCTGATCGCCGTGGCCTGGCTTCAGGTCTTCGTGCCGCGCCTCCAGGCGGCCCAGGCCTGAGTGGAAGTAAGCCGATGACGCAAGACACCACCACCCGGGGCGTGCTGCTGGCCGCCCAGGGCCTGAACCAGCCGTTCCACGCCGTCTCGTGGAATGCTGCGGACGGGGAGGGCGCCGCGCCCGAGCCCAAGGATCTCGTCCTGAAGCCCAAACCGGGCGTGAAGCCGCGCAACATCGTCGTCGTGCTGACCGACGACCACCGGTTCGACGCCATGGGCTTTACCGGCGCCCAGCCCTTCGTCGAGACCCCGGTGCTCGACCGGTTGGCGGCGCAGGGGGCGCACTTCAAGAACGCCTTCGTGACCACGGCCCTGTGCTCGCCATCGCGCGCGACCATCTTCACCGGCCTCTACGCCCACCAGCACCGGGTGGTGGACAACAACCACCCGATCCGGCCGGACGTGACCTTCTTCCCGGAGTATCTGCAAGCAGCCGGCTACGAGACCGCCTTCATCGGCAAGTGGCACATGGGCGTCGAGGGCGACGACCCGCAGCGCGGCTTCGACCACTGGATCAGCTTCAAGGGCCAGGGCGACTACTGGCCCAACGGCGACGGGCTGAACATCAACGGCGAGCGCGTACCCCAGAAGGGCTACCTGACCGACGAACTGACCGACTACGCCATGGACTGGCTGGAGAGCCGCGACGGCGACAAGCCCTGGCTGCTGTTCCTGGCCCACAAGGCCGTGCACGCCGAGTTCATCCCCGCGCCGCGCCACCTGGGCCGCTACGACGACGCCGAGTTCCGCTATCCGGAGAGCCTGAACCTGCCCCCCGAACAGGCGCAGGGCCAGCCCGTGTGGGTCAAGAACCAGCGCAACAGCTGGCACGGGGCCGATTTCCCGTACCACACCAACCTGGACCTGGCGCACTACTACAAGCGCTACGCCGAGACGATGCTGTCGGTCGACGAGGGCATCGGCCGCCTTCTCGACCATTTGGAAGCCAAGGGCGAGCTCGACAGCACCCTGGTGCTCTACATGGGCGACAACGGCTTCGCGTTCGGCGAGCACGGCCTGATCGACAAGCGCACGGCCTATGAGGAGTCGATGCGCATCCCGATGCTGGCGCGCTGTCCGGAGCTGTTTCCGGGCGGGACGGTGGTCGAGCAGGTCGTGGCCAATCTCGACATCGCGCCCACCCTGCTGGCGGTCGCCGGCCTGGAGGCCCCCGAGGGCCTGCAAGGCGAGGATATGCTGCCCCTGACCCGCGGCGAGGACGTGCCGTGGCGCACCGAGCTGCTCTACGAATACTACTGGGAGCGCAACTTCCCGCAGACCCCGACGGTCCACGCCATCCGCCAGGACCGCTACAAGTACATCCACTATCACGGCGTCTGGGACATCGACGAGCTGTACGACCTGCAAGACGATCCGGCCGAGACGGTGAACCTGATCCACAGTCCCGGCCATGAGGCGGTGGTCGCGTGCCTGACCGAGCGATTGTTCCAGCGGCTAGAGGAACAGGACGGCCTGTCGATACCGTTGCCCCTGCCGCTGGGCGGTCGCCACCTGCTGCGCGACGCCGACGGCGCGGTGCCCGCCGACTTCCCGGCGGTGCTGCTGAAGGCGCGGGAGTAGGGGGAGTTGGCTGTCGCCCTCTTTCTCCCGTCATTCCCGCCCTTGTGGCGGGAACCCCTGGTTCAGCTGACACGTGAGACGCAAGCGGCGTGCTGAGCACGCCGCCTCATCCGCCCTTACGGGAGATAGAGGGGTTCCCGCCACAAGGGCGGGAATGACGGGAGGATGAGGGTGGTTGCTTTCCCAACCGCCCTTAGGAAATCCGAGGATCGGCCAAGAATATCTTTCTACTCCCATCGGATTAGTAGGAATACGAACCTCCCCCTGGAAGCCGGCGCCGAACGTCGGCCCTTGGGGATATGCCATGACTGTTCGTACCGCCGCCCGCCGGGGCCGCGCCCACACCCTGCGCCTGGCCTTGCTGGCCGGCGCCGCCGTCCTCGCCGGGGGCTCGGCCGCCCTGGCCGAAACCGCCGACAACACCGTCGAAGAGGTCAAGGTCACCGCCCGCTATCGCGAGGAGTCGGTGACCAAGGTGCCGGTGGCCATCAGCGTCGTGTCGGGCGACGCGGCGGCCGCCAAGAACCTCAACAACCTGCAGGACATCGCCTCGACGATCCCGACGGTCGACTTCCGCACCGGGGCCTCGAACAAGGACCGCACCGTCTTCATCCGCGGCGTCGGCACCATCACCACCTCGCCGGGCGTCGAGCCCTCGGTCTCGACCGTGATCGACGGCGTCGTGCTTTCGCGTCCGGGTCAGACGACCCTGGACCTGGTCGAGTTGGAGCGCATCGAGGTGCTGCGCGGCCCGCAAGGCACGCTGTTCGGCAAGAACGCCTCGGCCGGCGTGGTCAACATCGTCTCCAAGAACCCCGGCGTCGAGCCGCACGCCTTTGGCGAGGCGGCCTGGTACGAGGGCGACGAGTACCGCCTGAAGGCCGGCGTCTCGGGTCCGCTGATCGACGGCAAGCTGGGCGCCAGCCTGTCGATCCTCAAGAGCGGCTGGGACGGCAACGTCAAGAACGTCACCACCGGCCAGACGGTGAACGGCTACGACCGCTTCGGCGGCCGCGCCAAGCTCGTCGCCACGCCCAGCGACGACCTGACCCTGACCTTCAGCGCCGACTTCAGCCGCTCGGACGAGGATCCGCCGACCGGCGTCTTCGCCTCCAGCGACCGCGTTGCCTATCCGACCAACGTCGTGACGGCCAACCCGACCCTGGTCGCGGCCCTGGCCGCCTCGGGCGTCACCGCCGGCGCCAACAACACCAAGACCAACGCCGACATCCGCAGCTTCGTCGAGGATCGCAACGGCGGCGTCTCGGCGCAGGTCGACTGGAAGGTCGGCGAGTTCACCATCACCTCGATCACCGGCTACCGCGAGTGGAAGAACCACCAGCGCCAGGACTTCGACCAGCTGGCCGTGGCCACCGCCGCCATCCCGACCGCGCGTGACGACGGCCGGGTGGACTTCAGCCAGATCTCGCAGGAACTGCGCATCACCTCGCCCAAGGGCGGACTGATCGACTACGTGGCCGGGCTCTACTACCTGAAGGCCGACACCGACGAGGTCTATCGCCGCGACCTGACCCGCATCGTCTCGGGCAGCGCGGTCAGCGACTACGGGATCGCCCGCTACGGCACGAGCGGCACGAACTACGCGATCTTCGGCGAGGGCAACATCAACTTCACGCCGAAGTTCCGCGCCATCCTGGGCGCGCGGGCGATCCGCGACGAACTGAGCTACTACCACGACCGCCAGGCCACCACGGCCGTGGCCCTGACCGGCATCCGTCCCAATCACACGAGCTCGGGCTCGCTGGAGAAGGACGGCTGGAGCGGCCGCGCCGGCCTGCAATACGACGTGGCCGAGACGGTCAACGTCTATGCGACCTACTCGCGCGGCTACAAGGGACCCGCCTACAACACCTATTTCAACATGCAGGCGATCGACGAGATATCGCTGAAGCCCGAGACCTCGGACTCGTATGAAGCGGGGATCAAGGGCACGGCCCTGGGCGGCCGCTTCGTCGGCGCCCTGGCGATCTTCAAGACCGACTACGAGAACTACCAGGCCAACTTCACCGACGTGACGGGCACGCCGCCGGCGATCATCAGTCGACTGATCAACGCCGGTTCGGTGTCGAGCCAGGGCGTCGAAGGCGACTTCACCCTGCGTCCGGTTCAGGGGCTGAAGGTGGGCTTCTCGTTCGCCTACACCGACGCCACGGTCGAGCACTTCAACTGCCCGACCGGCGCGGCCAGCAGCTGCAACATCGACGGCCAGCCTCTGCCCTTCGCCCCGAAGTGGAAGACCTACACCGACGTCGAGTACCGCACGCGCCTGACCGACGCCTTCGACGTCGTGCTGTCGACCGACTACAGCTGGAAGGACGACACCCAGTACTCGCTGGCCGAGACGCCCGACACCATCCAGAAGGCCTACGGCATCTGGAACGCGGGGATCGGTCTGGTCGGGGTCGAGAACGGCTGGCAGGTCCGCGCGGTGGTCAAGAACATCGCCGACAAGTCCTACTCGCCGAACCTGGTCTATGGCGGCCTGGCCGGCGTGGTCCGCTACGTGCCCCGCGACAACGCCCGCTACTGGGGCCTGTCGGTGCGCAAGGAGTTCTGATCCCAAACGCTCCCAAACTTCCCGTCATTCCCGCCCTTGTGGCGGGAAACCCTCTTTCAGCCGCAGGTGCGAGTGAAACGGACCGCCTGCGGTCCGCCGCATTTTCACGTGCGAGCGGACGCAGGGGTTCCCGCCACAAGGGCGGGAATGACGGGAGTGAAGGGAAGCTCCCGTCAGAACCCCAGTTCAGCCAGCGTCACCACCCGCTTCTCGCGGGCGCTGATCTCGGCGGCGGTTCCGATGGCCACGGCCATCAGGCCGTCGCGGGCGGTGACGGCGGGCGCTCCGCCGTCGCGCACCGCGTCGAGGAAGGCCCGCAGCTGGTAGAAGGTCGAACCATGGTGGGTGCCCGCCTTCATCGCCGCCTCGTCGACCGGCACGTGCTCGCGGACCATCTGCTTGGGCGCGCCCAGGGGCACGCGCGGGGCGAACACCAGGTCGCCGGGCGGGATGAGGGCTTCCAGGCGCGCCTGCGAGCCCGTCGCGGTCAGGGTCTCCTGCTCCTCGACGCCCTCGGCGAACATGCAGAGGTCCAGCATGGCCCGCACGCCGTTGTCGAACTCGACGACGGTGTAGCTGTTGTCGATGATGTCCGGCGTCCTGCCGTCGTAGCGTTCGTCCAGGTGGTTGACGTCCATGGCCCCCGAGCAGAACACCGACACCGGCTCGGCCTGCGTGATCAGGCGCATCAGGTCGAAGAAGTGGCAGCACTTCTCGACCATGGTGCCGCCGGTGTTGGCGGCGAACCGGTTCCAGTCGCCCACCTTGACCAGGAACGGAAAGCGGTGCTCGCGGATCGACAGCATGGCCAGCTTGCCGACGTCGCCGGCGTGGACCCGGCGAATGAATTCGGCGGCCGGCGGCATGAAGCGGTATTCCATGGCCGTCCAGAACAGGGCGCCGGTCTTCTCTGTGCGCGCGTCGGCGGTCTCGGCGGCCCAGCGGGCGTCGGCCAGATCGCTGCACAGCGGCTTTTCGCAGAGGATCGCCACATTGGTCGCCAGCGCCGCCTCCAGCACCTTGCGGTGGGTGAAGTTGGGCGAGACGATGATCACCGCGTCGAGCTCGACCTTGGCCAGCATCTCGGCGCCGTCGGCGAAGGCCTCGACGCCGTCGGCCTTGTCGCCCAGCGTCGCCCGCGCCCAGTCCAGCGAGCCCGGCGTCGGATCGGCGATGGCCGTCACGTGGGCGTCCCGCATCAGTTCGAGGTTGCGCAGATGCTCGTTGCCCATCATGCCGACCCCGATCAGACCGACCTTGAGCTTCTCAACCATCTTCAAATCCCCCGAACTGAAAGCACGTACATATGAGTGAGAGCCGCCAGTCACACGAACCCCGTCCGCTCGGCAAGAGCGGGATTTCCGTTTCTCCGCTGGCCTGGGGCATGTGGCGCTTCAAGGGGGAATCGGTCGCCGACGCCCGCCTGCTGGTCGAGACCGCGCTGGAAAGCGGGATCACCCTGCTCGACACCGCCGACGTCTACGGCGCCGACACGCCCTACGGCTTCGGCTCGTCGGAAGTGCTGCTCGGCAAGGTGCTGCGCGACGCCCCGCACCTGCGCGAGAAGTTCGTGCTGGCCTCCAAGGGCGGCATCATCCTGGGCGTGCCCTACGACTCCAGCGCCGACTATCTGGTCGCCGCCTGCGAGGCCTCGCTGCAGCGCCTGGGCGTCGAGAAGATCGACCTCTACCAGATCCACCGCCCCGACGTTCTGGCCCATCCGGCCGAGATCGCGGCTGCGCTGACCAAGCTGCGCGAGCAGGGCAAGATCGACGCCGTCGGCGTGTCGAACTATCTGCCCAGCCAGGTCGCGGCGTTGCAGGCGCACCTGCCGTTCGCCCTGGCCAGCATCCAGCCGGAGTTCTCGCCCCTGACCATCGAGCCTCTGTCGGACGGCGTGCTCGACCAGGCGCTGGAGCGTGATCTGGCCGTGCTGGCCTGGTCGCCGCTGGGCGGCGGCCGGCTGGTGGGGCAGGGGACCGACGATCGCGGCCGCGCCGTGATCGAGGCCCTCGACGTCATCGCCCGCGAGCAGCATGTCGATCGCGCCGCCGTCGCCCTGGCCTGGATCATGGCCCACCCGTCGCGGCCGATCCCGATCGTCGGCTCGCAGACGCCCGAGCGCATCACGGCCTCGGCTGACGCCCTGCGCGTGAAGCTGTCGCGCACCCAGTGGTACGCCATCCTGACCGCCAGCCGCGGAGTTCCCCTGCCGTGAGCACCCTGCCTCCCTGCGAAGTCTCGTGGTTCTCGGCGCTGTGCGACGACGACTACGAGTTCCTCGGCGTTCCCGATCCGGCGCTGAAGGCCTCCTACGCCCATTGCCGCGATATCGCGCTCGCCGCCGAGAGCGGCGGGTTCGACAACCTGCTGCTGCCGTCGGGCTACAACCTCGGCATCGAGGGCGTGGCCTTCGCCGGCGGCCTGGCGCCGATCCTGCGCAAGCTGAAACTGCTGCTGGCCATCCGCTGCGGCGAGATGTGGCCGCCGCAGCTGGCCCGCCAGATCGCCACCCTGGACCAGATGCTGGAAGGCCGCCTGACCCTCAACATCATCTCCAGCGACCTGCCGGGCGAGACCTTGGCCTCAGGGCCGCGTTACGCCCGCACGCTGGAGGCCATGAAAATCCTGCGCTCGCTGCTGAGCGGCGAGAGCATCGATTTCCAGGGCGAGTTCTACAAGCTGAAGCTCGACCCGCCGCGCCTGCGCACGGTCTCGGGCGGGTGCCCGCCGTTCTATTTCGGCGGCCTGTCGCACGAGGCCCGCGAGGTCGCCGCCCAAGCGGCCGACGTCTACCTGATGTGGCCCGACCGCATGGAGGTGGTGAAGGAGATCATCGACGACCTGCGCGCCCGCGCCGCCGCCCATGGCCGCACCCTTCGCTTCGGCTATCGCGTCCACGTCGTGGTGCGCGAGACCGAGGAAGAGGCGAGGGCGGCCGCGGATCGTCTGCTGTCCAAGCTCGACGCCAAGGAAGGCGAGGCCATTCGCGCCAAGTCGCTGGACGCGGCCTCATTCGGCGTGCGCCGCCAGGCCGAACTGCGCGAGGCCTCGGCGGGCGACGGCTATGTCGAGGACAATCTTTGGACCGGCATCGGCCGGGCGCGGTCGGGCTGCGGCGCGGCCATCGTCGGCGATCCCGATCAGGTGCTGGCCAAGATCAACGCCTATCGCGAGATCGGGCTCGAGGCCTTCATCCTGTCGGGCTATCCGCACATCGCCGAGGCGGACCTCTTCGGCCGCCACGTGCTGCCGCGCCTCGACCACGGGCCGCTGTTTCCCTAAACCGCGAGGCCTCCCGGCGACGTTCGCCGGGAGGCCGATCGCCGGCGTTCAGCGCGCCGGCCACTGCGGAAAGAACAGCCGCTGGCGCTTGGTCTTCATGGCGTCGGGGGCGATGTAGCCGTTCAGCCAGGAGGCGTCTTCTATCAGGAACTTGGCCTCGGTGATGTCCCGCCCTTCCTCGACCAGCCTGTTGATGGTCTGGCGGGCGAAGAAGTGCCGGAAGATGCGGTCGAACTCGGTCAGGTAGATGTCGGCCACGACCTTGTCGCCGCGGATCAGCAGCATGTTCTCGTCGTTGTTCTCCAGCGAGGCGCTGGAGAAGTTGGCCGAGCCGGTGGCCACCAGGGGGGTCTCGCTCAGCGGGTCGATGAGCAGCGACTTGGTGTGGATGAAGAAGATGTTGCCCTGCTTGCGGAACAGCTCCTCCCTCAGGAACCAGGCGTCCAGGCTCGACTTGGGGAATGTCTTGGCTCCCGAGGCATAGGCGCCCAGAAGCGAGCCGTAGGCGGCCTGGACGTCGCGGTCGGCCTTGAGCTTGGCCTTCAGCGAGGCGTCCGGCTGGTCCTCTAGAAGGATGAAGCGCACGAACGGGCGATCGACGCCGAACTGGGCGGCCAGCAGCTTGTTGACCCCGAACGCGGCCGTGAACATCACCGTCTGCTCGGCGTCGGCGATCGCGTCGGCGTACCAGTTGAGCATGATGTCGTTCTTGCGCGGACTGAAGAGCGGCGTGATCCCGGTCGGGCGGGTCAGCGCGTCCAGGTCGTCCTGCGGCGTGCGCGCCTCGGACCAGTCGGCCAGGACGGGTGTCGTCGGGTCCTTGGCCAGCTCGGTCCAGTAGTCGAGATAGGCCTCGGCGATCGCAGGGGCGCGGACGATGTGGATGACGTTGGTCTGGCCGATGAAGCCCGAGGCGGTGAAGTTGGTCGAGCCCGTCAGCACCTCGCGGGTCTGGCCGCCCGACACCCAGACGATGAACTTGTTGTGGGGGATCTTGCGGCGCTTGGTGCGCTTGATCAGCGTCAGGTTGGCCTGGCGGTTCAGCCCATGGGCCTTGATGGCCGTGGCGGCCGATTTCGTCGCGCTGGTGTCGACCAGCTTCTTGGTCCTGTCGTCGACTTCCTGACCGGCTTCGTGAACGATCCGGACCTCGACGCCGCGCGCCGCCGCGGCTTTCAGCGCCAGCAGGATCGGGGCGTAGGTGAACTCGTAGGCCGCCACATGCAGGCGATCGCCCGCCGCGGCCCTGTCGATGAAGGCCAGGGCCGCGTCCAGCGCGCCGCGCGCCAGCCATTGGACGGTCTGGTCCTGCGGATCGTCCTGGTTCTTGGGCTTCTTGTTGGAGAAGTGTTCCGAGAAGGCCTGCGAAGCCACCGCGCCGCGATTGAAATAGATCCCGTGGACGCCGGCCTCGGGATCTTCGGTCCTGACGACGATGTCGGCGCCGGAGCCGAGCGTGGGCGCGGACGGCGCGCCATAGACCGGCTGCACCCGATAGGTGGTCTCCACGCCGGGCCTGGCCTGGTAGTCGGACCAGATCAGGCTCTGGATCGGATGAAGATTGCTCGGAAACTTGTCCTGCGGCAGCGGCGCGGGTTCGACCGAGGCGAAGACCTTCGAGCCCTCCAGCCAGTCGACCGCGCCGTCATGCACCCGACCGATCGCGAAGCCCAGCAGGCCTTGACGTGCGGCCGGCGCGATGTCGATGGCCAGCAGAACCACCCGCGTGCCGGCGATGGCGCGCAGGGCTATGTCGCCGTTTTCAACGAAGTTTCTCATGCCCGCTTCCCCCGAGAATGGATGGGCGAAATTACCACCGGATCGCGCATGGCGCGAGTCCTGGTCAAGCTATCGTCGACCGTGTTTCTTCAAGTCGGATCCATAACGCGGTTCAGTAAAACGATCGTTTTAGTTCCGGAAGGTCGAGTTATGCCCGCGTCAGGAAAGTAATGCGGCTTTTGGCCGCGGCGCTCAATCTGGAGCGTCAGCAGGAATAGTCATAAAGCCTAGCTTGTAGGTTGCGAGTTTGGGCCGCTAGCATCGGTTCGAAAGACCAGGTGTAAGCTTGACTGTTCGTTCGAGGGTTTTGATGGCGGAAAAGACGGCTGGGTCCGGATCGTCCATCCTGAGGCGGTCCTGATGGACGCCTCGACCCAGCGGTTCGCGGCCTCGAGGCCCTTTCTCCGACAGGCGCTGGCCCGGCTGGGCGTGGCGCTGCTGATCGCCGCCGCCGCGGCCGTCGGCGTCGTGGCCATCGTCATCCCGCTCAGCTTCAAGGACCAGGCGCTGTTCGCCCTGGCGACCATCGTCGGGGTGATCGCGGCCAACCGCCTGTCGCAGTCCAAGCACCTGACCATTGCCTTGTGCGTCGTCTCGGTGATCGTCAGCACCCGCTATCTGTGGTGGCGCACGACCGAGACCCTGCATTTCCGCAATCCGGGCGAGGCCTTCTTCGGCACGGGCCTTTACCTGGCCGAGATCTACGCCTGGCTGATCCTGCTGCTCGGCTATCTGCAGACCGCCTGGCCGCTGCAACGGCCGGTGCGGCCGATCACCGGCGCGCCGGCGTCCTGGCCCAAGGTCGACGTCTACATCCCGACCTATAACGAGAGCCTGGAGATCGTGCAGGACACGGTGCTGGCGGCGCTGGGCATGGATTACCCGCGCGACCGGTTCAAGGTGTACCTGCTCGACGACGGCCGCCGGCCCGAGTTCAAGGCCTTCGCCGAGAAGGCCGGCGCGATCTACATGACCCGGCCCGACAACTTCGGCGCCAAGGCCGGCAACCTCAACCACGCCCTGGGCCAGACCGACGCCGAGCTGGTCTGCATCTTCGACTGCGACCACATCCCCACGCGTGCCTTCCTGCAGATGACCGTCGGCTGGTTCCAGGAAGATGCGCGCCTGGCCCTGCTGCAGACGCCGCACCACTTCTATTCGCCCGATCCGGTGCAGCGGAACATCCAGACGGTGAAGGACATCCCCGGCGAGGGCGACCTCTTCTACGGCGTGGTCCAGCCGGGCAACGACCTGTGGAACGCCGCCTTCTTCTGCGGCTCCTGCGCCATCATCCGCCGCTCGGCCCTGGAAGAGACCCACGGCTTCGCGCACGAGACCGTCACTGAGGACGCCCACACCGCGCTGAAGCTGCAGCGCCGGGGCTGGAACACGGCCTTCCTGGAAATCCGCCTGTCGGCGGGCCTGGCGACCGAGCGCCTGGCCCTGCACATCGGCCAGCGCATCCGCTGGGCGCGCGGCATGACCCAGATCTTCCGGATCGATAATCCCTTGTTCGGCAAGGGCCTGAGCTTCGCCCAGCGGCTCTGTTACCTGAATGCGATGCTGCACTTCCAGTTTCCGCTGCCTCGCATCGTGTTCCTGACCTCGCCGCTGGCCTTCCTGCTGTTGGGCTTCAACATCATCAGCGCCTCGGCCCCGATGATCCTGGCCTACGCCCTGCCGCACCTGGTGCACTCGATCGTCACCAACAACCGCATGCAGGGCGAGGAACGCATGGCGTTCTGGGGCGAGATCTACGAGACCCTGCTGGCCTTCCACCTGCTGGGTCCGACGATCGTCACCCTGTTCGCGCCCAAGCACGGCAAGTTCAACGTCACCGACAAGGGCGGCCGGCTGGAGCGGGGCTATTTCGACTGGTCGCTGATGTGGCCGCACATCGTGGTCGCCGGCCTGTTGATCGCCGGCCTCTGCTTCGCCATGTGGCGGCTGCTGACGGCCGAGCCGGACTTCGTGCTGGTCGGCACCCTGGTGCTCAATGCCTTCTGGACTCTGTTCAGCCTGCTCGTGCTGTTGACCGCCATCGCCGTCGGCCGCGAGACCCGGCAGGTGCGTCAGCACGTCCGTATCGAGGCCTTCCTGCCCGCCCGCCTGCGTTTGACCAACGGCGAGGTGCTGGAGGTGGAGACCCGCGAGGTCTCGATGGGCGGCCTGTCGGCCATCGTTCCCGACGGTTTCTGGGGCGACGATCGCCACATCGACACCGTCGAGTTCCTGCAGGACGAGCGCGCCCGTCCGTTCAAGGCGCGGGCCATCATGTTCGACAAGGGGGTCCTGAGAGTGCAGTTCCTGCCGCTCGGCTTCGCCGAACGCCGCGACCTGGTGCGCAACGTCGTCGGCCGCGCCGACGCCTGGGTGCCCAACGCCCACTGGGCGCCGGTGCGTCCGCTGGCCGCCCTGGCGGGCCTGGTCCGGGCCAGCGCCAGCATCCTGTTCTGGTGGCGAGCGGCCAAGCCGGCGGCCCTGACGCCGCGCTCGCGGACGGGCGGCGGATCCGACGGCGGCCGGGCGGCGGTGATCGTCGCGGGCCTGCTGCTGGCCGGCGGCCTGGGCTGGAGCGGGCAGGCGAGGGCGCAGGATCCCGCGCCCGCCGCGGCGCCGGCCGGCTCGACCCGCGTGCTGACCCTCAAGGACCTGGGCTTTGGCCAATCCCTGCGCCTGCGCGGCGTGCAGGGCGAGGCGGGCGTCGACTTCACCCTGCGCCGCGACGAGGTGGTGACCGCCGCTCGGCTTGTCGTCTCGGGCGCCTATTCGCCGTCGCTGCTGGGCGATCTTTCGCAGCTGGCCTTGACCCTGAACGGCGAGCCGGCCGGCGCGGTCATGCTGACCCCCGACCGGGCGGCCGGAACCGAGTGGTCGATTCCGATCGATCCGGCCCTGTTCCTGCGCGACAACAACCTGAACCTCCGCTTCATCGGCCACTACACCCGCGCCTGCGAGGACCCGCAGCATTCGTCGCTGTGGATGACGGTCAGCAACCAGCGCTCGCGCCTGGAGCTGACGGTCTCGCGCCTGCCGGCGACGCCGGACCTGTCGATGCTGCCCGGACCGTTCTTCGATAAAGGCGGCGGCAAGCTGGTGCTGCCGTTCGTGTTCGCCGAGACCCCCTCCGACGCGGTGCTGCGCGGGGCGGGGGCGGCTGCCTCCTATTTCGGCATGCGGGCCAGCTATCGCGGCTTTTCCTTCCCGCCGCTGATCGGCGCCCTGCCGCAGGGCGAGGGCGTAGTGTTCGGCCAGTCGGGCCAGACGATCGGCGGCCTGACCCTGCCGCAGGTGAACGGTCCGACCCTGGCCGTGGTCGCCAATCCGCAGGCCCCCGATCATCGCCTCTTGCTGGTCATCGGCCGCGACACCTCGGAGATCCGCCGCGCCGCCCTGGCGCTCAGCATCTCGCAGGGCGGGCTGAACGGGTCCATGGCCCAGGTCGACACCGCCCTGATCGCGCCGCGCGCGGCCTACGACGCCCCGCGCTGGCTGCGCATGGACCGCCCCGTCCGCCTGGGCGAGCTGGTCGACGCCCAGCTCCTGCAAGCGCCGGGCCTGTCGCCGGCCCCGGTCGCCGTGCCGTTCCGCGTCGCCCCCGACCTCTTCCTGTGGCCGGTGCAGGGCGCGCCGCTGCGCGTGCGCTATCGCTATCCGAAGGGGCCGTGGTTCGACCGCGAGCAGTCGCGCCTGGACGTGTCGCTGAACGGCCAGTACCTGCGCTCCTACCGGCTCAGCGCCCAGGATCGCACCGCCGAGGTGCAGGGCCTGTTCAACCGCTTCGCCCGTAACGAGCACAGCCTGGACCTGCCGCCCTACCTGCTGTTCGGCGCCAGCCAGCTGCAGTTCTATTTCGACATCAAGAGCAACAAGACCGGGGCCTGCCAGGGCCAGCTGCCGACCAACGTCCACAGCGGGATCGACCCGGACACCACGATCGACCTCAGCGGCGGCCGCCACTTCGCGGCCCTGCCGAACCTGGCCTTCTTCGCCAGCGCCGGCTTCCCGTTCACCCGCAACGCCGACCTCGACAAGACCACCGTCGTGCTCGACGCCAATCCCGCCCCGGCCGACATCGAGGCCTATCTGGCGCTGATGGGCCGGTTCGGTGACGTCACCGGTGCCCCGGTCACCCGGGTGGCGATCGCGCGCGACGCCGACGCGGCTTCGCTGAAGGGCCGCGACGTGCTGCTGATCGGCCGCCCCGACATGGTCCGCCGGTTCGGGGCGCTGTTCGCCGGCGCGCCGGTGCGCTTCGAGGACGACCGCCTGCGCCTGAAGCTGGCGGCCCCGATCGAGCGCCTGTTCCTGATGGCCGACGGCGAGGCCTCGGCCGGCCGCGACCATGCCGACGACCTGCTGGTGGCCGGCGAAGGCTTCGAGGGGCTGGTCAGCTTCCGTTCGCCCTTCGACCGCGGCCGGGCGGTGGTGGCCGTGCTGTCCAGCGATCCGACCCGCCTGCCGGCGGTGGTGGCTCGCCTCGACGACCCGGCCCAGAACGCCCGCATCCAGGGCGATCTGGCCATCGTCACCGAGGAGGGCTTCTCCAGCTTCCAGGTCGGCAAGGTGTTCCACACCGGCGACCTGCCCTGGTGGGTCTACGGCATGTGGTGGCTCAGCCAGCGGCCGCTGCTGCTGGCGCTGTCGATCTTCGGCGTCGGCCTGGCCCTGTCGTTCCCGCTCATCGTCGCGCTGAAGGCCATCGCGCGACGCCGTCTCGAAGGTAGCGCGAAGTGAAGACCCTGCGTCGCATGTCCGTGGAAGCCGCCCTGGCCGCCATCCTGCTGGCGGGCGGGACGGCGCAAGTCGCCCAGGCCCAGGGGGGAAGCGCCGCGGTCGGCGCCCTGGTGCGCCAGGGCGACTTCTGGAGCCAGAAGGGCCGCAAGGACCTTGCGGCCGACGCCTACAAGCGCGCCCTGGCGGCCGATCCCGGCAACGCCGCGGCCAAGCGGGGCCTGGCGGCCCTCGACGCGCCGGGCGGCGGGGCGAAGGCTCCGGCGGGCGCAGCGGCGGCCGGCGGCGACCTGGCCAAGGCCCGGGGTCTGGCCCAGCGGGGCGAGAACGCGGCGGCCGCGGCCGCCTATCGCCAGGCGTTCGGCGGCTCGACCCCGCCCGACGCCGTCGCGCTGGAATACTACCAGACCCTGGCCGGCGCGCCGGGCGGCGTCGCCCAAGCCCAGGCGGGCCTGCGGTCGCTGTCGGCCCGCAAGCCGGGCGACCAGAACGTGCAGCTGGCGCTCGGCCAGGCCCTGACCTATCGCGAGGGCAGCCGCCGCGAGGGCGTGGCCCTGCTGGCCCGCCTGGCGGGCGGCGGCGGTTCCGTCGCCGGCAAGGCCGCCAGCGCCTGGCGCCAGGCCCTGACCTGGATGGACGAGAGCCCGCGCAACGCCGACCTGTTCGGCGACTACCTGGCCGCCCGTCCCAACGACGCCGAGATATCGCGCAAGCTGGCCGCCGCACGCACCGCGCCCAAGGCCCCGGCGGCGGCCGCGGTCGACCCGTCGGCCGGCGACCGGGCCAAGGGCTTCGAGGCCTTGCAGGGCGGCGACGTCGCCGAGGCCGAGCGGCGCTTCCAGGCGGCCCTGGCCCGTCGCGCGGGCGACGCCGACGCCCTGGGCGGGCTTGGCCTCGTGCGGCTCCAGGCCCAGCGCTTCGGCGAGGCCGCCGATCTCTTGGGACGGGCCGGCCGGTCCAGTCCCGCCAGCGCCGGGCGCTGGAAGGAGGCCCTGACCAGCGCCCGTTTCTACGCCGGCCTGCAGGACGCCCAGGCCGCGCTCGACCAGGGCCAGGTGATCAAGGCCGAGCAGACGCTGCGGCCGCTGACCGCCGAGACCTATCCCGACCGCCTGCTGGCGCGCGGCCTGCTGGCCGAGGCGCTGCGTCGCCAGGGCAAGGCGGCCGAGGCCGAGAGCGCCTATCGCGCCGTGCTGGCGGCCGCGCCCAACCAGGCCGAGGCCCAGCAGGGTCTCGTCCAGGTGCTGCTCGACCAGGGCCGCACGGCCGAGGCCGACGCCGTGGCGGCCGCTTCGCCGGCCCTGCAGCCCGACGCCAGCGGCCAGAACGTGCTGCGCGGCCGCATCGACCACGAGCGCGCCAACCAGCTGTGGGCCAACGGCGACCTGTCGGGCGCCAACGCCGCCTTCGAGAGCGCCCTGGCCGCCGCGCCGTCCGACCCTTGGGTGCGGCTCGACTTCGCCCGCTTCCTGGCCGGCCAGGGCGAGGCCCAGGCGGCCGAGGGGCTGATGGCCCCGGTCGGCGCCGGAACCCAGCCCGAGCAGATCCACGCCGCGGCCGTCTTCGCCGACCAGCAGGGCCGCCCGTCCGAGGCCCTGGCCCTGCTTGATCGTGCTCCGATCGGCAAGATGACGCCGGAGATGACGGCCCTGCGCGGCCGGCTCGAGATCGACGCCGCCATCGACCAGGCCAAACAGGGCGGCGGCGTCGCCTCGTTGCGCGCCCTGGCCGCCCGCCCGGCGCTGTCGGTCGCGGCGCAGGGCCGCCTGGCCTCGGCGCTCTACGACCTGGGCGACCGCCAGACCGCCCTGGCCATGGCCCAGCGGACCCTTGTGGAGGGCGTCACCGAGGCGCCGGCCGGCTATGACGGCATGGTCGCGGTGCTGGCCAAGGCCGGGCGCGACGCCGAGGCCGCCGCCATCATCCGCCAGGCTTCTTCGCGTTCCGGCGGCTCGCCGGACGGGGTTCGAGCGGTCGCCGACCTGACCGCCACCCTAGGGGCCGAGCGAGCCGACCGCCTGCGCCAGGCCGGCGATCTGGCCAGCGCCTTCGACGTGCTGTCGGCCGCCTTCGCGGTCGCCCCGCGCAACACCCGCCTGCTGGCCCCGCTGGGTCGCGTCTACCAGGACGGCCGGATGTACGACGAGGCCGCCCAGGCCTTCGCCGTGCTGCTGCGCGCCAAGCCGGGCGACAAGGAGGCCCTGATCGGCCTGGCCGACGCCTCGGCCGCCAAGGGCGACGTGGCGGGCGCGCGCCGCACTTTGGCTCAAGCGATCGCCGCCAGCCCGCGCGACGCCGACCTTTATCTCGCCTCGGCCCGGGTCGAGCGCCAGGCCGGCGACGAGAAGGCGGCGCTGGAGGCCCTGCGCATGGCCCGCACCCTGCGCGAGCGGCGGCCGGCCTTCGGTTCAGGGTTGGACGCCGTGCTGGCGCCGGGCGGCTCGAACGCCGCCCCGGGCGGCGGCCTCGGCCCCAATCCGTTCACGTCCGGCGGTGTTCCGGCGCGCGCCGCGGTGCTGCCGGTGGCGGCCAGCCGCTACGACCTGATGAGCTCGGCCGCCGCCGCGCCCCTGGCCGCCGTCGATGTCGCGTCCGGCGGCGACCAGCTGGCAGGCGTGCTGACCCCCGCCGCGCCCGCGCCCGCGCCGGTCGCCGAGCGCAGCTTCGCCGGCGTGGCCTTCCCGTTCACCGGCCGCAACGGCCGCGCGGGGGAGGCGGCCTCGCCGCGTCCCACGACCACCGTCGCGCCGTCGCCGGGCAATCCGTTCGTGGCGCCGGCCGCCCGCGACCCGGTGGTCGGCGACATCGACCGCCAGATCGCCGAGATCACTGCCCGCACCGCCGCCGAGGTCTCCGGCTCGGCCCAGATCCGCGCCCGCTCGGGCGAGGCGGGGCTGGGGCGGCTGCACGAGCTGTCGGCCAGGGCCTCGGGCTCGGCGTCGCTGGGCGAGGTGCGGTTCACCGCCTCGATCTCGCCGGTCAGCATCGACGGCGGCACGCCCTCGGGCTCGGCCGAGCAGCGCTATGGCGCCAACCAGATCATCAACGCCCGCGCCATCGTCGGCGCCTTCGCGCCCGTCTACGCCGCCGCGCCGCAGAGCGCCTCGGGGGCGGCGATCAACCTAGCCATGGCGGCGGGTCCGCTGTCGGCCGACATCGGCACGACCCCGATCGGCTTCGGCGACATCGACGTCGCCGGCGGAGTCGCATTCTCGCCGCGCCTGGGCGCCAACGGCCAGGGCAAGTTGTGGATCGAGCGCCGCCCGGTCACCGACAGCGTCGTGGCCTATGCCGGCGCCCGCGATCCGGTCACCGGCCAGCGCTGGGGCCGCGTCATGCGCACCGGCGGCGGGGTCAGCCTATCCTATGACGACGGCGCCTCGGGGCTCTACGGCGACGCCAGCTACGGCCACTACGACGGCGAGCACGTGGCCGACAACGACAGCTACCAGGTCAATCTGGGCGGCTACATCCGCCCCTATCGCCGCGGCGAAACCGAGGTGCAGGTCGGCTTCAACCTCAACCAGCAGGGCTTCGACAACAACCAGAACTTCTTTAGCCTGGGCCACGGCGGCTATTTCAGCCCCAAGTCGTTCACCAGCCTGACCGCGCCGATCAGCGTCACCGGGCGCCAGGGGCCCTGGAAGTTCAAGGGAGCGATCGCGCCGGGCTACCAGACCTACAACCAGGCCGGCGCGGCCTACTTCCCGATGGACGTCGCCTTGCAGACCGAACTCAACACCCTGGCCCTGGCCGACAGCGACGTCTTCCCGCGCTATCTGGCGGAAAGCGCCAGCGGGTTCGGCATATCGGGGGGGCTATCGGCCGACTACCAGTTCCGGCCCGGCGCCAGCATCGGCGGGGCCGTCAACTTCAACACCTTCGGCGTCTACAACGAGACCGCCGTCAGCGTGGGCGTGAAGCAGACCCTGGGCGGGGAGGGCGGCCGATGAGCGGAGATGACGCCCGGGCGCGCGACCTGGACTATCTGAACCGCCGCCGCGTCAGCCCGCAGTGGTCGCCGTTCCTGGCGGCCCTGGCCGGCGAACTGACCGCCGTCGCCGATCCGACCGCCGCCCGGCGCTTCCTGCGGGCCACGGGCGAGCGCATGGCCCGCCGCTTCGCCCTGCCGACCGTCGAGACGCTCGACGAGCTGGAGGCTCAGCTGAACGCCGTGCTGGGTGGGATGGACTGGGGCTGGACCCGGCTGGCGGCGGCGGACGATCATATCCTCATCACCCATGGGGCCTGTCCCAATGCGCTCGACGACGACGACAGACGAGCATGGCCGCCGCTCATGGCCGAGGTTCTGGCGGGGGCCTACGGCGCCTGGCTCGCCGCCCAGGGCAGCCCGGGCGGCGTCACCACCTGCCGCGATCCTTCGGCTTCGCCGCTGGTGTTCGAGCACCGGGTCTAGGCTGCTGATGGTGGTGATGATCGCCGCGACGGGAGCCTCGGGCGCCTGCGCCGGGCCGCCCGCCGAGGGCTGGGCCGCGTTCAAGGCCGCCTATGTCCGGCCCGACGGCCGCACGGTCGATCCCGAGAACGGCGACATCAGCCACAGCGAGAGCCAGGGCTATACGATGCTGCTGGCCGAGGGCCATGGCGATCGCGAGACCTTCGACCGGGCCTGGAACTGGACCAGGACCAACCTGGCCCGGAAGAACGCGCCGCTGCTGGCCTGGCGCTACGATCCCCGCTCGCGGCCGCCCGTCGCCGACCAGAACAACGCCGCCGACGGCGACGTCCTGGCGGCCTGGGCGCTGCTGCGGGCCGGGCGGCGCTGGCGCGACGACGGCTATCTCGCCGCGTCCAAGGCCATCCGCGACGCCATCGCCGAGCGGCTGGTAATCGAGGTCGGCGGGCGCACGGTGCTGCTGCCGGGACTGGAGGGCTTTCGCGGTCCGGCCGGGGTGGTCGTCAACCCGTCCTATTTCATCCTGCCGGCCTTCCAGGACTTCGCCTCCGCCGACGGGGCCGAGGCGCCGTGGCGGACCCTCATCGCCGACGGCGTGACCCTGGCGCGCGACGGCCGGTTCGGCGCCCGCAAGGTTCCACCCGACTGGCTCCTGGTGCATCCCGACGGAAGCCTGGCGCCCGCCCCCGACAAGCCGCCGCTGTTCGGTTTCGACGCCATCCGCGTGCCGCTCTACCTGGCCTGGGGCGGCCAGGATTCGCTGGCCGCGCAGACCGCGGAATACTGGCGTGGAAACATTCAAGCCCAAAAACGGCCACCGGCATGGGTCAATATGTCCGACGGTCATGAAGCCGACTTTCCGTTATCTAGCGGGGGTGTCGACATCGCCGCCCTGGCCTTGAACGACCCGTCGATCCAGAGGCTTCGGGGGACGCCGCCGGATCGCACGTACTACTCGTCCGCCCTGGTCCTGCTCGCCGAAATGGCGGGGAGGGAAAGGCGGGCCAGACGACCTTGAACCCCGAACCGCCTTGCGGTGGAGCCACGACATGTCCGGCGACGTCAACCGCCTCTTCTCGATGATCAACCAGATCAATCTGCCGTATCAGATCTTCGAGACGGCCGAGACCGAGGCTGAGTTCGAACCGGAGTTCGAGCCCGATTTCGAGTCCGGGCGATCCTCGCGGCAGGCCGAGGCCGAAGCCATGGTCCGCGCCCTGGAAGGCTTCTTCGGCTGCCCGCCGGCCGCCGCCAACGAAGACGTCGTCGCCTGCGGCGACATCGGCTTCCTGCAGGCCTACGCCGAGAAGCCGCCGGCGCCCGCCCGTTCGGGAAACAAGCTCGCCGACATCTTCCAGCGCATGCGCGAGCGCGCCTGACGCCCTGAGCGCGTCCTGAAGGTCCCGCGTCAGGCGCGGGACGTCCCATTCTGGCTCAGTCCAACAGGGTCGATCGGGCGGCGAGGCCGGCCCGACGCATCGCCAGACCTGCAACTTCACCTTGCGGACAAGGGAGCGGCCTCAAGGTCGCCCTAGGCGCGAAGTGGCGTGATTGTTGCTGCTTTCCTGCAATAAAGCGAAATCGGTCGGTAAGCACGGCTGTGTGCCGCGACCGAACACTGTAACTTCAGCTTGGTTCGGCGATGTCGCCGATGGGCCAGTTGCTTTTCGCCGCAGTATGCAGCGCCGGGCTGTCGGGGTCTGGCTGGGTGCAGGGGGGCATTCATGGTCGCGAGCAAAACGGCGTACGCGCGTATCGCAGCATTGTTGGAAAGCCTGGTCGTCTTCACCGACGCCGCCGGGCTGTCGGCCGCCGATCGTGCTTCCGCGCGCGCCCAGATCGCCGATATCGCCGACCTGCTGTCGGGGCGCCAGGATCCGGCGGCCCTTGCCCTTGTCGCGGGCTTCCAGAAGCTCACCGCGCGGCTCGACGCCCAGGAGGCGGCCGAGCGGGTCGAGGCGACCCATCACGAGCCCGCCGGACGAAACGAGAGCGGTAGGGCGCGCAAGGTCCCGGTTTCCAAAGCGCGCACCGCCCAGGGCCGACGCCTGACGCGTGACCTGCGGCGCGTGGCCGCCATGGTCGCGGCCGCGGCCACCCTGTCGAGCGCTGTCCTGTCGTCCAGCCCGGCCCGAGCGGCGATCCCGACCTACAGCGTCGGCGCGTCGATCACCAATCCGCTGACCGGCGCCAGCGAGACCGTCGAGGCGATCGTCAACGGCGCGGTGGTTCGCACCAAGGAAGGCCACCTGATCGTCATCGCCACCACGACCGGCGACACCTTCCAGGCGGGCGACTTCGGCACGGCCGAGACCGTCAAGGCCAATCCGGGCGATCCGGACCCGCCGCCCGCCGCCAACAAGACCTACACGGTCACCGCCCCGATCATCAGCGGCGGCAAGACCGTCGGCGTAAAGGTCAAGGACGGCGGCGGCGTGGAATACACGCTGGACCTCGTCACCTCGGCCTCGGGCAAGCCCGCCGACTTTTCGGGCGGCTTGGCCGCCGGTACGGGCCTGAACTACACGCCGGCCATCGACGACAAGAACACGCTGAGCTTCATCAAGGTCGGAGACAACGGCAAGGGCGGCAGCGACGGCGGCGGCGTCCGCATCTGCTTCGGCGTCCTGGGCTGCCTGACCGTCGGCAAGAACGCCGGTTCCGGCGGCAACGGCCAGGACGGCCCGGCCATCAACGAGACGGTCGACGCCAGCAAGGGGCCGATCACCAGCGTCTCCGACAAGCTGCCGGGGATCGTCGCGGCCAGCTACGGCGGCAACGGCGGCAAGGGCGGCGACGGCTGGGGCGTCAACGTCCCGGGGGCTTCAGGCGGCACGGCCGGCAAGGGCGGCGACGTCGTCCTGCACACCGACGTCAAGATCACCACCTCGGGCGACGAGTCCCAAGGCATCTTCGCCCAGAGCCGCGCGGGCACCGGCGGGGCCGGGGGCAAGGGCTACATCGCCTCGGGCGGCGGCAGCGGCGGCGCGGCCGCCCAGGCCGGCTCGGTCTACGTCTACAACAGCGGCGACATCTACACGACCGGCGACAAGTCGGCCGGCATCCAGGCCCAGAGCCTGGGCGGCGGCGCGGGCGGCGGCGGCTCGAGCTACGGCATCGTGGCCGATCCGGGCGCGGGCAGCGTCGGCGGCGACGGCGGCCTGGTGTGGGTCGAGAACACCGGCTCCATCGGCACCGAGGGCGTCGACGCTTACGGTATTTTCGCCCAATCGATCGGCGGTTCGGGCGGGGCGTCCGGCTCGACCGGCGCGCTGGTCAGCCTGGGCACCGCCAACGGCGGCTCGGGCGGCAATGGCGGCGCCGTGACGGTGAAGGCCAAGCAGGGCTCCAGGATCGTCACCACCGGCAAGGGCGCCAGCGGCATCTTGGCCCAGTCGGTCGGCGGCGGCGGCGGCGTCGGCGGCTCGGCCGCCGGGCTCGTGGCCCTCGGTTCGGGCGGCGGATCGGGTGGCGACGGCGGCGTGGTCTGGGTCGAGAACGCCGGGTCGATCGAGACCACCAACGATCTGGCGCGCGGGATCTTCGCCCAGTCGGTGGGCGGCGGCGGCGGCACGGGCGGCGACGCCGGGGCCCTGGCGGCGATCGGCGGCAAGGGCGGCACGGCCAGCGACGGCAAGGCCGTGACGGTGATCAACACCGGCGACATCACCACCCACGGGGCCAAGGCCAGCGGGATCTTCGCCCAGTCGGTGGGCGGCGGCGGCGGCGACGGCGGCTCGTCCGGCGGCGTCTTCCTGACCATCGGCGGCGGGGGCAAGAGCGGCGGCGATTCCGGCCTGGTCACGGTCAGCCACGGCGGCCGGATCGAGACCACGGGCAACGACTCGCACGGCATCTTCGCCCAGAGCGTGGGCGGCGGCGGCGGCAGCGGCGGCTCGGCGACCTCGGTCAGCGTGTTCGCCGGCGTGGCCATCGGCGGCCAGGGCGACAGCGGCGGGACCGGCGGCGACGTCACCGTCAACCTCACCCCGACCACGGTGGTCCAGAACGGCCAGACCGTGATCGTCAATCCGCTGATCAAGACTGGCGGCGACCGCTCGCGCGGGATCTTCGCCCAGTCGGTGGGCGGGGGCGGCGGGGCCGGCGGCTTCGCGTCCCAGACCAGCGTGGGCTACGGCGTCGGGGCCAGCATCGCCCTGGGCGGCGACGGCGCGGCCGGCGGCTCGAGCGGCCTGGTCACCATCGACGGCGACGTCGACATCATCACCAGCGGCGAGAGCGCCGAGGGGATCTTCGCCCAGTCGGTGGGCGGCGGCGGCGGGGCCGGCGGTTTCGCCATGTCCTACAGCTTCGCGGCCGGCGAGACCGCGGCCGGCGCCTTCGCCATCGGCATCGGCGGCACGGGCGGGGCCGGCGGCGACGGCGGCGTGGTCGACATCGACTCCGGCGGCTCCATCCAGACCGACGGCCGGTTCTCGACCGGCCTGGTCGCCCAGTCGGTGGGCGGCGGCGGCGGCACGGGCGGCTTCGCCCTGACCTTCGCCGGAGCGGGAGCGGGGGGTCTTTCGATCTCGGCCTCGGTCGGCATCGGCGGTTCGGGCGGCAAGGGCGGCGACGGCCTTCTGGTCGACACCAGCTTCGACGGTTCGATCCTCACCAGGCAGGACGACTCCGGCGGCGTGCTGATCCAGTCGGTGGGCGGCGGCGGGGGTGGCGGCGGCTTCGCCATCGCCGGTTCGCTGTCGGCCTCGGCGGGCCTGGGCGGCGCGCTCAGCGCGGGCGTCGGCGGCAATGGCGGCGACGGCGGCGACGGCGGCGAGGTCATCGGCTACATCGGCGGCCCCGTGACGACCTATGGCGACCGCTCGACGGCGGTGACCATCCAGTCCCTGGGCGGCGGCGGCGGCTCGGGCGGCTTCGCGGTGGCCGGCTCCCTGGCGATGGGGACCGGGGCGCTGGCCGTGGGCGTCGGTGTCGGCGGCTCGGGCGGCGGCGGCGGCGACGCGGCCAACGTCAAGGGTACGGCCGACGGCGCGATCCTGACCGACGGCGTGCAGTCGGGCGGCCTGCTGGTGCAGAGCGTCGGCGGCGGCGGCGGTTCGGGCGGCTTCAGCATCGCCGGCGGGATCGGCGCGGGCAGCACCGGCGCCGGCGCGATCAGCGTCGGCGTGGGCGGCTCGGGCGGCGGCGGCGG
Organism: Caulobacter sp. GW821-FHT09B11; assembly: GCF_059418205.1. Taxonomy (NCBI): domain Bacteria; kingdom Pseudomonadati; phylum Pseudomonadota; class Alphaproteobacteria; order Caulobacterales; family Caulobacteraceae; genus Caulobacter; species Caulobacter sp. GW821-FHT09B11. Next base: position 115,216 of record NZ_JBWKPK010000001.1, on the reverse strand, counting down.
CGACGCCGGTAACGTCACCGGCAAGGCGGGCGGCGGCGTCGTCACCCTGCAGGACCAGTCGAACGGCGTCACCGTACAGTCGATCGGCGGCGGCGGCGGCAGCGGCGGCTTCAGCGTCTCGGGCGCGATCGGCCTGGGCGGCACGGGCAGCGGCGCGATCGCCGTCGGCGTGGGCGGTTCGGGCGGCGGCGGCGGCCACGCCAAGGGCGTCACAGCCGAGGCGCAGAGCATTCTGACGGTGGGCGACCAGTCGACGGGCTTCCTGGCCCAGTCGGTGGGCGGCGGCGGCGGCTCGGGCGGCTTCAACATTTCCGGCGCCCTGTCGGCGGCCGGCACGGGCAGCGGCGCGATCGCCGTGGGCGTCGGCGGCGCGGGCGGCCTGGGCGGCCATGCCGGCGATCCGCTGCTGGGCGAGACCGTCCATGCGACCGTCAACGGCTCGGTCGACACCTGGGGCGACGGCTCGGCGGGCGTGATGGCTCAGTCGATCGGCGGCGGCGGCGGCTCCGGCGGTTTCAACGTCTCGGGCGCGGTCGCCCTGGCCAACACCGGCGCGGGCGCGATCAGCGTCGGCGTGGGCGGTTCGGGCGGCGGCGGCGGCAACGCCAGCGAAGTCGACGCCCTGGCGCACGCCATCACTACGCGCGGCGACCAGTCGGGCGGCTTCCTGGCCCAGAGCGTGGGCGGCGGCGGCGGTTCGGGCGGCGTCAACATTTCCGGCGCTGTCACCCTGGCCGGCACGGGCGGCGGCGCGGTTAGCGTGGGCGTCGGCGGATCCGGCGGTACGGGCGGCGTCGGCCGGCGGGTCGGCGCGAGCGTGATCGGCGACGTCGCCACCGACGGCGAGAAATCCGACGCCGTGGTCGCCCAGTCGATCGGCGGCGGCGGCGGCTCCGGCGGGTTCAACATCTCCGGAACCCTGGCGGCCTCCGGCACGGGGGCCGGCGCGGTCAGCGTCGGCGTCGGCGGGGCGGGCGGCACGGGCGGCTCTTCGGGCGCCGTGACCCTCGACGTCATCGGCGAGATCATCGCGGCCGGCTACGACAGCGACGCCATCGTCGCCCAGAGCCTGGGCGGCGGCGGCGGCGACGGCGGCTTCAACGTCTCCGGCAGCATCGCCCTGGCCGGCAAGGGCGCGGGCGCGGTCAGCGTCGGCGTCGGCGGATCGGGCGGCGGCGGCAGCCAGTCCGACAAGGTGACCCTCAACGCCTCCAGCGCGGCGGCGGCGGGAACCAGCGGAAAGATCTATCTGGCGATCACCACCGACGACCGCTCGCGCGGCGTCGTGGCCCAGAGCATCGGCGGCGGCGGCGGCAACGGCGCCTTCAACGTCAGCGGCGGAATCTCGGCCGCCAGCAACATCTCCGGCGTTGTCAGCGTCGGCGTCGGCGGTACGGGCGGCGGCGGCGGCGCGGCCGGCAAGGTTGACGCTGTTATCACCGGCGGCGTCGCGACCTATGGCGATGAATCCGAGGCCATCCTGCTGCAGAGCATCGGCGGCGGCGGCGGGACCGGCGGCTTCAACGTCAGCGGAGGGCTCTCGGGCAGCAGCTCGTCCGGCGTCAGCATGGTCGGGGTCGGCGGCGCGGGCGGCGGCGGAGGCGGCGGCGCGGTCGCGGGCGGCGTGAAGGCCAAGATCGAAAGCGACGTCTTCACCCAGGGCGACAAGTCCGGCGCGATCGTCATCCAGAGCATCGGCGGCGGCGGCGGTTCGGGCGGCTTCAACATCAGCGGCGGCTTGAGCCTGGGCAAGGGCGGCGCGTCGGGCGCCGTCGCCGTGGGCGTCGGCGGGGCCGGCGGTCTCGGCGGTGCGGCCGGCGTGGTGGAGGCCAGCGTCACCGGAACCGTCAGCACCGACGGCGACGACGCCATCGGCCTGCTGATCCAGTCGATCGGCGGCGGCGGCGGCAGCGGCGGCATGAATATCTCGGGCGCCGTGTCCCTGGCTTCGGAAGGCACGCTCGGCGTCAGCGTCGGCCTGGGCGGGGCCGGCGGCGGCGGCGGTACGGCTGAGTCCGTGACCTTCGTGCGCCAGGGCGACACCTACACCAGCGGCGCCAATTCGGACGGCGTCGTCGTCCAGTCGATCGGCGGCGGCGGCGGCACGGGCGGCGTCAACGTCTCGGGCACGATCGCGGGCAGCACCGGCGGCAGCGCCCTGGGCGTCGCCATCGGGATCGGCGGCAAGGGCGGCGGCGGCCAGAAGGCCGGCGCGGTCGACGCGACGATCGAGGGCAGCGTCGTGGCCACGGGCCGGGTCGTGCAGGCCGCGGTCTTCGACGAAGACGGCGTCCAGGTCGGCATCAAGCGCGAGGGCGGCGCCAGCGGCGTCATCGTGCAGTCGATCGGCGGCGGCGGCGGCGACGGCGGGATCAACGTCTCGGGCGACGTGGCGCTCAGCTCGTCCTCGGGCAAGAGCCGCGTGGCGACCTTCGGCATCGGCGGCTTCGGCGGCGGCGGCGGCGGCGCCGGCGACGTCACGGTCGCGATCAACAATGGCCAGAGCACCGACCGCGCCCAGATGGTCGCGGCCGGCGACGGCGAGTCGGCAGTGCTGATCCAGAGCGTCGGCGGCGGTGGCGGGGCGGGCGGCATCAACGTCGCCGGCAGCCTGGCCATGAACGGCTCGGCGACGCTCGGCATCGGCGGCTTCGGGGCCGACGGCGGCATGGGCGGAGTCGTCCTGGCAAATGTCGACGCCGACCTCTTCGCCAACGGCAATCGCTCGCGCGGCCTTTCGGTCCAGTCGATCGGCGGCGGCGGCGGGGCGGGCGGCATCAACATCTCGGCCGGGATCAAGGCCGCCTCCACGACCAAGGAGCCTGTTGCGGCTTTCGGCGTGGGCGGCTTCGGCGGCGCGGGCAACATCAGCAAGGACGTCACCGTCGTCCAGACCGGCCAGGTGCTGGTCGAGGGCGTCGAAGCCATCGGCGTGCTCGTCCAGTCGATCGCCGGCGGCGGGGGCGACGGCGGGCTCAGCGTCACGGCCGCGGCCAGCAACGGCAGCAACAATGCGCGGGGCTACGCCCTGGGCGTCGGCATCGGCGGCCTGGGCGGCACGGGCGCCGACGCGGGCGACGTCAAGCTGACCAGCAACGGCGACATCCTCGTCAACGGCCAGGTCACGACCGACGCCAATGGCAAGACGGTCCTGACGGCGGTCGACTACACCGGCGGCGCGACCGGCGTTCTGGTCCAGTCGATCGGCGGCGGCGGCGGCTCGGGCGGGGTCAATGTCACGGCCGTGGCGGCCAAGGCGGGCAGCCCGCTGGCGGCCGGGGTCGGCGGCACCGGCGGAGCCGGCGGCGACGGCGGCGTGGTCACCGTGGTGCGCGGCGACGTCCTCGACGAGGACGTCTACGCTGGAACCATCCAGACCTTCGGCGACAATTCCGACGGCCTGGTGGCCCAGTCGATCGGCGGCGGCGGCGGCAACGCCGGCGTCAACGCCGTGCTGGTCTACGCCCAGTCGGGCGCCAAGGACGAAGATCCCTCGGTGGCCAGCGTGGCGGCGGTCCTGGCGGTCGGCGGCAACGGCGGCTCGTCCGGCGTCGGCGAGGCCGTCACCGTGATCAACAACGGCGACATCCGCACGGCCGGCGCGGATTCCGACGGCCTGGTGGCTCAGTCGATTGGCGGCGGCGGCGGCAACGCCAACTACAACATCGGCATGGGCAAGGTCGAAAAGACCACGGCCGTGGCCCTGGCGGTCGGCGGCGATCCGACCTCGGGCGGCGTCGCCGGCAAGGTCGACGTCCGCCAGAACGGCGTCATCGTCACCACCGGCGAGGATTCCGACGCGATCATCGCCCAGTCGATCGGCGGGGGCGGCGGCAACACCGCGGTCAACACCGCCATGGCGCTGGGCGCCAGCAACAAGATCTCCGTGGGCCTCGGCCAGGAGGGCGGGTCCGGCGGCCGGGGCGGCGAGGTCGTGGTCAGCGTCAGCGGCCTGCTCAGCACCACCGGCGACAGCTCCAACGGCGTCTTCGCCCAGTCGGTCGGCGGCGGCGGCGGCAAGAGCGGCACGCGCTCGATCGCGGCCCAGACCCGCACCGGCGGCGACAAGGAAGAGCGCACCTACAACGCCGGCCTCACGGTCGGTCTGAAGGGCGGGTCCGGCGCCAGCGGCGACACGGTCAAGGTCGACAGCGACGCGGCCATCGTCACCACCGGCGACGACTCTCGCGGCGTCTTCGCCCAGTCGGTGGGCGGCGGCGGCGGCGCGGGCGGCATGGTGCTGACCAATATCGACACCACCTCGGCGGCCAAGCTGTCGATCGGCGGCGACGGCGGCACGGGCGCCAGGGGCGGCGACGTGACGGTCACCCAGTCGGGCCTGATCGTCACCCAGGGCGACCGCTCCGACGGCATCCTGGCCCAGTCGAACGGCGGCGGCGGCGGCGTGGGCGGGGCGGTCATCGTCAAGTCCAAGACCAAGGTCGCCAAGGAGGACGAGGGCGCGGTGTCGGCGACCCTGGCGGTCGCGGTCGGCGGCAGCGGCGGCGACGCCGCGTGGGGCGGCGTGGTCAACGTCACCAACACCGGTGTGATCGTCACCACAGGCGACTATTCCAACGGCATACTGGCCCAGTCGGTCGGCGGCGGGGGCGGCGTCGGCGGCGCCGTGGTCACGTCCAGCAGCGACGAGGGCAGCGACAAGACGGCGGCGGCGATCAATCTGGGCGGTTTCGGCGGCACGGGCGCGCTGGGCAAGGCGGTCACCGTCGTCAACGAGGGCTATATCTGGACCCAGGGCGACTACGCCTCGGGCATCTCGGCCAACAGCATCGGCGGGGGCGGCGGCAACGCCGGGATCATCTCCAACACCCTGACGGTCGACACCAAGGAGAACACCACCTTCCGCGCCACCCTCAATGTCGGCGGCAGCGGCGGTGACGGCGGCAAGGGCGGCGACGTCCTGGTGATCAACCGCTCGGTCGCGGGCGACGCCGATAGCGGCAAGATCGTCACCGAGGGCGTCGATTCCTACGGCGTCTTCGCCCAGTCGATCGGCGGCGGCGGCGGCAACGGCACGGCGATCCGCTCGATCTCCAACCTCAAGTCGGGCGACGGCAGCACCGTGGCGGCCCTGAACGTCGGCGGCTTCGGCGGCACGGGCAATAGCGGCGGCTCGGTCACGGTCCAGAACAGCGGCCTGATCGACACCAGCGGCGACGGCGCTCACGGCGTCCTGGCCCAGTCGATCGGCGGCGGCGGCGGCAATGGCGGCATGGTGCTGGCGGTTCTGCGCTCGGCCGCCCAGGACACCACCAAGCCCCTGATCTCGGTCGGCGGGGCCGGCGGCGACGGCGGCGACGGCGGGACGGTGCGGGTCGAGAACACCGGCACGATCGTCACGCGCGGCGCCAACGCCAACGGCATTCTCGCCCAGTCGATCGGCGGCGGCGGCGGCAATGCCGGCGTCGGCCTGTCGCTGGTCGGCGACGTCAAGAGCCTGCTGGTCACCGGCGCGCTGAACGCCCTGATGGGCGCGGTCGGCGGCGGCAAGGGCGGGCAGGGCGGCGAGGTCACCGTCATCCAGTCTGGCGACGTCACAGTGCTGGGCGAAGGCTCCCAGGCCGTGGTCGCACAGAGCATCAACGGCGGCGGCGGCACGCTGAAGCTGGACTTCTCGGCCGTGCGCGGCATGACGGGCGTGCCGTATCTCGACAAGGCCGGCAAGGTCGTGACCGATCCGCGCCTTGCGGCGCGAGCCGGCGCGCAAGGCGTGGCCGACATGAACGCCGCGGCGGCCAGGATCATAACCACCGGAGGCCTGGCCGTGGCCGGCGACAACGGCGCCGGCGCCTTCAACCAGGCGATCGGCGGCGGCGGCGGCGTGCTGACCATCAATCTCGACTTCGCTGGCGACGAGGCGCCGGCCGCGTCCACCGACGCGCCGATGCATGTCGATGTCGCCCTGGGCGGGGTCGACGGCGTGCGCAATGCGGGCGGTACGCTGACCGGTACGCTGGTCGGCGACGTCCTGACCAACGGCGGCAACACCGCCGGCGTGCTGGACCAGTCGATCGGCGGCGGCGGCGGCCGCGCCGTCATCGATCTCTCCGTGCCGCACGGCGCGACCATCGGCGCGGTGGAACTGGCCCTGGGCGGCTCGGGCGGCGTCGACGAGACCGGCGGGGCGGTGAACCGCACCCAGACCGGCGCGATCGCCACCACGGGCGACCTGGCGACGGGCGTCATCCTGCAGAGCCTGGGCGGCGGCGGCGGCCTCGGCTCGCTGGACCTGACCGGCCAGGGCGCCTCGACGACCAAGCCGAATGTCAGCCTCGGTTCGGCCGGCGGTTCGGGCCTGGACGGCGGCGTGGTCACGGCCGGCTTCACCGGCGACCTGGTCACCTATGGCGACTACGCCTCGGGCCTGGTCGTGCAGTCGATCGGGGCCGGCGGCGGGGCGGCGACCCTGTCGGGCGTGGTCTCCAGCACCCTGGCCCTCGGCGGAACCGGCGGCGCGGAAGGCGACGGCGGCGACATTCTGCTCGGCCATGCGGGCGCGATCGGTACGAGCGGCAAGGGCGCGCACGGCGTCTTCCTGCAGAGCATCGGCGGCGGCGGCGGGGCGGTGTTCGGCGCGTCGGGCGCTTCGGGCGTGAGCCTGTCCAAGGCTAACACCGGCGACGGCGGCGACATCCGCTTCACCCAGTCCGGCGGCCTGCTGGCCGAGGGCGAGGGGGCCTACGGGATCGTGGCCCAGACCCTGGGCGGCGGCGGCGGCTGGGTCGATGGCGTCTTCGCCGGTTCGGCCGGCGGCGCGGGTCGCGGCGGGGCGATCACCCTGAACCTGTCCGATGCGGTCCTGGCGCTCGGCAAGGACGCTTCCGCCATTTTCGCCCAGAGCTTGGGCAAGGATGGCGCGGGCGACATCCGCGTGGTCCTGGACGGCGCGGTGCGCGGCGGCTCGGGAACCGGCGTCGGCCTGAAGATCGACGGCGGGGCCAAGAACCTCGTCACCACCTCGGGCCAGATCTCGGCGGTCTCGGGGAAGGCCATCGACGCCACCGACGGCGACGAGACCGTGCGCAACAGCGGCGTCGTCATCGGCGACATCGACCTGGGGGCGGGCGTCAACAGCTTCGCCAACAACGCCGGCGCGACCTTCGTGGCCTATCACACGATCGACCTGCGCGACGCTGTCGGCGTCCACGGCCTGTCGGACGAGGTCACGCTGACGGCCCAGGGCGTGTCGACGGCCGCAGCGGGCTCGGCCGCGACCTTCACTAACAGCGGCGACTTCCAGATGGGTCTGAGCGCCTCGCGCGTTCCGATCGACCTGGCCAAGGGCGAAGCGTTCGGCAACCTGGACGCCGCGAGCAATCCGGCGACCAATCCGCTGTATGGCGCGCGGGTGATCAACACCGTCGCCCTGGACGGCCACTTCGAGCAGACCTCGACCGGCCACCTGGCCTTCGACGTCGCCTACGGCCCCTATGCCTCCGACCGGGTCAACGTCACCGGCGATGCGACCGTGGCCGGCGCGGGCGACGTGGTGCTGACCTGGCTGCAGGACGCCAAGCCGGTGACCCTGTTCGCCACCGGCGGCAAGGCCACCGACGCCGGGCTGAAGATCACCGACACCCTGGCGATGGACTACCGGATCGAGACGACGCCGACCGCGATCCAGCTGGCCTTCACCAGCCACTTCGACCAGGGCTTCCTGAACCGGAACGGCCAATCCCTGGGCCGGCACATGAACTCGGCGATCACCCTGGGCGACTCCAGCGGCATCGGCCGTCTCATGGCCCTGATCGGCAACCTGCGGGTCGGCGAGGAGGCGTCGTACGCGACGATCTTCCGCAACCTCAGCCCTGAGCCCTACCTGGCGCCGCTGCGCAGCCAACTGGCGACCTCGAACAGCTTCTCGCAGAAGCTGTTCGGCTGCGCCCAGCCGACCCGCCGCGTGGATGGCAAGTGCTCATGGGCCTCCATCGAAACGGCCTCGACCAAGGGCGACGCCGACGCCGAGGTGTTCGGCACGAAGGCCGAGGGCGGACGTCTCAGCGGCGGCTTCGAGCAGCCCCTGGCCGGCGACTGGTCGCTGGCGGCGGGCGTCGGTTTCGAGCGGCTGGACAGCGTGCTGGTCGACGGCATGCGGGCCCGCTCGCGCGGCCAGGGCTTCACCGCCGGGGCGGGCGTCAAGCGGCGCGCCGACACCGGGGCCGAGATGGCCTTCTCGCTGTCGGGCGGTTGGCAGTGGATGGAGACCGCGCGCAGCGTCGACGTCTTCGCCAGCGGGCGCGGCGAGGCCGAGCCGCAGAGCGGCTATGTCCGCGCCGACGCGCGGTTCGCCTATGTGATCGAGAACGGACGCCTGTTCGTGCGGCCGGCGCTGAACGTCTGGGCCACCGGCCTGCACCAGCAGCGCTTCGCCGAGAGCGGGCTGGACGGGATCGGCGTCAACGGCGTCTCGCACACCCAGCTGCTGGCCGGCGCCAATCCCGAGGTCACCCTGGGCTTCGTCTTCAAGGAGACGCAGAAGAGCCAGGCCGCGGTGTCGTTCACCTTCGGCGGCGTGTTCAACTCGTCCGACCGGATCGAGATGCCGTTCCGGCTGGCCGGCGCCAACCCGGCCTCGGCTCCGGCCGAAATCCGCACGGTGCTGGACAAGACCGCCTACAGGCTCGGCGCCGACATCCACGTGATCGGCGACGACAAGGTGGCCGTGCGGTTCAACTACGCCACCGAGTTCGGCGACCGGACCAGGAGCCAGTCGGCGGGCCTGAACCTGCGCGTCCGCTTCTAGGCCGCGTCATGGCAGATCGACGGCCGGCCGCGACAAGGCGGCCGGCTGTCGCGCCCGTCAGGCGGCGATCGGTTTGCGGCGGGCGCTGGCGATGATCGGCAGGAAGGCTTCTGCCGTCAGGCTGGCGCCGCCGACCAGCACGCCGTCGACATTGGCGACCGCCAGGATTTCGGCGGCGTTGTCGGGCGCAACCGACCCGCCATAGAGCAGGCGAACGCCGAGCCCCGCCTCGCCGAGGGCCTTGGCGCAGGCGGCGCGCAGGGCCGCGTGCATGGCGGCGATGTCGGCCAGCGTCGGGATACGGCCCGTGCCGATCGCCCATATCGGCTCGTAGGCGACGGAGAGAACGCCGCCGGTGGCGTCGGCGGGCAGGCTGGCGATCAGCTGTTCGGACACCATGGTCTCGGCCCGGCCGGCCTCGCGGTCCTCCAGGCGTTCGCCCACGCAGACGATCACCGACAGGCCGTGGGCGAGGGCGGCCTGGGCCTTGTCGCGCACCGTGGCGTCGGATTCGCGATGGGCGGCGCGGCATTCGCTGTGGCCGACGATGGTGAAGGCCGCTCCAGCGTCCTTGACCATCGGCGCCGATAGGCGGCCGGTATGGGCGCCCTTGTCGGCGGGGTGGATGTCCTGGGCGCCGATGCGCAGGGCGCCGGCCATCTGCCCGGCGGGAATGAGCAAGGTCGCGGGCACGGCTACCCCGACCTCGATGGTCGAATGGTCGGCCGCCGCCGCGCCGATCGCGCCGAGGACGGGCAGGTCGTCCATCCGTCCGTTCATCTTCCAGTTTCCGACGACGAGCTTGCGCGGCATGGGTCTCTCTGAGGGCATGGATGATCCTCGGCGCGCTTACGGCGGCCGTTGGGTTGGAGGAGGGGCGGCGCATCGGCGCGCCGCCCGAAACGAGGTCAGGCCGTCTCGAGGACCCTGACCGGTGAAACCGCCGTGGCCAGCCGCGCCCGCAAGGCGTCGAGCTGATCCCACAGCGCCTGGGGCAGTCGCTCGCCGAACTGGGCGTAGGCCTCGGGGATCAGGGCGGCCTCGGCGCGCCAGATCGCGGGATCGACGCTGAGCAGCAGGTCGAGCTGGGCGTCGGTGAGATCAAGGCCGGCGAGGTCGAGGTCCTCGCGGCCCGGCAGCCGGCCGATCGGGGTGTCGACGGCGCCCGCCTCGCCCTCCAGCCGCTCGACGATCCACTTGAGCACACGGCTGTTGTCGCCGAAGCCGGGCCAGACGAACCGGCCGCCCTCGTCCTTGCGGAACCAGTTGACGAAGTAGATGCGGGGCAGCTTGGCCGGATCGGCGCCGGCCCCGACCTTCAGCCAGTGGCCGAAATAGTCACCCATGTTGTAGCCGCAGAAGGGCAGCATGGCGAACGGGTCGCGGCGCAGCTCGCCAATCCGGTTCTCGGCCGCGGCCGTGCCCTCCGAGGCGACGTTGGAGGCCAGGAACACGCCGTGCTCCCAGTCGAAGGCCTCGGTGACCAGCGGCACGGCGCTGGCGCGGCGACCGCCGAACAGGATGGCCGAGATCGGCACGCCGGCCGGGTCTTCCCATTCGTCGGCGATGGCCGGGCACTGGCCGGCGGGTACGGCGAAGCGGGCGTTCGGATGGGCGGCGGGCTCGCCGAGCTCGGGGTTCCAGGCGCGGCCCCTCCAGTCGGTCAGGCCTTCCGGCGGCGCGTCGGTCAGGCCTTCCCACCAGACGTCGCCGTCGGCGGTCAGCGCTACGTTGGTGTAGACGCAGTTGGCGTGCAGGGTGTCGACGGCGTTCTGGTTGGTCCTGGCGCCCGTGCCCGGGGCCACGCCGAAGAAGCCGGCTTCCGGATTGATGGCGTAGAGCCGGCCGTCCACGCCGAAGCGCATCCAGCAGATGTCGTCGCCCACGGTCTCGGCCTTCCAGCCCGGCAGGGTGGGTTGCAGCATGGCCATGTTGGTCTTGCCGCAGGCGCTGGGGAAGGCGGCGGCCACGTAGCGCACCTGGCCGGTCGGCGAGGTCAGCTTGAGGATCAGCATGTGCTCGGCCAGCCAGCCCTCGTCGCGGGCCATCACCGAGGCGATGCGCAGGGCGTAGCACTTCTTGCCCAGGAGGGCGTTGCCGCCGTAGCCCGAGCCGTAGGACCAGATCTCGCGGCTTTCGGGGAAGTGGACGATGTATTTCTCGTCGTTGCACGGCCAGGCGACGTCCTGCTCGCCTGGCCCCAGCGGCGCGCCGAGCGTATGCACCGCCGGCACGAAGAAGCCGTCCTCGCCCAGCGCCTCCAGGGCCTGGCGGCCCATGCGGGTCATGACCCGCATCGAGACGGCGACATAGGCGCTGTCGGTGATCTCCACGCCCAGGGCGCTGATCGGCGAGCCGACCGGCCCCATCGAGAAGGGCACGACATACATCGTGCGCCCGCGCATGCAGCCGTCGAAGAGGCCGTTCAGCGTCTGGCGCATCTCGCCGGGGTCGCGCCAGTTGTTGGTCGGGCCGGCGTCGGCCTCTTCCCGCGAGCAGATGAAGGTGCGGCTCTCGACCCGGGCCACGTCGCGCGGATCGGAGGCGGCGTGGAACGAGTTGGGGCGAAGCGCCGGGTTCAGCCGCTTGAGCGTACCGGAGGCGACCAGCACGTCGGTCAGCGCCGTCCATTCGGCGTCGGAGCCGTCGCACCAGTGGATGGCGGCGGGTTTTGTGAGGGCCGCGATCTCGTCGACCCAGGCCAATAGGCGCGCGTGTCTGGTCGGCGGCGCTTGCGCGCCGGCTGCTTCCTGATGGGGCATGTCTCGTCCTGCTGCAAGGTTTGGCGCACTGTCGGCAGCCTTGGCGGGCAACATAACGTCATGAATTTGAATAGATAGTCGGCGGAAGTTGTGACAACGTTGTCTATTGTCGCGACCGTGGATGTCGATCGAAAGTTGTGCAGAGCTGACGCGGCGTCACGGCGACGTGTGTCGCTTATCGATAGCGGCAGGCTCTCTATTGATATGATGATTGCGGCCGACCGTGCAGCAGCGTCGCGAAAATCGTTGTCTGGTATCTGAAGAACAACTTGAGCCGGTTGGCGACAGCTAGCCGCGCTGGCGCTGTCCGCTGAGGTCGGCGCCGGCGTCGGGAGCGAAGCGACGGTTCCAGATCGTCGCGGAGGCCGAGATCGCCGTGACGATCAGGAAGGCCAGGGTGAAGTCGGCCAGCCGCGGCGAGGCGTGGTCGCCCGCCAGCATGCCGACGTGCAGGGCCAGGGCCCCGGCGCAGACCCCCAGCGACAGCATCAGTTGCTGGAAGGTGGCGTAGAAGCTGGTCGCCGCGCTCATCCGCTCGGGCGGGATCTCGTCATAGGCGATGGTGTTGTAGGCGGTGAACTGGAACGACATGCAGAAGCCGCTGACCATCAGGGTCAGGAAGATCAGCCAGATCGGCCATTCGGGGCGGAACAGGCCGCAGACCACGTAGCCGGCGCTGGCCGCCAGGCCGCCGACGATCATGCTGTTGCGAAAGCCGAAGCGGCGCAGGATGCGCGGGGCCAGGCTCTTCATCGCCAGCGAGCCGATGGCCCCGGCGATGGTGATCGTGCCGCTGGCCGCCGCGCTCATGCCGAAGCCCAGCTGCAGCATCAGAGGCAGCAGGAACGGCTGGGCGCCCTGGGTGATGCGGGTCAGCGAGCCGCCGATCACCGACAGCCGGAACGAGGGCACGGCCATCAGCGACAGGTCGAGGATCGGGTCGGCGCGCCGGCGGGCGTGGCGCAGGTAGAGCGCGCCTGCGACCAGGCCGACGGCGATCAGCGCCAGGGCCTGGGGCAGCTCGCCGCTGCGGCTGGTCATCTCGAAACCGAACAGCAGGCAGCCCAACGAGGCGCCCGACAGCAGGAAGCCGACGGGATCGGCCCGCACCGGCGTCTCGCCGCGCACCTCGTCGATGAACAGCGTGACCAGCACGATGCCCAGCACGCCGATCGGGATGTTCAGGTAGAAGATCCAGCGCCAGTCCAGATAGGTGACGATGAAGCCGCCGATCGGCGGACCCAGGATCGGGCCGATCAGGGCCGGGATGATCAGCCACGACATCGCCGAGACCATGTCCTGCTTGGCCACCGACCGCAGCAGCACCAGCCGGCCGATCGGGATCATCATCGCCCCGCCGATCCCCTGCAGGAAGCGGGCGAGGATCAGCATCGGCAGGCTGGTCGCCTGGCCGCACAGCACCGAGCCGGCGACGAAGACGGCGATGGCCAGGCGGAACACGGTCTTGGAGCCGAAGCGGTCGGCCAGGCGTCCGCTGGCCGGGATGAAGATCGCCAGGGCCAGGAGGTAGGCGGTGAGGGCCGAACTCAGGCTGGGGGCGGGCACGCCGAAGTCGCGGGCCATGGTCGGCAAGGCGGTGGCCAGCACCGTGGCGTCCATCTGCTCCATGAAGAGGGCGCAGGCGATGATGACGGCGACGAGGCGGTAGGGCGGTCGCTTGCGGTCGTCGATCGCCGGCGCATCGGGCGCGCGGGTGACGCCGTCGGCGGCGGGAACGATGCCGTCGCGGATCTCGGAATTGATCGACGCCAGGCCTCGCCGCCTCAGCCTGGTCACGCGTCCGTCTTTCGGTCGGGAGGCGTGGACGGCGAGACGGGACGGAGCAGACGTAGGGACACGGACGGATCTTGGGCTGTCGAGCGAGCGGGCGCGCAAGCGCCCTCTAGATAGACGCGAATGGCCAAGTCGCCAGCTTTTCTAAATTCCTACTAATTCAATCTCAATTGCGACGAGGATGCAAACGGGCGCTGGATATCCTCAGCCAAGCTTAGTTCCCGCGAGTGTTCCGATGAGCGATCCGACCCCTTCCGCCCGCGCCGTGACGCACGACGAGCCGGAGATCCAGCGCCGCAACCTGCTGCTGGCGGGCGGGGTGGTCGCCGCGGCCGCGGGTCTCGCCGCGCCGGGCGTGGGCAAGGCGGAGGAGGCCTCCAAGGTTCCGCCGCCCGCGCGCCAGCCGCGCGCTCCGGCCGGGGGCAAGAGCCCCTGGGGCTACGAAACCTACAAACAGGCCACGGCTCAGCCGGTCTCGATCCGGCCGGGCGAGGCGCCGCTGCCCGATCATCCCCGGGCCTATACCGACATCAAGAGCTATCACGCCCACGTCTATTTCGACGAGGACACCTACCAGAAGGCCGCGCTGCTGCGCCGCTGGGTGTCTGAGCGGTTCGCCGTCGAACTGGGCGACTGGAACCTGACGCCGCGCGGACCGCACGTGACGCCGTCGTTCTACTTCGGCTTCACCAACGACCTGCTGCACGTGCTGCTGCCGTGGCTGCAGCTCAACAGCCTGGGGCTGACGATCCTGCTGCATCCCAACACCGACGACCCCCGCTCGGACCACCTCTACTACACCGCCTGGATCAACCGCTCGCAGCCGGTGAACGGCTACGGCATGAAGAAGCCGGGCGAGGGCGAGCCGCCGGTGGAGCTGATCTACCCCAACACCAAGCCGTTCCTCCCGATCGAGACCTGAGCCGGATCGGTCAGGCCGGGATCGAGCGCTTCAGCCGGGCGGCGGCGAACACCAGGCAGGCGCCGCCGGCCACCGCGCTGAGCTGCATCAACGAGATCGACGAGGCCAGGCCGTCGGCCGCGCCGCGGGCGACGAACAGGTCGCTGAGCCAGCCGGTCAGGAACGGGCCCACGCCCATGCCGATGACGTTGAGCACGAACAGCATGCTGGCCATGCCGACGGCGCGCAGGCGAGGCGGCAGCAGCATCTGGCCGGCGGCGAACAGCGGGGCCGAGAAGGCCGAGCCGGCCAGTTCGGCGATGAAGTAGCAGAGATAGGCGGTCGGTCCGCTGGTCTGGAAGAACAGAAGGATCGCAGGCCCCATGACGCCGATGCCGATCATCGGCAACCACAGGTACCAGCGGGCGTCGCGGCCTCCCAGGCGGTCGGCGGCGAAGCCGAAGATCAGGGTGCCGACGAAGCCGGTGACGCCCTGCAGCAGCCCGCTCAGCGAACCGACCTCGGTCGAGCTCATGTGCTGCACGCGGATCATGTAGGTCGGCACCCAGTTCTCGAAGGCGCTGGCCGAAGCCGAGATCAAGGCAAAGCCCAGGGCGATCGGCAGGAAGCAGGGGTGGCTGACGATGTGGCCGGCGGCTTCCTTCAGCGAGTACTGGCGGGCGTTCTCCTCGGTGGCGGCGTCGAAGGTTCCGCGCGGCGGCTCGCGCACGATCAGGAAGAACAGCGCCGCCACGATCATCCCCGGAAAACCGACGATCAGAAAGGCGCTGCGCCAGCCGAAATGGTCCTCCAGCACGCCGCCGAAGGTCAGGCCCGCCCACATGCCGATCGAGATGCCCAGGCTGTAGACGGCGATGGCCGCCCCGCGCCGGGCCTGCGGGAAATAGTCGGAGATCAGGGAATAGGCGGCCGGCGAGCAGCCGGCCGATGAGACCGCGATACCGAACCGCGCCAAAGCAAGGCCCATGAAATTGCCCACGAAGCCGCTGATCACCGTCAGCGTGCTCCAGGTTCCGATGGCGGCGGCGATGATCGCCCGGCGCGAGCCCTTGTCGGCCAGGCGCGCGATTGGAAAGCCCGCCAGCGAGTAGAGCAGGGACGAGCCGAAGCCCGTCAGCAGGCCGATCTCGGTGTTGGAGACCTTCAGGTCGCGGCTGATCGGGTCGACCAGGATGATCAGCAGGAAGCGGTCGATCCAGCTGAAGGTATAGACCAGGGTCAGCATGGCCAGCACGATCCAGGCCCGGCTGGACACCTTCGAAGGGGCCGGTGCGGTGGTTGCGTCGGCGATAGCGGCGTCGGCCATGTTGGTTCCGTGGGAGTCTCTGACCCCTCCGACGAACCACGGCGCGTGTCGTGGGTAGATGTCGTTCTGCGCAACCATGCTTGGCGGGCCGCGTAACGAACCGCTGGCCCGCTTGGGAAGCTGCGCCGTTCACTTCCAAATTCGCGCAACCATCATTGTGCAACGCGACATTCTCGCTGGCGGGCTCCTGCCAAATCCTCGCATGGAGACCGGCTTGAGCGAGACGCGGGCGGCCTTTCCGGGAGGAGGAAAGCGCCAGGAACCCGCGCTCGCAGCACCCTCGATCAAGAGGCCAGGCCCGTCCGAAGGCTTTCAAGCTCAAGGGGATAATCGTGATGTATTCGGATTTCGTGACGGCTCGCCGACGCAAGCGCGGCCTGAAGGCGAGCTTGATGGCCGCCGGCATGCTGGCCGCCGTGTCGCCGGCGCTCGCCTGGGCCCAGACGAACGCTACGCCGGCCGAAGACAACGTCGTGCCTGAACTGGTCGTCACCGCCCAGAAGCGTTCCGAGAACGTGCGCGACGTGCCGCTGAGCATCAGCGTCCTGACCGGCGACCAACTGGCCAAGCAGCACGTGGCCAATTACGCCGATCTCGCCCGCAGCACGCCGGGCCTGTCGTTCAGCAACACCGGCAACAGCGGCCTGTCGCGCATCAGCCTGCGCGGCATCAGTTCGTCGCAAGGCTCGGCGACGGTCGGCGTCTATCTGAACGACGTGTCTCTGACGATCCCCAACCAGTTCTTCACCGGCGTGACCCTGCCGCGGCTGTTCGACCTCGACCACGTCGAAGTGCTGCGCGGGCCGCAGGGCACGCTCTACGGCGACAGCTCGCTGGGCGGCACCCTGCGCTTCATCACCAGGACGCCGAAGCTGGGCGGCTATGAGAGCAGCGCCGAGGGCGAGGTCTCGAGCACCGACGAAGGCGGCGTGAACTATCTGTTCGGCGGCATGATCAACGTCCCCGTGGGCGAGAACGCGGCCTTCCGCCTGGCCGTGCAGCGCGAGTACCAGAGCGGCTTCGTCGACCACGTCAATTCGGCCGGCGTCGTCGACAACAAGAACGTCGACGCCGAGCGCACCACGGCCCTGCGCGCCAGCTTCCTGTGGGAGCCGACCGACGACCTGAAGGTCAGCTCGACCGTGCAGTGGCAGCAGACCGACGCCGACGACACCGGCATCACCAAGCTGTCGCTGGGCAAGTTCCAGGAGAACCGCCCGGTGCGCGAGCCCAGCCAGGACACCCTGTTCGCGCCCAGCGTGACGGTCGAGAAGCGCTTCGGCGACCTGACCTTCACCTCGATCAGCGGCTACGCCTATCGCAGCTTCGAGCGCCAGTTCGACGGCTCGATCTACGACAGCGAATACGTCGCCAGCGTCCTCGACGACAGCTATGGCGACACCTACGAAACGATCGCCGCCCTGCCGGGGATCATGCGCAACAAGGACGCGGTGGCCACCTACAGCCAGGAATTCCGCCTGGCCTCGCCGTCGCTGGCCGAGAGCGGCAAGCGCTACGAGTGGCAGGTCGGCGCCTATTTCGCCAAGCAGAAGATCACCAGCCTCGACCACGAGTACGTGCTGGGCCTGGACGCCGCCGTCGCCTCCGAACTGGGCACGACGACGCAGGACGCCCTGGGCTACGCCACGCCGGGCGGCCTGATCGGCTACTTCAACTCGGTGCGCCGCAACAACCAGATGGCCCTCTTCGCCGAGGGCTCGTTCAAGGTCACCGACCGTCTGAAAGCGACCTTCGGCCTGCGCCAGGTCAAGGCGTCCAGCCAATATGCGCTGGAGGAGGGCGGCTGGCTGGCCGACGGCGCGCCGGCCCATGACGATGCGTCCACCCGCTCGGCCCCGCTGACGCCGAAGTTCGCGGTGACCTATGAGGCGTTCAAGTCGGTGTCGCTGTACGCCAACGCCGCCAAGGGCTTCCGCCTGGGCGGTCAGAACAACGCCCTGACCTCGTTCTGCGCGGCCGACGTGCGCAGCCTCGGCCTCTCCGACGCCAAGAGCTACCGGCCCGACAGCCTGTGGAGCTACGAGGGCGGCGCCAAGACCCGCCTGTTCGACGGTCGTGTGACCTTCAACGCTTCGGCCTTCTACATCGACTGGAAGAACGTCCAGCAGTCGGTGCGGCTGTCGACCTGCGGCTCGGTGATCACCGGCAACGCCGGCGACGCCCGCAGCCAGGGCGGCGAGTTCGAACTGCGCGCGGCCCTGACCGACAACCTGACGCTGAACTTGTCTGGCGCGATCACCGACGCCAAGATCACGCAGGCCGCCAAGGGCACCGGCGCGGTCGACGGCTCCAAGCTGCTGGGCACGCCGGAGAACACCTTCTCGGTGGGCTTCGACTACGACCATGCGATCACCGACCGCATCGACGGCTTCGCCAGCGTGAACTGGTCGCACACGGGCGAGAGCTACGGCTCCTACTCGACCACCAGCAAGGACTATCGCCGTCCGTCCTACGATCTGGTCGACGCCAGCATCGGCGTGGACGTCGCCGACATCCAGCTGTCGCTGTTCGCCAAGAACCTGCTGAACGAGGACACCATCATCCAGAAGCCCTCGGTTCTGTTCGTCACCCAGGGCCTGGCGCTGCGTCCGCGCACCGTGGGCCTGAACGTGAAGGCGAAGTTCTGATGAAAGGAAACCTCGCCCTTCGACAGGCTCAGGGTGAGGTTTGCTACTGATCCGCGGCGTCTAAGTGGTCCTCATCCTGAGCTTGTCGAAGGACGAGGACCACGCACTGCCTAAACAGGAAGGGGGCGCTCCTCGCGGAGCGCCCCCTTCTTCGTTCACCCCGGTTTTCAGTTCACCCGGGCGCGGGCCGCCTCGACCTGCTGGATGAAGGCCGCGACCAGCGGCGGCGGATGGCCCTGGCGGGTGATCACCGAGATCTTGCTGGCGTAGGAGAAGGTCTCCGGCGCGACCTTGTGGAAGCGCTTGCCGCCGCCCATGCCCGCGACCTGGTGCTCGGTCAGGAAGCCCAGATAGCGGCCCGAGGCGATCATCATGGCGATCGACTCCATGTGCGTGACCGTCGCCGTGCGCTTGAGCAGGCCGCTGACTCCCAGGCGCTCCATCTCGTGCTCGAACGGGTAGCCGACGAAGTCGTAGGAGGCGATGTCCTCCAGGTCGACCCGGTCGTCATGGGCGCGCAGACGCCAGGCCGGGTGGTCCTCGGTGCAGTAGAGCCAGCTGACCTCCTCGTAGAGGAAGTGGTAGCGCAACTGCTCCATCGGCCGGCGCTCGAACACCACGCCGACGTCGAGATTGTTCTCGATCACCGCCTGCTCGATCAGGTTCGAGGTCGTGGTCGAGATGTTGAAGTGCACGTTCGGATAGGCCGCCTTGTAGCCGTCGAACACCTCGGGCAGGCGGAAGTTGGGATCGCCGACCAGGGCGTCGACCATGCCGATGCGGATGGCGCCCGCGGGGCTGGCGTGGATGTCGCGCACCCGGGCCTCGAACAGGTCGAGTTCGTCGAACAGCTTCTCACAGGCCTCGTGCACCCGCGCGCCCTCGGCGGTCAGGGTGAAGCCGCGCCGGCCGCGCTCGCACAGCCGCGCGCCCAGGCGGATCTCCAGGTCCTTGATGTAGCGGCTGATCGACGGCAGGCCGATCTGCAACTCGGACTCGGCGGCGACGAAGCCGCCGTGCTTGACCACCGTGGCGAAGGTGCGCAGCAGACGCAGGTCGTTGTCGCTGACCCGGCCGGTGAAACGCTTCAGACCCAGTTCCATACTTGGCTCGTCCGACAACAATGATTGCCCATGCGGGCATTCCCGACGACCGGGGAAGCGACGCAATCTGATGCTCGCGATCCACGCTCGACGCCTGTCCGCAATAGCACCGGGCGGGAGGGGGCTGAGATCGCCGGCGGCTAGAAACCGGAAATCCCTGGGGTTTGCTGAAAAGCTGATGGCCGGCGCCTGAATTTTGCGCGGGATGCGTCGCGGGCGAAAACTCGTCGTTCGGCGACCGTCACGCGACGAGCGGGCGACCGGCCGGGAAAGGCGATCTTTCCGCTTTCGGCAACTAAGGCGATCGATCGGGCTGGGCGTCGAAACCGCGCCTTCGCGCCTGCCAGGATCCGCCGCCGATGCTTCGAACCCGTCTTTCCTGCCTTCTCGCGGCCGCGGCCATGGTCACCGGACCGGTCATGGCGCAACCCGTTCCGCCCTCGGCCGATCGGTGGGCCGGAGATGGCGGGGTCACGCCCTTCTATCGCTGGACCGGCGCGACGCCGTCGCTACCGGGCATGATGCTGAGGCGAGAGGTCCTGCCCGCCGAGGACGCGCTGGCCGGCGCCGGCCGGGCCGAGCGCATCCTCTACAGCTCCACCGACTGGCTGGACGCCAAGAAGATGGTCACGGTCTCCGGCGCGGTCTTCTTCCCCAAGGGCGCGCCGCCGGCCGGCGGCTGGCCGGTGATCGCCTGGGCCCATGGCACCACGGGCGTCGCCGACGTCTGCGCTCCGTCGTTCATGCCGCGCTCCGAGCGCGACCAGCAGTACTTGTCGGCCTGGCTGGAGGCCGGCTACGCCATCGTCGCCACCGACTATGCGGGCCTCGGCACGCCCGGTCCGCATCCGTACCTGCAGTCGCGGTCCGAGGGCCTCGCCGTGCTCGACAGCGTGCGGGCGGCGCTGCAGGCCTATCCGGGCCAGCTGGCCAACAAGGTGGTGACCATGGGCCAGTCGCAAGGCTCGGGCGCGGCCCTGGCCGCCGCCTATTGGGCGCCGACCTATGCTCCGGACCTGAAGATCAAGGGCACGGTAGCCACGGGCGTGGTGGCCCACACCAACAACACCCGGGGCGCGCCGCAGGAAGAGGTCCCCAGCCTCTATACCGACCGCGACGCCGGCGGGAACGCGGCCTACGAGATCCTCTACTTCCTGGGCACGGTGCGCTCGCTCGACCCGCAGGGTATCCGCGCCGAGGACTACATCGCCGAAGCGGGCCGCCCGCTGCTGGAAAAGGCCCAGACCACCTGCATGGGCGGCCTGCGCACCTTCGCCCGCGAGATCGCTCTGCCGGTCTCAAAGCTCTACAGCCGGCCGATCGACGCGCTGGAGGCGCGGGCCGACGCCTTGAGCGACTTTCCGGACGTGAAGATCCCGACCCCGGTGTTCGTCGGCACGGGCCTGGCCGATTCCGACGCCCAGACCGTCAGCCAGTACAACTTCGTCTCGGCCATGTGCGCGGCCGGGAACACCGTCGAATGGCGTTACTACCCGCACGCCACTCACGGCAGCGCGGTCATGCGCTCTCGTGCGGACTCGCCTGCCTTCGTCGAGAAGGTGCTGCACGACAAGCCGGTGGCCAACCTGTGTCCGAGCCTGGTTCCGCCGGGGCCGTTGCAGGATCCGGAGGGCTGAGGGCTCCCCTTAAACCGCAAAATCCCCGCGAAAGCGGGGACCCAGGCTTTTCTGAAACCCAAGGCGCTTGACGATAAAACACCTGGGCCCCCGCTTTCGCGGGGGTTTTACGGATGGAGGAGCAGGCGGCTCAAAGGCTGGCGATATAGGCCCGCCAGCCGCCGAAGCCGGTGATCTCGCTCGCCCCGTCCAGCGCGCGGGGTTCGGCCACGAACCCCTTCACCGTGCGGCCGTCATCCAGGGTCACCGAGCCGATGGCCAGCGGTGCCGGCACCTCGGCGGTGAAGCTGCCGAAGGCCGCCAGATCCAGCTCATAGAGCTCCACGGCGATCGGTGCGCCGCCTTCGGCATGCACGAGCGCCGGCTTGGGCGGGGTCGAGTTGGCGATGGCGTAGAGGCGGTAGCTGTCGGCCGTCTTGGCCTCGCCCAGGAAGCGGGCGTTGCGCGAGGTCAGCTGCCAGTGCAGCGGCATGCCTTGCAGGTGGGCGCCCACGACGGCGAGGGTGACGGTTTCCATCTTGTCTCCAAGGTCGAGGGCGGGAGCGGGCGCATCGAGCCGCGCGATGTAGGGGCGAGCCGCTTCGATCAGCGCGCGGTCGGCGTGGGCCGGTCCGATCAGGGTGACGCCGAAGCCGACATCGCCGCCCCGGAATCCCGCCGGCACGGCCAGGGCGCTCATGTCGAGCAGGTTGACGAAGTTGGTGTAGAGGCCCAGCGCCGCGTTCAGCCGGATCGGCTCGGCCTTCATCTCGGCGATGCGGAAGGCGGTCGGGGCCGTGGGCAGGACCAGCAGGTCGATCTCGTCCCACATAGCTTCTGCCTGGCGAGCCAGGGCTTTCAGCCGGTATTCGCCTTCGAACAGCTCGACGGCGGTGACGCCAAGGCCCGCCTCGACGATCGTCCGCACCGTCGGATCGATGGCGTCCGGCTTTTCGGCCAGCATCGTCTTCAGCGCGGCCGTCCGCTCGGCCACCCACGGGCCGCCGTAGAGCAGTTGGGCGGTCTCGCTGAGGAAGTCGATGTCGATCGGCACGATCTCCGCGCCGTCGGCGGCGAAGCGCTCCAGCGCCTGCTCGTAGAGATGAGCAGCGGCCGCATCGCCCAGGAAGTTGCGCTGATGGGGCAGTGGAACGCCCAGGCGCCGGGCCACACGCGGACGATCCTCCAGCGGACGCGAGAACGGATCGGCCGCGTCGAAGCCGGCGGCGACCGCGTCTACTAGCGTCGCGTCATCGAGATCGTGGGTGAAGACGCTGATGCAGTCCAGCGACCGGCAGGCCGGCACGAGGCCCGTGGTGCTCCAGCGGCCCTTGGTCGGCTTGAAGCCGACGAGGTTGTTGAACGCGGCGGGCACCCGGCCCGAGCCGGCGGTGTCGGTGCCCAGGGCGAAGTTGACCAGGCCCGCCGCCACGGCGACGGCAGAGCCCGAGCTCGATCCGCCGCTGACGAATGTGCGGTTGAACACGCAGTGCGGCGCGCCGTGCGGGCTGCGCGTGCCGTTCAGGCCGGTGGCGAACTGGTCGAGATTGGTCTTGCCGACGGGGATGGCCCCCGCCGCGATCAGTCGCTGGACGACCTCGGCGGAAGCTTCCGGCGCATAGGCGAAGTCAGGACATCCCGCCGTGGTCGGAAGGCCGGCCAGGTCGATATTGTCCTTGATCGCGAAGGTCGCGCCGGCCAGCGGGAGAACTTCTCCAGCCGCGATCCGCACGTCGACAGCGCGGGCGTAGTCGCGCACAGCTTCGGGATCTAGGCGCTCGATCCAGACCTGCGGCTGGACGGCGTCGTAGGCGGCGATGCGGGCCAGGGCGGCGTCGGCCGCCTCCAGCGCCGTGATCTCGCCGGCGGCGACGGCGGTCGCGAGCGCCCGCGCGGTCACGCCCGCACCACCATCCGCACCGGCGTCGGGTTGAAGCCGTTGCAGGGGTTGTTGATCTGCGGGCAGTTGGAGACCACCACCGTGACGTCCATCTCCGCCAGCAAAGTCACCGACAGGCCCGGCGCCGAGATGCCGTCGACGATGCCCAGGGCGCCGTCGGCCTCCACGGGGACATTCATGAACCAGTTGATGTTGCTGACCATGTCGCGCTTGTTGCGGCCGGCCCGGCCGTTGGCGTCGAGGAAGTTGTCGACGCAGGCGTGCTGGTTCTTGGTGTGGTGGCCATAGCGCAGCGTGTTGCTCTCGCACGAGCAGGCCCCGCCGATGGTGTCGTGATAGGCGACGTTGGTGGCCACGATCCGCATCATCGGCCGGCCCTCGTTCGACAGCAGCACGGCGCCGTCGCGCAGGAACAGGTTGCCCTGGGCGGCGATGGTGTCCTGGGCGCTGTAGCGTTCGGCGTCGTCGGCCGTGGCGTACATCAGGAAGTCGACCGCCTGGTTGCCCTCCAGGTCGATGATCTCCAGCGCCTGGCCGGCCTTGAGGTCGTGCATCCAGGGGGCGCGGGCGGGCACGACCTCGTCATGGAGGATCGCGGTGTTGAGGTCTTCGCGCATCGGACCCTCCTAGCGGGCGTAGTAGTCTTCGACGTTCAGGAAGGCGCGCAGGCCCTCCGGCGTACCGGTGCGGATCGGGTCGTCGGCCCGCGCCACCTGGCCGCGCCAGGCCTGGGCCCGCACGGGGGTGACCGTGTAGTCGGGGCGCGGGTCCATCACGTGGGGGGTGTTGGCCAGCACCACGATCAGGTCCATCTCGGCCCGCAGCAGCAGGCTGCGCCCAGGCGCGAACGGCCCGACCTGGGGCGTGATCGCGCCGTCTACCTCGACCTTGGCGCCCTTGAACCAGGTGATGCAGGGATGGATGTCCTTGCGTCCAAGGCCGTACTTGCCGACCGCCAGGCCGAACCGCTCGCGGCTCGACGGATGCGGGCCGTAGTTGCCGGCCTGGCCGTACCTGGCCGCGATGCTCCAGGGCGTCGACGGGCCGCAGAAGGCGTCGTGCGTGCCGGCGTCATCCGCCAGAATGCTCATCAGCGCCCGCCCCATGTCCGACAGCAGGAAGCGGCCGGCGCCGAGATAGCCGTTCCACTGGATCTTCAGGGTGTCGGCCACGTTCAGCCGCTCGACCGGACGCTCGGCGTTGAACAGCAGCATCGACACGCAGCCGTCGCCGGCCAGGTCGGTCAGACGCAGGCGGGTCCCGCGGGCGATCTGCTTGGAGGCGTAGCCGCCGGCCGCGATCGTCTCGGCCCAGACCATGTCGTCCGGCGACACGCCCTCGGGCAGGTCGCTGGCCGCCGAGGCGGGCAGGGTGGGCATGGCCTCGACCACCGCGCCGCCCTGGGCGCGGGCATGGGCCTGGGCGCCGTAGGGATCGGCCGTGCTCATGCGGAGACTTTCGCCAGGGCGGCGAAGGCCTCGACGATCTCGTCCGACATCCGGCGCGCGCCCGTCTGCATGTATTCCATGGCGTTCAGGGCCGCGTCGTGGGCCGGCGTCGACGAGGCCGTCACGCAGTCCTCGACCACGCGGCAGTAGTAGTCGCCCTGGTGGCCGTCGACGAAGGTGTAGTGCACGCAGACGTCGGTGAAACCGCCGCAGAGGATCAACGTTTCGGCCTTCAGGCCCTTGAGCAGGATCTCCAGCTCGGTGCCGTAGAAGCAGGAGTAGCGGCGCTTGGCCAGCAGGTAATCGCCCTCGACGATGCCCAGTTCTTCGATGGCGAACTCGGTGCCCGGCGAGGTCTCGATGCAGTGCACGTCCTCGCGGCCGTCCAGTTCGCGGCCGAAGTCGATCATGTTGGGGCGGTGCACTTCCTTGAAGAACACAACCGGGATGTCGGCGGCGCGGGCGGCGTCGACCAGGGTGCGCACGCGGTGCATGCGCTCGACCCGGTCGGGCAGCAGCGGCAGGCGCTCCGACGCGGGCCAGTCCATGAACGAGCCCTTCTGCACGTCGATGACGACGAGGACGGGCTGGCCGACGATCATCGGCCGGGCGTTGTCGGGGGTGTAGGTCAAGGCTGGATTCCCTGGTGTCTCTTGAAGATCACCAAGACCAGCGCGCGGCGTTCGGAGAAATGACGCCGCCGGAAAAGTTGGTTGCGGATCGCGGCAACTGAACCGGCGGCGTTCGAGGTCTAGCGCTTGGCGGCCTTCTCGACGGCGCGGAAGACGCGCAGGTAGTTGCCGCCCCACAGCTTGGCGATGTCGGCCTCGGAATAGCCGCGCCGCACCAGTTCGGCGGTGACGTTGGCGGCCTCGCCCTCGTTGCTCCAGCCGACGACGCCGCCGCCGTGGTTGAAGTCCGACGAAAGGCCCACATGGTCGATCCCGACGCGCTTGACGGCGTAGTCGACGGAATTGGCCAGGTCCTTCACCGTCGCCTTGGGCAGCAGGGCGTTGACGGCGTGGCTGTAGTCCAGCCGCTTGTCGGGCGTCAGCGCCTCGGTCCCGTCGGCGGGGCGGACATAGGCGACGGGCAGGGCGTATTGCGCGCGCAGGGCCGCGACTTTCGGCGGGAAGTCGGGGCCGGGTTTCACGAGATAGGGACCGAAGGCGACGATCTGCACGACCCCGCCCTTGGCGGCGATGGCGTCGAGCTCGGCGTCCGACAGGTTGCGCGGGCTGTCGACCACGCCCTGCACGCCCGAGTGGCTGGCCACGACCGGCGCGCGGCTGAGCGCCAGCATCTGCTTCACCCCGTCCGGCGTCAGCTGCGAGATGTCGATGATCACGCCCAGGTCGTTGAGCCTGGCCACCGCCCGCTTGCCCAGCGGCGACAGCCCGCCCCACTCGACCTTGGTCCCGCCGCTGGGGCGCGAGGAGTCGGCGAAGGCGTTGTTGCCGGCGTGGACGAAGCCGAAGCTGCGCACGCCCGCGGCGTAATAGGCGTCGATCGGCGCCAGGTCTTCGCCGAACGGATAGGCGTTGAGGAAGCCGACGATGATCGCCCGCTTGCCGGCCTTGGCGGCGGCCTCGACGTCATCGGCCTTCAGGGCCAGCAGGGCGCGGTCGGGATGGCGCTGGGCGATCCCGCGGATGGCGGCCAGCTTGGCGTCGGCGTCCTTGCGGGCCTTGGCGTAGCCTTCCGGCGTGCGCGGGCCTTGCGAGACGAACACCGCCAGCACCGCCGCATCGACGCCGCCGCGTTCCAGCTTGGGCAGGTCGACCTGACCGTCGCCGTCGACGGCCGCCTCGTGGGCGCCGACGCCCAGGTCCTGGGCCACGTCCACGTGGCTGTCGAGCACCAGGACGCGGGCGTGGATGGCGGCCGGATCTATCAGGTCAGCGGCCGGAGCGGCGCTCGCCGCCGCCAGGGCCAGCAGGCCCGTGGCGGCGAGAAGAAGGGGACGGAGCATGGCGTCTGGCTTTCTCTGGTCGGGATCGGGGAGGGCGCGGCCGGCGGGGTCCGTCCTGGACCTCGTAGGCGTATGCTCACGCTAGCGCCGGTGTTCGAGCCGCGACCAACGCGGTGTTCTCATGTCCGATATTGCCGGAGGTAAAGCCTGGCTTTTGGCCGGGAGACCGTCCGACTGCGGATCACCTGACGTCTGGCGGACGCCGGGCGCCCGTCGGATGGGCGTTGTGGCGGCGAATGCGGCCTTAGGCGACTACGGCTCTTGACGCGATGGCCGGCCGCCAATGGTCTGGTGGCGTCATGCGCAATACGAAGAGCGCATCCCCACAGATTTCCAACGCTAACAGCGTTCGACTCTTTAGAAAGGCGTCGAGCGACGAAGTCATGATGCGACCGCTGTCGAGAACTCGTCAGGTTGCATATTAAATCATCTCGTTTGCGCCACCCGGGAACACGAAGAAAAGTGGGCTGAGTAAATGGCGATTTCTGTTTTTTGACCTGGGGTCGGGAGTCAGGTTCGCCGGGTCAATAGCAGGGGATAGCCATGACCAAAGCCCACTCGAAACCTGACGTCGCGCCGCGCTGGAAGCTGGCCTTGATGGCCGCGAGCCTGCTTTGCGGCGCAACGCCGGCCATGGCCCAGGAAGGCGCGGCCGAGGAGGTCGACGCCATCGTGGTCACCGGTCGTCGCGTGTCCGAGGCCAGCGTCGCCATCGGCACCGACCAGGCCACGGCCACGGTCTCGATCACCCGCGAGGCGCTGCTGTCGGCGCCGGCCGGCGTCACCGGCCTGAAGATGCTGGAGAGTCTGCCGGGCTTCAACGTCCAGGCCAACGACGCCCTGGGCATGTACGAGTTCGGCAACTCGGTCTCGGTGCGGGCCTTCAACTTCCAGCAGATCGGCTTCCTGCTCGACGGCATTCCCATGGGCCGCAGCGACCAGTTCGGCGGCAGCCCGATCTACCGCTATGTCGACAACGAGAACCTGGGGCGCGTGCAGGCCTCGGCCGGGGCCGGCGACGTGTCGCTGCCCAGCTACGCCTCGCTGGGGCCGATCGTCGACTACTTCACCAAGACGCCCGACCCCGAGGCCGGCGGCTCGGCCAGCCAGACCTGGGGCGAGGACAACCTGCGCCGCAGCTTCCTGCGCCTGGAAAGCGGCAAGGTGGGCAACTTCTCGGGCTATGTGGCCGGCTCGTGGATCAAGGGCGACCTGTGGCGCGGTCCGGGCTTCATCAAGCGCGAGCACTACGAGGGCAAGCTCGACTACGCGTTCGAGAGCGGCGGGAACCTGACGTTCCAGACGGTGCACAACGACTATTACGACTACGACTCTCCGTCGATCACCAAGGCCCAGTATCTGGGAACGGCGGGCGACGCCTTCGGCCGCAAGGGGCGCGACTTCGCCTATCTGGGCTTCGTGCCCAGCCTGCCGGAGACCACCACCGGGGTGAAGTATTCGAACGCGCTCTACAACCAGTACTACAAGTTTGCGGTCAACGCCCGGCAG
Source organism: Caulobacter sp. GW821-FHT09B11 (assembly GCF_059418205.1). Classification (NCBI taxonomy): domain Bacteria; kingdom Pseudomonadati; phylum Pseudomonadota; class Alphaproteobacteria; order Caulobacterales; family Caulobacteraceae; genus Caulobacter; species Caulobacter sp. GW821-FHT09B11. The sequence goes on along the minus strand of NZ_JBWKPK010000001.1, from coordinate 87,472 downwards.
GACCACCTCTATGGCCTGTCGCTGAACAAGCCGATCGGCGAGGCCTTCGAGATCCGCTCGACGGCCTACTACGAAGACAAGGGCGGTTACGGCGTCTCGCCGGAGGCCTACGCCACCTCGCTGGCCAGCTACAACGCCGAGAGGGCCTCCGTCTCCGGCCTGACCGCGCCCAAGGGTCTGCAGTACGGCCTGTCGGGCGTCGACGGCATCCGCAAGGGGATCACGGTCGGCGGGACCTGGCGCGCCGGCGCCCACACCGTGCAGGGCGGGGTGTGGCTGGAGAAGGACGACTACCACCGGACCCAGGCGCGCTATAACACCGTGGGCGGCGACCCGGACGGCGCGCCGCTGCTGAACGAGCCGGTGCACCTGCAGCGCAACTACGTCTCGACCCGCGAGACGACCCAGTTCTTCCTCAAGGACACGATCAAGCTGTTCGACGACCGCCTGAAGGTCGAGGTGGGCTTCAAGTCGACCGACATCGACTACAAGATCAGCGGCTATCGCAATCCGGCCGACTACATCGCCCAGCGCAAGCCGACGATCACCGACAACTGGAAGGACGGCTTCCTGCCGCAGGTGGGCCTGGTCTATTCGATCAACAGCCGTGACCAGGTGTTCGCCTCCTATTCGGAGAACCTGGCCCTGCCGCGCGGCGCCGACGACATCTTCTCGGCCGCCAGCCCCAGCGTGCCCGGACCCGAGCCGGAGACCTCGCAGAACCTGGAACTGGGCTATCGCGCCAACCGGGCGACCTTCAACGCCTCGGTCGTGGTCTACTACACCGCCTTCGACAACCGGCTACAGTCCTACGCCTCGGTGGTGCCGGGCAGCACGACGACCGAGACGTTCTACCAGAACGTCGGGGCCGTGGAGGCGCACGGGGCCGAGTTCAGCGGCCAGTGGAAGCCGGAGCTTCTGGGCGGCAAGATCTATTTCAACACCAACCTGTCGTACAACCGCGCCGAGTTCGAGAACAACTTCGGGACCAACGCCATCGCCGGCAACACGCTGCCCGACTTCCCGACCTGGCTGTTCCAGGGCGGGGTGACCTGGGAGCCGGTCGACTGGGCCGTGGTCAACGTCTCGGCCCGCCATCTCAGCGACCGCTACACCAACATGACCAACACCGAGAAGACCGACGGCTACACCGTCTGGAACGCCTATGTGGATCTCGGCGACGGCTTCGGCGTCGGGCCGCTGAAGCAGGTCAAGGCCCGCATCAACGTCGATAACATCTTCGACGAGGACTACCTGGGCACGATCACCACCACGGTGAATACGGCCGCGACCTTCCGGCCGGGCTCGCACCGGACCTTCCAGGTCACGCTGTCGGCCGACTTCTGACGTAGAAAACGCCGCGGGCGGGGCCCGCGGCGTTCCTTTTGTTCCGGCTCGTCGCTCGAGGCTAGGCCTTGGGCGCGGCCTTGTGCAGCCGGCGGCGACGGTCGATCGTCAGGGCGATCAGGGTCGCGACCGCGCCTGAGGCGAGATAGAGCCCGATGGCCGGCAGGCCCCAGAAGCTGGCCAGGGCCAGGGCGGCCAGCGGCGCGAAGCCCGCGCCGATCAGCCACGACAGGTCAGAGGTCAGGGCCGCGCCGCTGTAGCGGAACTTGCGCAGGAAGCCCGAGCTGACCGCGCCCGACGCCTGGCCGAACGAAAGGCCCAGGATCGCGAAGCCGACCACCACATAGACGGTCTGGCCGACGCTGCCGGCGTCCAGCAGCCACGGCGCCGCCAGGCTGAAGATGCCGATCAGCACGGCCGACAGCGCCAGCTGGTTCTGGCGGCTGATGCGGTCGGCGATCCAGCCCGAGACCATGATCCCGACCACGCCCACCAGGGCGCCGACCAGTTCGATGCGCAGGAAGTTCAGCGCCTCGCCGCCGTCGTCGTGCAGGCTGACCCACGACAGCGGGAACACCGTCACCAGGTGGAACATGGCGAAGGTGGCCAGCGGGGCGAAGGCGCCGATGATCACGTTGGAGCCCTGCGCCTTCATCAGGCTGGTCAGGGGCACGGGGCTCAGCTGGCCCTTTTCGAACAGCTGGCCGAACTCCTCGGTGGCGACGATGCGCAGGCGGGCGAACAGGGCCACGACATTGATCGCGAAGGCCGCGAAGAACGGGTAGCGCCAGCCCCAGTCGAGGAAGTCGGCCGAGCCCAGGCTGGCGACGAAATAGGCGAACAGGCCGCTGGCCAGCATGAAGCCGAACGGCGCGCCCAGCTGCGGGATCATCGCGTACCAGCCGCGCTTCTTCTCGGGCGCGTTCAGCGCCAGCAGCGAGGCCATGCCGTCCCAGGCGCCCGCCAGGGCCAGGCCCTGGCCGATGCGAAAGGCCGCCAGGGCCCAGATCGCGGCGGCGCCGGCCGTGGCGTAGCCCGGCAGGAAGCTCATCGCGGCCGTCGAGCCGCCCAGCAGGAAGAGGGCGATGGTCAGCTTCACGCCGCGGCCGTAGTTGCGGTCGATGACGCCGAAGATCGCCGAGCCGATCGGGCGGGCCACGAAGGCCAGCGAGAAGATCGCGAACGAGCACAGGACGCCCGTCAGACGGTCCACGAACGGAAAGAAGAGGTGAGGGAAGACCAGCACCGAAGCGATGGCGTAGACGAAGAAGTCGAAGAACTCCGAGGTCCGTCCGATGATCACGCCGATGGCGATCTCGCCGGGCCGGACGCCCTTGTGGTCGGCGTGCAATCGCCGCGCGTCGCGCTCGAGGCCCGATGACGTCGGCAGTGCGAAATCCTGATTCATGCAGCTACGCGCCTTGTTCCTGTTGTTCCGTCCCAAACTCTTTTCAGCCGCCTTTCCGACGGTCTGAACGAGAGCATGAGACCAACTGCCCCGTTCTGGCAAACGCCTTGATGCGCCTTCGGCTCCTCATTTTCGTGCTGCACTGCGGCGCCTAGGACAAATGGTCCAATGTCGCGCCCTCCTGCGTTAGACTATCGCGCCGGCCAATGCGTCCGAAGTCCAGGTCCCTCATGATTCCGAGTCCATTGAAGAAGCTCGCCCTGCTGCCCCTGCTGCTCGCCCTGAGCGGCTGCGACTGGGTCGTGATGAACCCGTCGGGCGATATCGCCGTTCAGCAGCGCGACCTGATCATTCTGTCGACGGTGCTGATGCTGATCATCATCGTGCCGGTCATCTTCCTCACGCTGTTCTTCGCGTGGAAGTACCGGCAGACGAACCAGGCGGCCAAGTACGATCCCGACTGGCACCACTCGACCAAGCTCGAGATCGTGATCTGGGCCGCGCCGCTGGTGATCATCATGATCCTGGGCGCCGTCACCTGGACCAGCACCCACCTGCTCGACCCGTACCGTCCGCTCGACCGCCTGGCCCCGGGCCGCACGGCCGAAGGCGTCAAGCCGCTGAAGGTCCAGGTCGTCGCCCTCGATTGGAAGTGGCTGTTCATCTATCCCGAGCTGGGCGTCGCCACGGTCAATGAACTGGCCGCCCCGATCGACACCCCGATCGACTTCGACCTGACGGCTTCGTCGGTGATGAACTCGTTCTACGTGCCCGCCCTGGCCGGCCAGATCTACGCCATGCCCGGCATGCGCACGAAGCTGCACGCCGTGATCAACAAGCCGGGCGTGTTCGACGGCTTCTCGGCCAACTACAGCGGCGAGGGCTTCTCGCACATGCGCTTCAAGTTCCACGGCATGAGCCGCGCCGACTTCGACAAGTGGGCCGCCGACGTCCGCAAGAGCGACGGTCGCCTCGACGGCACGCGCTATCTCGTGCTGGAAAAGCCCAGCGAGAAGGTTCCGCCGCAGCGCTTCGCCTCGGTCGAGGCCGGCCTGTTCGACAAGGCCGTCAACCGCTGCGTCGAGCCGGGCAAGATGTGCCAGCACGACATGATGGCCATCGACAAGGCCGGCGGCCTCGGCATGGCCGGGACCACCAACGTCACCACCCTCGAATACGACAAGCGGGTTCGGCGCGGGGAGGGCGGCATCCGCTCGTTCGTCGCCGCGCTCTGCGCCCCCAAGTCCGCGCCCGCCGAAGCGCGCTGATCAAAGCCTAGAGATCATCATGTCCCCGGACCTCGTAAAAACGATCTTCGGCCGTCTCACATGGGACGCCATTCCATTCCACGAGCCGATCCTGCTCGGCACGTTCGCCATGGTCGCGCTGGGCGGTATCACCGTCCTGGCCGCCCTGACCTACTTCAAGGTCTGGGGCTATCTGTGGCGTGAGTGGCTGACCAGCGTCGACCACAAGAAGATCGGGGTGATGTACATCATCCTGGCCATCATCATGCTGCTGCGCGGCTTCGCCGACGCCCTGATGATGCGCGCCCAGCAGGCCCTGGCCTTCGGCGACGCCGCCGGCTACCTGCCGCCGCACCACTACGACCAGGTCTTCACCGCCCACGGCGTGATCATGATCTTCTTCGTGGCGATGCCGCTGATCACCGGCCTGATGAACCTCGTCGTGCCGCTGCAGATCGGCGCCCGCGACGTGGCCTTCCCGTTCCTGAACAACTTCAGCTTCTGGATGACGGTCGGCGGCGCGGTGACGGTGATGCTGTCGCTGTTCGTCGGCGAGTTCGCCCGCACGGGCTGGCTGGCTTATCCGCCGCTATCCAATTTGGCGTACAGTCCAGATGTCGGGGTAGACTACTACATCTGGTCGCTGCAGATCGCCGGCGTCGGCACCACCCTGTCGGGCATCAACCTGATCGTGACCATCGTGAAGATGCGCGCGCCGGGCATGAGCCTGATGAAGATGCCGGTGTTCACCTGGACCTCGCTGTGCAGCAACGTCCTGATCGTCGCCAGCTTCCCGATCCTCACGGCCGTCCTGGCCTTGCTGACCGCCGACCGCTACCTGCACACCAACTTCTTCACGAACGACTTCGGCGGCAACCCGATGATGTACGTGAACCTGATCTGGATCTGGGGTCACCCCGAGGTCTACATCCTGGTGCTGCCGGCCTTCGGCGTGTTCTCTGAAGTCGTATCGACCTTCTGCAGCAAGCGCCTGTTCGGCTACAGCTCGATGGTCTACGCCACGGTCGTCATCACGATCCTGTCGTACCTGGTGTGGCTGCACCACTTCTTCACCATGGGCTCGGGCGCCAGCGTGAACTCGTTCTTCGGGATCACCACGATGATCATCTCGATCCCGACAGGGGCGAAGATCTTCAACTGGCTGTTCACGATGTATCGCGGCCGCATCCGGTTCGAAGTGCCGATGCTGTGGACCATGGGCTTCATGGTCACCTTCGTCATCGGCGGCATGACCGGCGTCCTGCTGGCCGTCCCGCCCGCCGACTTCGTCCTGCACAACTCGCTGTTCCTGATCGCCCACTTCCACAACGTGATCATCGGCGGCGTCGTGTTCGGCATGTTCGCGGGCATCGTCTACTGGTTCCCCAAGGCCTTCGGCTTCAAGCTCGACCCGTTCTGGGGCAAGGTCTCGTTCTGGTTCTGGCAGATCGGCTTCTTCTTCGCCTTCATGCCGCTCTACGTCCTTGGCCTGATGGGCGTGACCCGCCGCGTCAGCCACTTCGAGGACCCGAGCCTGCAGATCTGGTTCGTGATCGCCGCCTTCGGCGCCGTTCTGATCCTGGTCGGCATCATCGCCTTCATCCTGCAGATCGTCGTCGGCTTCATGAAGCGCGAACAGTACGCCGACCTGACCGGCGATCCCTGGGGCGGCCGTACGCTGGAGTGGTCGACCTCGTCGCCGCCGCCGGCCTACAACTTCGCCTTCACCCCGGTGATCCACCAGATCGACGCCTGGCACGACATGAAGCAGCGCGGCTACGAGCGCCCGACCACCGGCTTCATCCCGATCCACATGCCGAAGAACACCGGCGCGGGGGTCGTCCTCGCCGGGATCAGCATCGTGCTCGGCTTCGCGATGATCTGGCACATCTGGTGGCTGGCCGTGGCGTCGTTCGTCGTCCTGATCGGCGGGGCCATCGCCCACACCTTCAACTTCAAGCGTGACTACTACATTCCGGCCGAGGAGGTCGTCCGCGTCGAGGACGCCCGCACCGAAGCCCTGCGGAGCCTCGCGTAACCATGGCCCACGCCCAAGTCCTGACCGAAGCGGACAACACCCGCTTCCACCTGACCGAGGATCACCATCCGGAGAACGGCACCCTGCTGGGGTTCTGGATCTACCTGATGAGCGACTGCCTGATCTTCGCGGTGCTCTTCGCCTGCTACGCCGTGCTCGGCCGCAACTACGCGGCCGGCCCCTCGGGGGCGGATCTCTTCGATCTGCCCATCGTGGCGGTGAACACCGCGCTGCTGCTGTTCTCGTCGATCACCTATGGCTTCGCCATGCTCTCGGCCCAGGCCAAGAAGGTGGCCCCGACCCTGATCTGGCTGGCGATCACCGGGCTGTTCGGCCTCGGCTTCCTGTCGCTGGAGCTCTACGAGTTCCACCACCTCATCCATGAGGGGGCCGGCCCGCAGCGCAGCGCCTTCCTGTCGTCGTTCTTCGTCCTGGTCGGCACCCACGGCCTGCACGTGACCTTCGGCATCATCTGGCTCGTCACCCTGATGGTCCAGGTCAGCCAGCGCGGTCTCGGCGTCGAAATGAAGCGTCGCCTGATGTGCCTGTCGATGTTCTGGCACTTCCTCGACGTCATCTGGATCGGCGTCTTCTCGTTCGTCTACCTGCTCGGAGTCCTGAAATGAGCGCGGCCAGCCACGACGCGCACCACGCGCATGACGACCACGGGCACGACCACGACGGCGGCGCCGCTCACGGCACGCTGAAGGACTATGTGATCGGCTTCGTGCTGGCGGTGATCCTCACCGCCATCCCGTTCTGGCTGGTCATGGCCGACGTGCTGCCGACCCACCAGATGACCGCCGTGGCGGTCATGGGCCTGGCCGCGATCCAGGTCGTCGTCCACATGATCTATTTCCTGCACATGAACCCGCGGTCGGAAGGCGGCTGGAGCATGCTGGCCCTGGTGTTCACCCTGATCGTGGTGGTGATCGCCCTGGCCGGGTCGCTGTGGGTCATGCACAACCTCGACACCCACATGATGGCCCCGATGCCGCACGACATGCGGGAAGTCCCTTGACCAAGGCCGGCGGCCGAGCCGCCCGGACGATCGCGCTGGTCGGGCTTTGCTTGGCCTTCACCGCGTTCTTCCTGGCGCTCGGCGGCTGGCAGGTCCAGCGCAGGGCCTGGAAGCTCGACCTGATCGAACGGGTCGAGCAGCGCATCCACGCAGAGCCGACCCCGCCCCCCGGTCCCGACCGCTGGGCGGGGATCAGCCAGGCCTCCGACGGCTATCGCCGCGTGCGCCTGACCGGTCGCTTCCTGCACGACCGCGAGACCCTGGTTCAGGCCGTCACCCGCGAAGGGCCCGGCTTCTGGGTCGTCACCCCGCTTTCCACCGACCAGGGCTTCGACGTCCTCGTCAATCGCGGCTTCGTCTCGGCCGAGCAGCGCGCGCCCGGAACCCGTCTGGCCGCCCAGGCCGCCGGCCCGGTCAGCGTCGTGGGCCTCCTGCGCCTGACCGAGCCGCACGGCGGCTTCCTGCGCAAGAACGATCCGGCGGGCGGGCGCTGGTACTCCCGCGACGTCCAGGCCATCGCCAAGGCCAAGAGCCTGGGCCGGACCGCACCCTATTTCGTCGACGCCGACGCGACGCCCAATCCCGGCGGCTGGCCGATCGGCGGCTTGACCGTCGTCAATTTCCCCAACAGCCACTTGGTCTACGCCCTGACCTGGTTCGGCCTGGCGCTGCTGACCGGCGGGGCGGCCGCCTATGTTCTGTTCGACGCGCGCCGGAACCGGGTTAAAGAGGCCCCATGACGCCGACCGCCCGCATCCTGATCGCCGGCATGTCGGGCTGGCTTTCAGGGGCGCGGGCCGCGGACAATGCGGCGAACCCCGCCGACGCCATCGCCCGGCAGAACATGCTGCAGCTGATCCACCTTCGCTGGATCGCCGTGGTCGGCCAGGTCGTCACCATCCTTGCGGTGCATTTCAGCCTCGGGTTCAAGCTGCCCCTGGCGGCGATGATGCTGGTGCTGGCCGCGCTGGTGGTGCTGAACCTCGCCAGCCTGCTGCGCCTTAAGAGCGCCAAGCCGCTGGGCCCCTACGACCTCTTCTCGGCCTTGGCGCTGGACGCCCTGGCCCTGACCGCCCAGCTCTATTTCAGCGGCGGGGCGACCAATCCCTTCACGACCCTCTACCTGATGCACGTGATCCTGGGCGTCGTCTTGCTCGAGGTCTGGGCGACCTGGGCGATCGTGTTCCTGACCAGCTTCTGCTTCCTGATGCTGGTGGCCTTCAACCGTCCGGTCATCGCCACGGGCCTCAGCGACCAGGCCTTCTTCGGCCTGTTCATCATGGGCATGCTGATGGGCGTGGTGCTGGACGCAGTGCTGCTGGTGACCTTCGTCTCGCGCATCAACGCCAACCTGCGCCGCCACGACGCCCACCTGGCCGAGCTGCGCCAGCGGGCGGCCGAAGAGACCCACATCGTCCGTATGGGCCTGCTGGCCTCGGGCGCCGCGCACGAGCTGGGCACGCCGCTGGCGACGCTGGACGTCATCCTGGGCGACTGGCGGCGCATGAAGGTGTTCGCCAAGCACCCGGAGCTGGCCCAGGAGCTTGAGGACATGCGCGGCGAGGTGCAGCGCTGCAAGCAGATCGTCACCGGCGTCCTGCTGTCGGCCGGCGAGGCGCGCAGCGACGAGGTCCGGGTCAGCACCCTGCGGGCCTTCATGGACGAGGTGGTGGCCGAGTGGCGCGCCACCCGCAACAGCGACGTCCTGACCTACGAGACCGACCTCGTCACGCCGACCTCGATCGTCGCGGAGTCGACCCTCAAGCAGGTGATCCACAACGTGCTCGACAACGCGCTGGACGCCTCGCCCGAGGCGGTGCGGCTGCATGTGAGCGTCAGCGGCGGGCTGATCGTCATCGAGGTCGACGACGACGGCCCGGGCTTCGCGCCCGAGACGCTGGAGAACTTCGGCAAGCCCTACAACTCGACCAAGGGGCGGGCAGGGGGCGGGCTTGGCCTGTTCCTGGTGGTCAACGTCCTGCGCAAGCTGGGCGGCGCGGCCGGCGCTGAGAACCGCCCCGAGGGCGGCGCCAGCGTCGTCCTGACCCTGCCGCTGGCCTCGCTGCAGATCCGGAGGCGACATGCCCGCTGAGCGCAAGCTGATCATCGTCGAGGATGACGAGAAGTTCGCCGCCACCCTCAAGCGCTCGTTCGAGCGCCGGGGCTATCAGGTGGTGCACGTCCATGGCCTGGACGAGGCCCTGACGGCGCTGGAGACCTTCGAGCCGCGCTATGCCGTGGTGGATCTGAAGCTGGCCGGGGAGTCGGGCCTGTCCTGCGTCCAGGCGCTGATCACCCGTGATCCGGACATGCTGATCGTGGTCCTGACCGGCTTCGCCAGCATCGCCACGGCGGTTGAGGCCATCAAGCTGGGCGCCTGCCACTACCTGGCCAAGCCCTCGAACACCGACGACATCGAGGCCGCCTTCGACAAGCGCGAGGGCGACACCGGCGCGGCGATCGGCGAACGGGCCACCTCGCTGAAGAATCTGGAATGGGAGCGGATCCACCAGACCCTGGTCGAGACCGACTTCAACATCTCCGAGACCGCCCGGCGTCTGGGCATGCATCGCCGCACCCTGGCCCGGAAGCTGGAAAAGCGCCGGATCAACTGACGGCTTCGCGCCGTTCCCAATCCCGATAAGTCGTCTAGATCCTCCGGCCCCGCAGGGGGAGCGGGCCTGCCGCGCCATGGCGGAAGCGATCGTCCACGCGCCAAACCAAACTGGTCTAAATTGGTATAGGCAGTATTGCGGACCAAAAATGGGCTGAGATCTGAAAATTTGTTAGGACAAATGGTCCGCTCTGCCGTATGCCGTTTTCTCGAACCTGCGGACCAGCCACAGAGCTGGCGGCATCGAGGGAGTAAGACGAGTGCGAAACATTCGGCGACGCGCGGGCGGCCTGGTTCTGGCCCTGCTGGTCTCGGCGGCTCTGCCGGCCGGCGTCATGGCCCAGCCGAGCGGGCAGGGGCCCGTCCTGGTCGGCGGCGCGGATCTGGCGGCCATGCGCAGCGAAGGCGAGCGCTATCCGATGTTCGCCGCCGAACTGAAGCGGGTGCACAAGGAGGTCGACGCGGCCATGAAGGCCGGCATCGACGTGCCCGTGCCGAAGGATCCGGGCGGCGGCCGCACCCACGAGCAGCACAAGCGCAACTACATGGCCATCTATGGCGCGGGCATGCTGTACCGCGCCACCGGCGACAAGGCCTACGCCGACTACGCCCGGCGGATGCTGCTGGAATACGCCAAGCTCTATCCGACCCTGGGCCTGCACCCCGCCGCCAAGAACAATTCCGCCGGCAAGCTGTTCTGGCAGAGCCTGAACGACGCGGTCTGGGTGGTCTATTCGATCCAGGGCTACGACGCGATCCGCGACACCCTCAGCGACGCCGACCGCAAGACCATCGACGACGGCGTCTTCCGGCCGATGGCCAAGTTTATCGCCGACGACCAGCCGCAGGTCTTCGACATCATCCACAACCACGCCACCTGGGCCTGCGCCGCCGTCGGCATGACCGGCTACGTGCTGCGTGACCAGGTGATGGTGGAAAAGGCCCTGAAGGGCACGGACCTTTCGGGCAAGGTCGGCTTCCTCAAGCAGATCGACCAGCTGTTCTCGCCGGACGGCTACTATGCCGAGGGGCCGTACTACCAGCGCTACGCCCTGCAGCCCTTCGTGCTTTTCGCCCACGCCATCGACGAGAACGAACCGCAGCGGAAGATCTTCGAATACCGCGGCGGCGTGCTGACCAAGGCGGTCCGGGCGGCGGTGCAACTGACCTATGACGGCTACTTCTTCCCGTTCAACGACGCCCTGCTGGAAAAGAGCCTCAAGACCGACGAGCTCTACCAGTCGGTGGCCATCGCCTATGGCGCGACCAGGGATCCGTCGCTGCTGTCGATCGCCCGCTGGCAGGGCCGCACCACCCTGACGCCCGATGGCCTGGCCGTGGCTCGCGACCTGGCGGCCGGCAAGGAAAAGCCGTTCCCCTACGCCTCGATGCTGTTCCGCGACGGTCCCGACGGCGACCAGGGCGCCATCGCCGTCATGCGCGCCGGTCCGGGCGACGAGGACGAGGTCGTGGCGGTCAAGAACTCGGCCCAGGGCATGGGCCACGGCCACTACGACAAGCTGAACTGGATCCTCTACGACGCCGGCCGCGCGATCGTGACCGACTACGGCGCGGCCCGCTTCCTCAACATCGAGGCCAAGGACGGCGGTCGCTACCTCAAGGAAAACGAGACCTGGGCCAAGCAGACCGTGGCCCACAACACCCTGGTGGTGAACGAGACCAGCCAGTTCGACGGCAAGGTCAAGGTCGCCAACACTCTGGCCCCGAGGCAGATCTTCTTCTCCGCCGAGGGCAATGCGAAGATTAGCACGGCCGAGATGGCCGGCGCCTGGCCGGGCGTGACCTTCCGTCGCTCGATCGTGCAGATCGATGTCGGCGGCAAGGGCCCGCCGCTGGTGCTCGACCTCTTGAAGGTTCACGGCGACAAGCCGGCCCAGTACGACCTGCCGCTGCACTTTTCCGGCCATATCATCGACGCCGGCTTCCCGCTGAAGCAGAACCTCGCCGAGCGCCCGGTGCTGGGCAAGGACGACGGCTACCAGCACCTGTGGGTCGACGCGACCGGAACGCCCGACGCCTCGAACGCCCGCCTGACCTGGATCAACGGCGAGCGTTTCTACACCTGGCGCATGCTGCCGCCCGCCGGGGCCGAGGTGATCCTGGGCGAGAGCGGAGCCAACGATCCGAAGTTCAACCTGCGCCGCGAACCGGTGCTGATCCAGCGCGTGAAGGGCGTGACCGACACGACCTTCGTCGGCGTGCTCGAGCCGCATGGGGCCTACGATCCGTCGGCGGAGACCACCGAAGGCAGCACCAGCCGCATCGAAGCCCTGCGCCACGTGCGGACGGCCGACGCCGACGTCGTCACCATCGTGCTGGCCGGCGGCCGCACGATCGTCCTGGCCATCGCCGACAGCGCCGATCCCGGCGCCGTCCACAAGGCGAACGTCGACGGCGCGCCCTTCAACTGGAAGGGCCACTTCGCCCGCTTCGACGGCGAGGACATCGGTCAATGAGGGGCGGGCTTCGCTGGCTGATCGTCGGCCTCGTCGGGCTGGCGACCGTCATCAACTACATCGACCGCAACGCCCTGGCCGTGATGTGGCCGGCGGTGTCGAAGGACATCGGGGCCGACAAGTCCGACTACGCCCTGCTGGTGACCATCTTCATGGTCGCCTACGCCTTCGGCCAGTCGCTGTTCGGCAAGGTGTTCGACGTCATCGGCACCCGCATGGGCTTCGCCGTCTCGATCCTGGTCTGGTCGCTGTCGATCGCCGCCCACAGCCTGGTGCGGTCGCTCGGCTTGCTCGCTTTGCTGCGCGTGACGCTGGGGATCAGCGAGGCCGGCAATTGGCCCGGCGCGGTCAAGGCCAACGCCCTGTGGTTCCCGCCGCGCGAACGCGCCCTGGCCCAAGGCATCTTCAATTCCGGGGCGGCGATCGGGGCGATCATCTCCGCGCCGCTGGTGGCCCTGCTGTTCGAGCTTCTGGGCTGGCGGGCGACCTTCCTGGTGGTCGGGGTGCTGGGCTTCCTGTGGCTGCTGCCGTGGCTGTTCATCTACCGCGCCGACCCGGGCGCCCACCCGTGGCTGAGCGAGGCTGAGCGCGCCCACATCGCCGATCGCGGCGAGGCCAATGGGAAGGCCGGCTGGTCGCCGACCCTGCGCCAATTGCTGCGCCAGAAGCAGAGCTGGGCGATCATCGTCTCGCGCTTCTTCCTCGATCCGGTCTGGTGGCTGTTCGTCTCGTGGCTGCCGATCTACCTGGCGGAAAGCTTCGGCTTCGACGTGCGCAAGATCGGCCTGTTCGCCTGGGTGCCGTTCGTCGGCGCCATGCTGGGCAGCCTCGGCGGCGGCTGGCTGTCGGGGGCGCTGATCCGGCGCGGCTGGAAGACCCTCAGCGCCCGTCGGTTAGCTGTGACCCTGGGCGGCGTGATCATGCTGCCGGCCCTGCTGCTGACGGCCCGCGCGGCCGATCCGCTGAGCGCGGTGCTGCTGATCGCCGTGATCCTGTTCGGCTTCCAGGTGGCCATCAACAACATCCAGACCCTGCCCAGCGACTACTACGGCGGCGGGGCCGTGGGCACGATCGCCGGCGTCGGCGGCACCGCCGCGGTGGCCGGCACCCTTGTCACGACCTGGCTCGTGCCGGTCATGACCAAGCACGGCTACGCCCCGATCTTCGTCCTGGCGGCGGCCATCGTGCCGCTGGGCGTCATCGCTCTCTGGTTGCTGGGCGGGCGCGAAAGCCCCGTCTCCGCGCCGGCTTCCGACATTCAGTAAAAGAGGGGACCCCATGAGGTTCAAGGACAAGGTCGCGCTGGTCACCGGCGGCGGCCGCGACATCGGCCGCGAGGTCTCGCTGCGACTGGCCGCCGAGGGCGCGACCGTGGTGGTGAACTATCGCGGCGACGAAGCCTCGGCCCAGGAGACGGCGGCGCGTATCGAGGCGGCCGGCGGCAAGGCGGTGCTGCACCGCGCCGACGTCACTGACCCGGCCGAGGTCGCCGCCCTGGTGGCCGCCGCCGCCGGCGTGACCGGCAAGATCGACATTCTCGTCAACCTCGCCGGCGGCATGGTCGCCCGCAAGAGCCTGGCCGAGATGGACGAGGCCTTCTTCGACCAGGTCATGACCCTGAACCTGAAGTCGGCCTTCCTGGTGACCAAGGCGGCCCTGCCGCACATTCCGGACGGCGCGGCGATCATCAACATCGCCTCGTTGGCCGGCCGCGACGGCGGTGGCCCCGGCGCCAGCGTCTACGCCGCCTCGAAGGGCGCGCTGATGACCCTGACCCGCGGCTGGGCCAAGGAGCTGGGACCGCGCGGCATCCGCGTCAACGCCCTGTGCCCGGGCCTGATCGGCACCAGCTTCCACGACATCTTCTCCAAGCCCGAAGGCCGCGCCGCCGTCGCCGGTAACACCCCGCTGCGCCGCGAGGGCGCGCCGGAGGAAGTGGCCGCCGCGGTGGCCTTCCTGGCCTCGCAGGACGCCTCGTTCCTGGCCGGGGTCAATCTCGACATCAACGGCGGGCTGGCCTTCTCGTAAGGCCGGCCCGGTACACGAGGAAACAAGCCGCAAAGACAAGGAGGGAGGATCCAATGAAAATCAGAACCGCGATGCTCGCGGCCCTGGTCCTGGCGGCGGCTCCGGCCGCCGTCCTGGCCCAGCCGCCCGGCCCGCAGAAGGATCGCGAGCCGCGCACCGACGCCGCCCCGATCAAGCCCTACAAGATCATCCTGGTGGGCGACTCCACCATGGCCCCGGGCAGCGGCTGGGCCTCGGCCTTCTGCGACTATCACGTCAAGTCGTCGCTGAATTGCCTGAACCTCGGCCGCGGCGGGCGCTCGACCCGCAGCTATCGCGCCGAGGGTTCGTGGGATATCGCGCTGAACGAGGCGCGGGTGAAGGGTTACGCCGCCACCTATGTGCTGATCCAGTTCGCCCACAACGACCAGTCGTCCAAGGGCGAGCGCTGGACCGACATGACCACCGAATTCCCGGCCAACCTGAAGCGGTTCGTCGAGGAGGTGAGGGCGGCCGGCGCCGAGCCGGTGCTGCTGACGCCGCTGACCCGCCGCGAGTTTGCCGGCGGCCAGCTGAAGAACACGCTGGAGCCCTGGTCGGAGGAGGTGCGCAAGGTCGCCGCCGAGACCAAGACGCCGCTGGTGGATCTCAACAAGTCCAGCGCCGCCGTCGTGCGCAAGCTGGGCGCCGTCGACTCCATGAAGTTGGCCCAGGCCGAGCCGCTCGAGGCCGAAGTCGCCGCCGCCAAGGCCGGTACGACCCTGCCGCCGCGCGCGGCGGAGGAAGCGCGCCAGCCCGACGCGCCGACGACCGAGACCGGGCCGCGCGGCCAGCTGGTGCGCAAGTTCGACTATACCCACGTCGGCGAGACCGGCGCGCGGGTGTTCGCCCGGCTGGTCGCCAACGACCTGGCCGTCGCGGTTCCGGCGCTGCGCAGCCAACTGGTTCCTTAAGCGGGAGGACGCGGAAGCAGCCTCGCGCCACGGCCCTGGCCGGGGCGGCTTCCGCGCGCCCGTGCGGTGAAAATTGGTATGCATATCGGCCGATTCAAATTGGCCTAAGTATTTCTAAAATTGGTCTGAGAATCCGCCTTGACGCACCTGCGGTCAGGTCGCACGGTTCCGGCATAAGAAAAGAAGGGGAGGGAGCAAACATGCACGTCGCCAATACTCTGCGCGCCCAATCACGGTTCGCGGTCCTGCGGTCGGTCCTGAGCTGCGGCGTCGCCGCCTCGGCCATCGCGTTCGCCGCCGGCGCCTCGGCTCAGGAAGCGGTCGCCACCGCGCCCGCCGATCAACCGATCACCGACAATTCGGTCGACGAGGTGGTGGTCAGCGCCGTCCGCCAGACCATGCAGAATTCGATCGCGGTAAAGCGCGATACGACGGCCATTGTCGACGCCCTGTCGGCCAACGAGATCGGCGACCTGCCGGGCCAGTCGATCGGCGAAGCGATCATGACCATCACCGGCGCCACCGCCGATCGCGGCAACTACGGCCCGACGGAGGTGTCGCTGCGGGGCCTGGGCTCGTTCCTGTCGGCCACCACCTTCAACGGCCGCGAGGCCTCGAACGGCAGCGGCGACCGCGCCGTCAACTTCGGCCAGTTCCCGTCCGAACTGTTCAACGGCATCAAGATCTACAAGTCCCAGCAGGCCGACCTGATCGAGGGCGGCGTCGCCGGCACGATCGAGATGGAGACCAAGAAGCCGCTCGACTACGGCAAACGGCTGGCCCAGGTGGAACTCAAGGGCAACTACAATCCCTACCAGAAGCGTATCACCGGCTCCGATCCCTGGGGCTGGCGCGGCACGGCCAGCTATGTCGACCAGTACGAACTGGGCAAGCTGGGCGATGTCGGGATTTCGCTGGGGATCCAGCGCAACCAGGTCGATGACCCGGCCGAGTCCTATGTGGCGTCGAACACCTGGGTGGCCTGCAACCCGAACATCGTCAGCACCGGCAACTGCACCGAGGTGAGCCGCGCCCAGGCCGCCGCCGGCACGCCGTTCTACCTGGCGCCCAACTCGATGACCTATCGCCAGCTGACCGCCAAGGAGAAGCGCGACGCCGTCTTCGGCGCTCTGCAATGGCAGCCGAACGATCGCTTCGACGCCAATTTCGACGTCGAATATTCCAAGCGGAACTACCAGGAAGACCGCCACGACCTGGGCCTGGCCGAGACCCGCTACAACCTGCACAACGTGCGCTACGACGATGACGGCCGGCTGCTCTACGCCGAGGGCTCCAGCACGCTGCAGTCGGTCTCGACCCTGTTCCAGCGGGAAGAGGAATACATCGGCGGCGGCGGCGATTTCGAGTTCGAGGCCACCGATCGCCTGACCCTGAAGGCCGACATCTCCTACAGCCAGACCACCCGCACCGACCTGACCCGCTCGGTACGCCTGCGCTCGGATCCGCTAGACATCTACGGCGTGCGCACGGCGATCAACAATCAGCGGGTGCCCTACGTCTACGACGCCCGCAACGGCTTCGCGCCCACGATCACCATCGATCCGCGCTTCAAGCTCGACGACTGGTCGCTGTTCAGCGACGACGCCCGCCTGACCCGCGAGGAGGAGGAGAAGAAGGACCGCATCTTCGCGACCCGCTTCGACGCCAGCTACGCGCTCGACGGCTTCATCAACAAGGTCGACGCCGGCCTGCGCTATTCGCGCCGCCGCTACACCACCTATGACGACCTGGTCACCATCGACCAGGCCAGCCTGGCGGTGGACCGGGCGGTGAACCTGGCCTGCCGCACCAACTTCCCGCAGTCGGACTACATGTCCGACGCCCCCGGCGGCTCGATCCACAGTTGGGCGACCTTCGACACCCTCTGCCAGTTCCGCAACTATCTGGGCTCGGAAGATCCCGGCGGCACGGGCGACACGCGATCGGTGGCCAACGCCGACGTCACCGAGACGGTATGGTCGGGCTACGTCATGGCGTCCTACAAGGGCGAGACGGCCGGCATGCCGGTGCGCGGCAACTTCGGCGTCCGCGTCGTCGACACCCGCGTCGTCTCCAAGGGCCTGCGGGCCGGCCTGGAAGTGGTCAACAACGGCGACGGCTCGATCCGCCTGGTCGAGACCGGCGAGTTCGACCCTACCCGCATCAAGGCGTCCAGCTTCCGCGTTCTGCCCAGCGTCAACGCCAATTTCGACCTGACCCCCAAGACGGTCGGCCGCATCGCCCTCTACCGGGCCATGTCGCGGCCCGCGCCCAGCAGCCTGGCGGCGGGGCGGGCCATCACCCTGCAGGACGGCACGGACTTCACCTCGATCCAGGACGCCATCGGCGAGATCGTCGCCAGCGGCAGCCCGCGCCTGAAGCCGATCATGTCGTGGAACGCCGACGTGGCGCTGGAATACTACGCCAACCGCGACACCATCTTGGCGACGACGCTGTACTACAAGCAGTTCACCGGCGGCTTCATCCCGGTGACCATCGACGAACAGTTCGTCATCGACGGCCAGAACGTCACCGTGCCGGTCACCCAGACCCAGAACAGCGACGACAAGAGCCACGTCTACGGCGCGGAGTTCACGCTCTCGAACAAGTTCAGCTGGCTGCCCAAGCCGCTCGACGGCTTCGGCGGAAAGCTGAGCTACAACTACGCGATCACCAACTTCAAGAACCACGACATCCGGCTGGGCGACGTCATCGACGCCGACACCGGCGTGGTGACCGAGGGCATGATCCCGGCCGCGGGGCTGAACGGCTATTCCAAGCACGTGCTGTCGGCCCAGCTCTATTACGAGGCCGGTCCGCTGACCCTGCAGGGCATCTACCGCTATCGCTCGCGCTACTATCAGGACTTCGTCGGCGGCAACGCCCAGCTGCGCTACATCTCGGGCGGCGACGCCTTCGACTTCACCGCCCAGTACAAGCTGAACAAGAAGGTCGACATCCGCCTGCAGGGCCTCAACCTGTTCAACGAGGTCAAGGTCGACTCGATGCCGATCCAGGGCAGCACCCGCAACTACCAGTACTTCGGGCCGCAGTTCTTCATCTCGATACGCGCAAGGCTGTAGGGCCGCGTAGCGGCCATGGCGCAGACCAATTTGCTATTCCAATTTTAATCCAGTTGGGGCAAATCTGGCGGCGCAACAACGTCTTAGAGGGGCGCCATGGCCGACCGCCGGCTGTTCGAGGAAATCGCCGACAAGATCGCCGGCATGGTCCGGGCGGGAGAGTTTCCGCCCGGCTCCAGGCTGCCGGGCGAGCGGGAGATGTCCGAGCGGCTGGGCGTCAGCCGGGTGACCGTGCGCGAGGCCGAGATCGCGCTCCAGGCCCGCGGGACTCTACGCATCCGCGCCGGCTCGGGGGTCTATGTCTGCGGTCCGGTCGCGCCCGACAGCGCCGGCGGCGACGCCCTGCCGACGGTCAGCGCCTTCGAACTGACCGAGGCCCGCTCGCTGTTCGAGTCGGAAGCCGCCGCCCTGGCCGCGCCGATCATCTCGGACGCGGATCTCGCCAAGCTCGACGCCCTGCTGATCGAGATGGTCGAGGCCGGTGACGACGACGCCCGTTCGACGGCGGTGGACCGCGAGTTCCACATGACCATCGCCTCGGCGTCGGGCAATCGCGTCATCATCCACACGATCAAGACCCTCTGGAAGTTCCGCATGGAGGATCCGGAGGTGCGGCGCACCCACGAGTCGATCTGCCATCACGACGGCGATGCTCGCCAGAACGAGCACGCAGCCGTGGTCGAGGCGCTGCGCCGCCGCGACGCCAAGGCCGCCCGCCAGGCCATGCGCCTGCACTTCTCGCGCCTCTTGGAAGCCATGCTCGACGCCACCGAGCAGCAGGAGCGCCAGGCCCTGGAACGCAAGTCGGCCGAAAGCCGCAGCCGGTTCCTGATCAGCGCCAGGATGGGCTGACCCGTCGGGCTGAAACGCCCGCCTAGCTCACCGCGTCGAGGATCGCCCGCACCCGCGCGGCCAGGGCCGAGGGCGCATAGGGCTTGTCGATCATCGGGTACTCGTTGGCCCAGTCCTCGGCCTCCTGGCCAATGAAGCCCGAGGTCAGCAGCACCTTCAGGCTGGGCCGCTTGACGCGAGCCTTGCGGGCCAGGTCCAGGCCCGTGATCCCGCCGGGCATCACCACGTCCGAGAACAGCAGGTCGAAGCCGTCGCCGTTGCGCAGGCGGCGCAGGGCGCTGGCGGCGTTGCGCGCCGCGGCGACGTGGTAGCCCAGCGGTCGCAGGGTATCGACCGCCAGGGCCAGCACGGCCGGATCGTCCTCGACCACCAGGATCCGTTCGGTGCCGACCGGCACGCTGGCGGCGGGGCCCTCGATCACGACCTCCACATTCGACGGCGCGCAGGCCGGCAGGTCGATGCGGAAGGTCGCGCCGGCGCCGGGGCTGGTCGTCACCTCGATCTCGCCGCCCGACTGCCGCACGAAACCATAGACCTGCGAGAGGCCCAGGCCCGATCCTTTGCCCACCTCCTTGGTGGTGAAGAACGGCTCGAAGATGCGCGAGGCCACCTCCGGCGACATGCCCGGGCCGCTGTCGCTGACCACCAGCTGGTGGCCGGCCGCGCCGGTTCGCACCGAAATCTTCAGCAGGCCCGCGCCGTCCATGGCGTCACGGGCGTTGACCGCCAGGTTCAGCAGCACGCTTTCCAGCTGGGCGACGTCGACATGCACCCAGCCCTGTTCGGTCGAATGCTCTACCTCGATGGTGACGGCTTCGCCCACGGCCTGGCGCAGCAGGGACGAGAACTCGCGGACGAGGTCGTTCAGCTCGACCGTCGCCGGGTCCAGCCGCTGCCGGCGCGAGAAGGCCAGCAACTGACGGGTTAGGGCCGCGCCGCGCTCGGCCGCGTGGCGCGCCGCCGTGATCTGCCGGGCGTAGGGAAAGGCGTCGCCGCAGCGGCGCTGCACCAGATCGATGTTTCCCAGCACCACGGTCAGCAGGTTGTTGAAGTCGTGGGCCACGCCGCCGGTCAGCTGGCCGACGGCCTCCATCTTGCGGGCGTGGGACAGGGCCTCTTCCAGGCCGCGGCGGTCGGTGTTGTCGAACAGGGCGCCGAAGACCAGGGCGCGGCCGGTGTCGTCGTCGAAGGCGAGGACCCCCTGGTCGATGAACGAGCGATATTCGCCGTCGGCCCGCAGCCAGCGGTACTCACAGCTGTAGGAGCCCGTCCGTATGGCCTCGGCCTGGGCCCGGGCGACCACCGGGCGGTCCTCGGGATGCACCCGGTCGATGCCCAGCTCGGCCTCGCCCAGCAGCTGGTCGGCCGGAAAGCCGGTCAGGCGCTCGGCGTTGTCGCTCAGCGATAGCGGGGTGTAGGGCGCCTCGGCCAGGCGGGAGTGGAAGACGATCGGCAGCACCCGCAGAATGGCCTGCTGGCGTTCCTCGTTGCTGCGCAGCGAGCGCTCGGCCGCGGCCTTCTCGGCCTGGACGCGGGCGTATTCCTCCAGCAGGGCCTTCTGGTGCTCGGCCTGGCGAGCCAGCTCCAGCGTCTTGACGTGCAGGTCGACCAGCACCTGCACCTTGGAGCGCAGGATGAACGGATCGACCGGCTTGAACACCACGTCCACGGCCCCGGCCGAATAGGCCTTGAAGATGTGGGTCTCGTCGCGGAACACGGCGGTCAGGAAGACGATCGGCACGCTGCGCGTACGACGGCGCTGGCGGATCAGGGCGGCGGTCTCGTAGCCGTCCATGCCCGGCATGTGCAGGTCGAGCAGGATCACCGCGAAGTCGTCGGTCAGCAGCCGCCGCAGGGCTTCCTCGCCGGAACGGGCGATGACCAGCTCCTGTCCCAGGCTCTCAAGCGCCTGGACGGCGGCGAAGGCGTTGCGCTCGTCGTCGTCGACGATGAGGATCTTGGTGACCGGCTGCGGCTCGGGCTCGACAGGCGGGAACTGGACGGCGGGGACCATGATCAGGACGCCGCCGTCGCCAGCACCACCACGTTGTCGCCGGCTGCTCGCGCCGCATCGGCCCGCTGCACAGAGACCCGCAGCACCGAGATCAGTTGGTCCAGGTCCACGGGCTTGGAGACGTAGTCCGAAGCCCCGGCCTGGATGCACTTCTGGCGGTCGCCCTTCATCGCCTTGGCGGTGACGGCGATCACAGGCAGGTCGGCGAAGCGCCGGCGCGAGCGGATCTCGCGCATGGTCTCGTAGCCGTCCATGTCGGGCATCATGATGTCGACCAGCACCAGGTCGACCTGGTCCAGGCCGTCCATCAGCTCCAGCCCCGCGCGGCCGCTCTCGGCGTAGCGCAGCTCGATGCCGTATTCCTCCAGGGCGCTGGCCAGGGAGAAGATGTTGCGGATGTCGTCGTCGATGACGACGGCGGTGCGGCCGGCCAGCACGGCGTCGGCGTGGCGGTTCTGGGCCAGCATGGCGCGGGCGGCGTCGGGCAGGCTGTCGACCCGTTCGTGCAACAGAAGGGCGGCCTGGTCGATCAGCTGTTCGGGCGTGCGCGCGATGCGGGCCAGGCCCGTCAGCACCGCCAGCCGCAGGCGCCGGCTCTCCTCGGCGTCGCGCTCGCCGGGCGCGTACAGCACCACCGTGCCGGGGGCGGGGTTTCGAGCCTTCAGGGCGTCGAGGACCGCCCCGGCGGCGCCCGGCTCGACCTCGATCACCAGGCCGCCGCCTTCGCCCGAGAAGGCCGCGGCGGGGAGGGCGGAAAGGTCCCGCGCCGCATGCGCTTGCCCGAAGGCCTCGCGCAGCAGGCGGGCCGTATCGTCGCCGCCCCCGACCAGGGTCGGCGCCCGCGCGCCGCCGTGGGCCAGGCGGCGCACGCGGTCCAGGGCGGAGATCACCGCTTCCTGCTCGACCGGCTTGCTGGTGAAGCCCAGCGCCCCCATCGACGGGGCAAGGCCCCCGCGGTCGTCGGCCGAGATCACCTGCACCGGGATGTGGCGGGTGTCGGCGGTGCGCTTGAGCAGGTCCAGCAGGGCCAGGCCGTCCATGTCGGGCAGGCCGACGTCGAGCAGTATGGCCTCGGGCGAGAAGCGCCGGGCCAGGGACGGCACGGCCGAGCCTTCGCCCGTCACCACCCCGCGATAGCCGGCGTCGCGCGCCAGGGTCAGCAGGATCGAGGCGAAGCGCGGGTCGTCCTCGACGATCAGCACCACGGAATCGCCGGGTTCGATGCCGTCGCGGTCGTCCTGCACGGTCTCGACCGGCTCGTAGGCGGGCGCGTCGGCCGTGGAGATGACGAAGGTCGCCGGCGGCGCGCCGGCCGGACGCGGCGTCGGGCCAGGCAGGGGCGAGGCCGCCGTCGGGCTGAAGTTCAGCGGCAGATACAGGGTGAAGGTGCTGCCCTGGCCGGGGGTGGAGACCACCCTCAGCTCGCCGCCCAGCAGGCGGGTGATCTCGCGGCTGATCGACAGGCCAAGCCCGGTGCCGCCGTACTTGCGGCTGGTGGTGCCGTCGGCCTGCTGGAAGGCCTCGAAGATGATCCGCTGCTTCTCCTCGGGGATGCCGATGCCGGTGTCCTCGACCGAGAAGGCCAGCACCTGGCCGGCCTTGTTGAGGTGGTCGTTGCCCTCGGCCCAGCCGCGCTCGGCCCGGCTGACCGACAGGCTGACCGAACCGGCCTCGGTGAACTTGAAGGCGTTGGACAGCAGGTTCTTGATCACCTGCTGCAGGCGCTTGTCGTCGGTGTACATGGCCCGGGGCAGGGCGGGATCCAGATCGATCAGGAAGTCGAGCTTCTTGTCCTGGGCGATCTGGGCGAAGGTGCGCTCGGTCTGGTCGCGCAGGCTGGCGAACGACATCTCGCCGATGTCGAGGGTGACCGTGCCGCTCTCGATCTTCGACAGGTCGAGGATGTCGTTGATCAGGCCCAAGAGATCGGCGCCGGCGCTGTGGATGTTCTTGGCGAACTCCACCTGCTTGCCGGAAAGGTTGCCCTGGGCGTTCTCGCTGAGCATCTTCGACAGGATCAGCAGGCTGTTGAGCGGCGTGCGCAGCTCGTGGCTCATGTTGGCCAGGAACTCGGACTTGTATTTCGAGGTCAGGGCCAGCTGCTCGGCCTTCTCCTCCAGCGCCGCCTTGGCCTGCTCGACCTCGGTGTTCTTGGCCTCGACCTGCTTGTTCTGGGCCGACAGCAGCAGGGCCTTGTCTTCCAGCTCGGCGTTGGTCTGCTGCAGTTCCTCCTGCTTGGAGCGCAGCAACTCCTCGGACTGGCGCAGGGACGCGGCCTGTAGTTCCAGGCGGTCGTTGGTCTTCTTCAGCTCGCCCTGCTGGGCCTGCAGTTCCGAGGTCAGCAGCTGCGACTGGGCCAGCAGGCCCTCGGTGCGCATGTTGGCGGCGATGGTCGAAAGCACGATGCCGATCGACTCCATCAGCTGGTCGAGGAAGGCCTGCTGGGTCTCGTTGAAGGCGCCGAAGCTGGCCAGCTCGATCACCGCCTTCAGCTCGCCCTCGAACAGGGCCGGCAGCACGATGATGCTGCGCGGCGCGGCCTCGCCCAGGCCCGAGCTGATCTTGACGTAGTCGGTCGGCAGGTCGGTCAGCAGGATGCGCTTCTTCTCGGCCGCGCACTGGCCGACCAGGCCCTCGCGCAGGCGCAGCTGGGTGGAGGGCGATCGGCGCTGGGCGCCGGCGTAGCTGGCCGCCAGGGTCAGCACCGTGTCGCCGGCGTCGTCGGTTTCCGAGACGTAGAACACCCCGTGCTGGGCGTTGATCAGGGTGGCCAGCTCCGACAGCACCAGGTTCGACACGGTCGACAGGTCGCGTTCGCCCTGCAGCATGCGGCTGAACCGGGCCAGGTTGGTCTTCAGCCAGTCCTGCTCGGTGTTCTTCAACGTCTGATCCTTCAGGTTCCGGATCATCTCGTTGATGTTGTCCTTCAGGGCCGCAACTTCGCCCGAGGCCTCGACCGTGATCGAGCGGGTGAGGTCGCCCTTGGTCACGGCGGTCGAGACCTCGGCGATGGCGCGCACCTGGGTGGTCAGGTTGGCGGCCAGTTCGTTGACGTTGTCGGTCAGGTCGCGCCACAGGCCGGCCGCGCCCGGCACCTTGGCCTGGCCGCCCAGCTTGCCTTCCGAACCCACCTCGCGGGCCACGTTGGTCACCTGGTCGGCGAAGGTGGCCAGGGTCTCGATCATGCCGTTGATGGTGTCGGCCAGCGAGGCGATCTCGCCCTTGGCGTCGAGGGTCAGCTTGCGCTTGAGGTTGCCCTGGGCCACGGCGGTGACGACGTCGGCGATGTTGCGGACCTGGCCGGTGAGGTTGGCGGCCATCATGTTGACGTTGTCGGTCAGGTCCTTCCAGGTGCCGGCCACGCCCGGCACGGCGGCTTGGCCGCCCAGCTTGCCCTCGGTGCCGACCTCGCGGGCCACGCGGGTCACTTCCGAGGCGAAGCCGTTCAGCTGATCGACCATGACGTTGATGGTCGACTTCAGCTCCAGGATCTCGCCGCGCACGTCGACGGTGATCTTCTTGGAGAGGTCGCCCTTGGCGACGGCGGTGGTGACGTCGGCGATGTTGCGGACCTGGCCGGTCAGGTTGGCGGCCATGAAGTTGACGTTGTCCGTCAGGTCCTTCCAGGTGCCGGCCACGCCCTTGACCTGGGCCTGGCCGCCGAGCTTGCCTTCCGTGCCGACCTCGCGCGCGACGCGGGTCACTTCCGAGCTGAACGAGTTCAGCTGATCGACCATGACGTTGATGGTGTTCTTCAGCTCCAGGATCTCGCCGCGGACGTCGACGGTGATCTTCTTGGAGAGGTCGCCCATGGCAACAGCGGTGGTCACCTCGGCGATGTTTCGGACCTGGCCGGTCAGGTTGCCGGCCATCAGGTTGACGTTGTCGGTCAGCTCCTTCCAGGTGCCGGCGACGCCCTTGACCTGGGCCTGGCCGCCCAGCTTGCCCTCGGTGCCGACTTCGCGGGCCACGCGGGTCACTTCCGAGGCGAAGCCGTTCAGCTGGTCCACCATCACGTTGATGGTGTTCTTCAGCTCCAGGATCTCGCCCTTCACGTCGACGGTGATCTTCTTGGAGAGGTCGCCATTGGCCACGGCGGTGGTCACGTCGGCGATGTTGCGGACCTGGCCGGTGAGGTTGGCGGCCATGAAGTTGACGTTGTCGGTCAGGTCCTTCCAGGTGCCGGCCACGCCCCGAACCTGCGCCTGGCCGCCCAGCTTGCCCTCGGTGCCGACCTCGCGCGCCACCCGGGTCACTTCCGAGCTGAACGAGTTCAGCTGGTCCACCATGGTGTTGATGGTGTTCTTCAGCTCCAGGATCTCGCCGCGCACGTCGACGGTGATCTTCTTGGAGAGGTCGCCGCGCGCCACGGCGGTGGTGACCTCGGCGATGTTGCGGACCTGGCCGGTCAGGTTGCCGGCCATCAGGTTGACGTTGTCGGTCAGCTCCTTCCAGGTGCCCCCGACCCCGGTGACGTTGGCCTGACCGCCCAGCTTGCCTTCCGTACCCACTTCGCGGGCCACGCGGGTTACTTCGCTGGCGAAGGCGTTCAGCTGATCGACCATGACGTTGATGGTCGACTTCAGTTCGAGGATCTCGCCCTTCACGTCGACGGTGATCTTCTTGGAGAGGTCGCCGTTGGCCACGGCGGTGGTCACCTCGGCGATGTTCCGAACCTGGCCGGTGAGGTTTGCGGCCATGAAGTTGACGTTGTCGGTGAGGTCCTTCCACGTCCCGCCGACGCCCTCGACCTGGGCCTGACCGCCCAGCTTGCCTTCGGTGCCGACCTCGCGCGCCACGCGGGTGACTTCCGAGGCGAAGGCGTTCAGCTGGTCCACCATCACGTTGATGGTGTCCTTCAGCTCCAGGATCTCGCCGCGCACGTCGACGGTGATCTTCTTGGACAGGTCGCCGCGGGCCACGGCGGTGGTGACCTCGGCGATGTTGCGGACCTGGCCCGTGAGGTTGCCGGCCATCAGGTTGACGTTGTCGGTCAGCTCCTTCCAAGTCCCGCCGACGCCCTCCACCTGGGCCTGGCCGCCCAGCTTGCCCTCGGTGCCGACCTCGCGGGCCACCCGGGTCACTTCGCTGGCGAAGGCGTTCAGCTGGTCCACCATCACGTTGATGGTGTTCTTCAGCTCCAGCACCTCGCCCTTCACGTCGACGGTGATCTTGCGCGACAGGTCGCCGTTGGCGACGGCGGTGGTGACCTCGGCGATGTTGCGGACCTGGCCGGTCAGGTTGGCGGCCATCAGGTTGACGTTGTCGGTCAGGTCCTTCCAGGCGCCGGCGACGCCCGCCACCTTGGCCTGGCCGCCCAGCTTGCCCTCGGTGCCGACCTCGCGGGCCACGCGGGTCACTTCCGACACGAACGAGCCCAGCTGCCCGACCATGGTGTTGACGACCTTGCCGATGCGCAGGAATTCGCCGCGCAGCGGGTGGTCCTCGTTCTCGAGGTCCATGGTCTGGGAGAGGTCGCCCTTGGCCACGGCCCCGATCACCCGGGCCATTTCGGCGGTCGGGTGCACCATGTCGGTGATCAGGCTGTTGACCGCCTCGACGCTGTCGTTCCACGAGCCCAGGGCGCCGGGCAGGGCGGCGCGCTGGTTGATCTTGCCCTGGCGGCCGACGGCGTCGCGCAGGCGCTCGAATTCCTTGGAAATCCGGTCGTTGAGACCGACGGCGTCGTTGAAGGCCTCGGCCAGTTCGCCGTCGAGTCCATCGAGATCATCAGGCAGGCGGACGGAGAAGTCTCCGCGTCGAAAGGCCCGCAACGCCGCCAGCAGTTGGCGTTGGTCCAGCTTGTGTTCGCCGGCCGTCTGCCCCGTGTCCCGCATTTCGCCCCCTCGAGTCCCGAACCGTTGCGGCGGAACTCCACTCAACTGAACGGAGAACGCGGCTGTTTGATGTGGGTTCCGGGCGGGTGACGCGGACGAAGGCTGACTTTTCCGCCGTCGGGTTTGACGGAAATTCCCCGGCCGTGCATCGCTCCCTTCAGAACAATCAGGGCGGAAACGGTGTCGGACGGGCGTACGCGTGTCGTGGCTTGGATCGGGCGGGAAATCCTGCCCCATGAAGCCGACCTGCGCGCGTGGCTGAGACGGGCGTTCGCGGCCGCGGGCGACGTCGACGACATCGTGCAGGAAACCTATTGCCGCCTGGCGGGCCTCAACGCCGTCGAGCACATCGGCGAGCCGCGGGCCTATCTCTTCCAGGCCGCCCGCAGCGTGGCGCTGGAACAGCTTCGGCGGGCCAGGGTGGTGCGGATCGACACGGCGGCCGAGATCGACTCTCTCAATGTCGAGCTCGATGAGCCTTCGCCCGAACGCATCGCCGGCGGGCGGCGCGAGCTGGAGCGGGTGCGGCGGCTGATCGCCGCCTTGCCCGACCGCTGCCGCCGGATCTTCGAGATGCGCAAGATCGAGGGCCTGCCTCAGCGCGAGATCGCCCGCCGCATGGGCGTGACCGAGAACGTGGTCGAAAACGAATCCGTGAGGGGGCTTCGCGCCATCCTCGCCGCCCTCGCCGAGGGTGAAACCGAGCAACCATCGACGGCCGCGAGGAGGCCGAGCACGCATGACCGAACGCGAAAGCGCCGCTGACATTGAGGCGCGCGCCGCCCGATGGGTGGTGCGCGTCGATCAGGGCGAACTTCCCGCCGAAGAGGCGGCTGAACTCGAAGCCTGGCTCGCCGGCGATCCGCGTCGGCGCGGCGCCTTCGTGCGCGCCCAGGCCGGTTGGACCCTGCTGGACCGCGCTCGCGTGCTCGAACCGGAGGCTGTGAAACCGGCGAAGGCGCCGTCGCGGCGCGCCCTGCTGGCCGGCGGCGGCGTCGCCGCGGCCGCCGCCTGCGTCGCGGCGCTGCTGGTCCCGCGCCTGCTGGCCGCGCGCTACGGCACGGCGGTGGGCGAGATCCGGCGCGTGCCGCTGGCCGACGGCTCGATGGCCGCCATCAACACCGACACCGCCCTGGAAGTGGCCATGAAGCCGCGCAAGCGGGAGGTGCGGCTCGACAAGGGCGAGGCCTGGTTCCAGGTCGCCAAGGACGCGCAGCGGCCGTTCGTGGTCGAGAGCGGGCCAGTGCGGGTGAGGGCGGTCGGTACGGCCTTCTCCGTCCGTCGCCGCGCCGGCGGCTGCGAGGTGCTGGTCACCGAGGGCGTTGTCGAGGTCTGGTCCGAGGGCGCGGGCGAGGCGCCCCGCCGCGTGGCCGCCGGCGAGCGGGTCTTCGTCTCCGACAGCGCCGGCGCGGCCCGCCCGGCGCCCGCCTCGCTGGAGATCACCCGGGAGCTGGCCTGGCGCGAAGGCCAGATCGTGCTCGACGGCGAGGCCTTCGGCGCGGCGGCCGAGGAGTTCAACCGCTACAACGCCCGCAAGATCGTCATCGTCGACCAGGCGCTGGCCGACCAGCGGCTGGTCGGCTGGTTCCGCACCAACGAGCCCGAAAGCTTCGCCCGCGCCGCGGCCGCCAGTTTCGGCGCGAAGGTGACGGTGCGCGGCGACGCCATTCTCGTGGAGGCCGGCGCGGCGCTTGCGGAATAAGGGCCGATCGCCCTGACAGCGAAAAATTTCGCCGATGTCTGACGGAAACCGGTTTCCCTCGCATCGCTCTAGACAGGCGCTCCGAGAAGCGCCGTGCGAAACGACAAAAACAGGGAGGGCGCGGAATGGGTTGTCCGCGATATGTCTACGGCAAGTCGGCCTTGATGCTGGCGGCTGGCGCCGCGGCGGTTCTGGTGGGCACGCAAGCCCAGGCTCAGACCCGAAAGTTCGATATTCCGGCCCAGGCCGCGGCCTCGGGCATTCCGCAGTTCGGCAAGCAGGCCGACCTGCAGATCCTGGCGCCGCAGGCGGCCGTCCAGGGCAAGCGGGTCAACGCCGTGCGCGGGACCTACACCGTCTCCGAAGGCCTTTCGCGCCTGCTCGACGGCGCCAACCTCACCGTGGTCTCCAACGACGGCCGCACGGCGGTACTGGGCCAGAAGGCCTCGGTGCAACTGGCCTCGACCGCTCCGGTCGCCATCCCGCAGCAGTCCGAGCCGGTCGGCGACACCATCGAGGAGCCCGCCGCCGTCGAGGAAGTGGTCGTCACCGGCTTCCGCGCCAGCCTGGGCAGCGCCCTGAACGTCAAGAAGCGCTCCAGTGGCGTGGTCGACGTCATCAAGGCCGAGGACATCGCCGACTTCCCGGACGCCAACCTCGCAGAGTCCATCCAGCGCGTGCCCGGCGTCTCGATCGCCCGCGACGCCGGCGAGGGCCGCCAGATCACGGTCCGGGGCCTGGGTCCCCAGTTCACCCGCGTGCGCATCAACGGCGTGGAGGGGCAGAGCACGGCCAGCGGCACCGACAGCTCGGGTGGCGCCAACCGTAACCGCTCGTTCGACTTCAACGTCTTCGCCTCGGAGCTCTTCAACAGCATCACCGTGCGTAAGACCGCCTCGGCCTCGACCGAGGAAGGCTCGCTGGGCGCCACGGTCGACCTGCAGACCGGCCGGCCGTTCGACTACAAGGGCGCGACCTTCGTGGTCTCGGCCCAGCAGGGCTACAACGACCTGTCGGAAAGCTGGGACCCGCGCTTCGCGGCCCTGGCGTCCGACACCTGGTTCGACGGCAAGCTCGGCGCGCTCGTCTCGGTCGCCTACACCGAGCGCCACCTGCTGGAAGAGGGCCACGGCTCGGGCGGCTGGCTGAACGGCACGGAGGTGGGCGGCTTCAGCCCGGCCTCGACCTTCACCCAGGCCAGTTCCGCCAGCGTCTTCACCCCGCGCTTCCCGCGCTACGGCCGCCTGACCCATGACCAGAAGCGCCTGGGGATCACCAGCTCGCTGCAGTTCCGGCCCGACGAGAAGACCCTGATCTCGGCCGACTTCCTCTATTCGGACTTCAAGGCCAAGCGCACCGAGAACTGGCTGGAAGCCCTGTCCTTCGCCCGCAACGCCGCCCAGGGCGGCCGGCCCGAGATCATCGTCCGCGACGGCGTGGTCAACGCCAAGGGCGACATGGTCTACGGCCTGTTCGACGACGTCGACGTCGAGAGCGAGACCCGCTTCGACAAGCTCGACACCAAGTACACCCAGGCCACCTTCACCGCCGAGCACCACTTCACCGATCGCTTCAAGGTGACGGGCCTGGTCGGCTTCTCGAAGTCGGACTTCGACAACCCGATCCAGACCACGGTGATCCTCAACCGCGAGAACGCCGACGGTTTCTCGTACGACTATCGGAACAACGCCAACCTGCCGGCGATGAACTTCGGCTTCGACGTCACAGACCCGCTGGCCTACAATTTCGGTGCGGCGCGCTCTGAGATCCGCCTGCGGCCGCAGGGCGTCACCAACACCATCCAGACCGCCCAGCTCGACGGCGACTATGAGCTCTCCGACACCTTCCGCCTGAAGGCGGGCGTGAACCTCAAGAAGTACGAGTTCGACTCCTGGGCCCTGGCGCGAGTCAGCGAGTCCGTCGTGCCGACCCTGCCGGCCGGCGTCACCCTGGCCAGCCTGACCAAGCTGGTCAGCGGCTTCGGCAAGAACCTCGGCGCTTCGGGCATCCCGACCGCCTGGGCCGCCCCCGACCTCGACGCCTTCGCCAAGCTGTTCAACATCTACAGCGGCACGGGCCTGTTCGAGCTGTCCGGAGCCAGCAACTCGGCCGCCCGCGGCAACATCCGCAGCGTCACCGAGAAGGACAGCGCCGCCTACGTGCAGCTGGACTTCAACACCGACCGCTTCGCCTGGCCCGTGCGCGGCGACGTCGGCGTGCGCTACGTCAAGACCGACCAGAGCTCGACCGGCTACCAGCTGGTGTCCGGCGCGGCCCAGCAGGCCACGGTCAAGCGCGACTACGAGGACGTGCTGCCGGCCCTCAACCTGACCGCCGAGGTCACGCCCGACTTCCTGCTGCGCTTTGGCGCGGCCAAGGTGATGACCCGTCCCAACCTCGGCAGCCTGACCCCGGGCGGCAGCCTCAGCGTCGCCGGCGTGTTCAGCGTCAGCTCGGGCAATCCCAACCTCGACCCGATCCGGGCCACGACCTACGACCTGTCGGCCGAGTGGTACTTCGCCAAGGACGCCCTGCTGTCGGTCGGCCTGTTCTACAAGGACATCGACAGCTACATCCAGACCAAGCGGGTCTCCCAGACCTTCGCCGCCTCGGGCTTTCCGATCGGCTTGCTCGACGGCCTGCCCGGCGTGAGCGCGGGCGACACCTTCCTGTTCAGCCAGCCGGTCAACACTAAGGGCGGGCCGCTGAAGGGGATCGAGATCAGCTACCAGCAGCCGTTCAGCTTCCTGCCCGGCCCGCTGCGCCACACCGGGGCGATCTTCAACGTCACGATCGTCGACTCCAAGATCGACTACATCTCCAGCCTGTCCTCGACCGGCTACGTGCAGAACGACTTGGTGGGCCTGTCGAAGAACGCCTTCAACGCCACCCTCTACTACGAGGACGACCGGTTCAGCGCCCGCGTCTCCGGGGCCTATCGCGACAAGTACCTGACCGCCGTGCCCAGCGGCACGTCGACCAACGACATCGACGGGGTGCGCGACACCTTCACCGTCGACGCCTCGGCCTCGTATGCGATCAACAAGCGCCTGAAGGTCACCTTCGAAGGCCTGAACCTGACCGACGAGGTCAACGCCCAGTACACCGACAGCCAACGCGACAGCGTCTACGTCTACTCGCATACCGGCCGGCAATATAACTTCGGCCTGCGGTACTCGTTCTAGGCTGGAACAAGCTTCCTCCTCCCAGGGGAATTCAGGGCGTCGGTCTTTCCTCCAGGACCGGCGCCCGCCTTTTCTTTTTGAGGCTTCGATGACGATCGTTTCGCGCCGGTCCGTGACGGCCGGTCTGCTGCTGGTCCCGGGTATCGCCTCGGCGGCGCCCCGCTACGACGCCGTGCTGAAGCGGGCCGACGATCCGCGCCGCTTCTCCGCCCCGACCTATGACCGCCTCTCGGCAGCCGTCACCGCCGCGCCCAAGGATGGAAAGCGGCCGTTCCGCATCCTGGTCACGCGCGGCGTTTGGGACGAGCAGGTCGTGATCGACAGGCCCTCCGTCCACCTGGTCGGCGAGGATCGCCAGGCCAGCATCATCAGCCACCTGGCCGCCTCGGGCCTGATCGCGCCCGACGGCAAGCGCTGGGGCACCTTCCGCACCCCGACCCTGTTCGTCCGCGCGCCCGATTTCGCCGCCCGCAACCTGACCATCCGCAACGCCTTCGATGGTCTTGCGGAAATGTCCAAGCCCGGCGGCCTTCACTCGCACGACGGCGGCGGCCCTCAGGCCGTGGCCCTGATGCTCGACAAGGGCTCGGACCGCGCCCGGTTCACCGAGGTCGACATCCTCAGCTACCAGGACACCCTGTTTCCCGACACCGGCGCCAGCCTGTTCGAGCGCTGCCTGATCGCCGGCAGCTACGACTTCATCTTCGGGGCGGGCAGGGCGTTCTTCCGCGATTGCGAGATCCGCTCGCTGCCGCGCCCGGTCGATCCGGTCGACGGCTATGTCGTCGCCCCCAGCACGCCGATCGACCAGCCGTTCGGCTTCGTCTTCAAGGACTGCAGGCTGACCAAGGCCCCCGGCACGACGCGCCATTCGGTGTATCTGGGCCGGCCCTGGCGGCCCTCCGGCCAGTTCCCCGACGGCCGTTACGGCGACCCGAAATATGTCGCGGCGGCCGCCTTCATCGACTGCTGGATGGACGACCATGTCGCGCCCGAGGGTTGGACCGAGATGTGGTACACCGGCAAGGACGGCAATCCGCGCACCATGCTCCAACCGGAGGCGGTGCGGTTCTCGCAGTTCGGCTCCGGCGGCCCGGGCGCGGCGGCGTTCCGGCGCGGTCGCACGCTTACCGCAACCGAAGCCCGAGGCATGAGCCAGCAAGCGGTGCTCGCCGGCTGGAACGTCAGCTAGAGCCCGCGCGCCTTCAGGATCGCATCGAGGCGCGGGAACACCCGGCGGGCGTTGCCCTCGAAGATCGCGTGGCGATCGGCGTCGGGGATGTCGAGCGCGTCGACATAGCGCTTGGTGTCGTCGAAATGGAAACCCGTTGTCGGATCGATGCCGCGCACGGCGCCGACCATCTCCGAGCCGAACAGGATGTTCTTGCTGTCGATCACCTGCGCCAGCAGGTTCACCCCCGGCTGGTGATAGACGCAGGTGTCGAAGAACACGTTGTTCATCAGGTGGCTGTCCAGGCCCGGCTTCTTCAGCATGTCGGCCAAGCCCCGGTAGCGGCCCCAGTGATAGGGAACCGCGCCGCCGCCGTGCGGGATGATGAACTTCAGGGTCGGGAAGTCGGCGAACAGGTCGCCCTCGATCAGCTGCATGAAGGCGATGGTGTCGGCGGCGATGTAGAAGGCGCCGGTGGCGTGCAGGGCGTGATTGCACGAGCCCGACACGTGGATCATCGCCGGCACGTCCAGCTCGCACATCTTCTCGTAGAAGGGATACCAGTAACGGTCGGTCAGCGGCGGATGGGCGAAGTGGCCGCCGCCGGGATCGGGGTTGAGGTTGCAGCCGATGAAGCCCAGCTCGTTCACGCACCGCTCCAGCTCGGCGATCGAGCCTTGCAGGTCGGCGGCCGGCGACTGGGGCAGCATGCAGACGCCCGCGAAGGTCTCCGGATAGAGATCGACCACCCGCTTGATCAGATCATTGCAGCGCTGCGCCCAGGCCCGGCTGACGCCCTCGTCGCCGACATGGTGGGCCATGGTCGAGGCGCGGGGGCTGAAGATGGTCATGTCGGCGCCGCGCTCGCGGATCAGCCGCAGCTGGGCGCCCTCGATCGACCGGCGGATCAGGTCGTCGGAGATCTCGGGATAGGGGGGCGGCGCGGTCTTGTCCTCGAAGGCCTTCACCTGGGCCTCGCGCCAGGCGTTATGGGGCTCCGGCGCGGTCGTGTAGTGGCCGTGGCAGTCGATGATCAGGCTCATGCGAAGGGAACTTTCCTTACCGCGCAGACGAGGCCGCGTGGCCGGAAAATGCCCCCTCGGCACGACCCTGTCGTATCGGATGATCGGAACGGCTATGCCGCCCGGTTATAGGCGGGGCGGCGCGCGCCTCAGATCTTCACCGGCTCCATCTTGGGGGCCAGCAGATGCACGACCAGCAGGGCCACCAGATAGGCGCTGCCGGCGACGATGAAGATCGGGGTGTAGGCGCCGATCGTCTCGAGGACCTGGCCGATGTACTTGGAGAACACCATGCCGCCCAGGGCGCCGAGCATGCCGCCGATGCCGACGACGGAGCCGACGGCGCCGCGCGGGAAGACGTCGGAGGGCAGGGTGTAGAGGTTGGCCGAGAAGCCCTGGTGGGCGGCGGTGGCCACCCCGATGATCAGCACCGCGACCCAGACCGAGCTGGCGAACGAGGCGAACATCACCGGCACGGCCAGCAGGGCGCAGATCAGCATGGTCAGCTTGCGGGCGTGGTTGATCGACCAGCCGCGCTTCATCAGGTTGGACGACAGCCAGCCGCCGCCGACCGATCCGACATCGCTGAGCAGATAGATGGCGATCAGCGGCGGGCCGAAGGTCTTCAGGTCCAGGCCATAGCGCTTGCCCAGGAAGTCGGGCAGCCAGAACAGGAACATCCACCAGATCGGGTCGATCAGGAACTTGCCCAGGGCGTAGGCCCAGGTTTCGCGCTTGGTCAAAAGCTTGGCCCAGCCGATCTTCTCGACCGGGTCGGCGGGATCCTGCTCGATGTGGGCCAGTTCGGCCGCGCCCAGCTTCCTGTGCTCGCGCGGACGGCGATAGACCAGCAGCCAGATCGGCAGCCAGATCAGGCCCGCCACGCCGGTGACGATGAAGGCCATCTGCCAGCCGAAGGCCAGGACGATGCCGGGCACGACCAGGGGCGTGACGATGGCGCCGATATTGGTGCCGGCGTTGAAGATGCCGGTGGCGAAGGCGCGTTCCTTCTTGGGGAACCACTCGGCCACGGCCTTGATGCCGCCGGGGAAGCCGCCGGCCTCGCCGACGCCAAGACCCATGCGGGCGAAGACGAAGCCGCCGAAGCCCTTGGCCGCGGCGTGGGCGATGTGGGCGATCTGCCAGATGGCGAAGGCCACGCCGAAGCCCCAGCGGGCCCCGATCTTGTCCATGATCTTGCCCCAGGCGAGGTAAGCCACGGCGTAGGCCAGCTGGAAGTAGAAGACGAGGTCGGCGTAGTGCTTCTCGTTCCAGCCGAACTCGTGAGAGAGATCGGCCTTCAGCAGGCCGATCGTCTGCCGGTCCACATAGTTGATGACCATCGCCGCGAACAGC
This sequence comes from Caulobacter sp. GW821-FHT09B11, assembly GCF_059418205.1. Lineage (NCBI taxonomy): Bacteria > Pseudomonadati > Pseudomonadota > Alphaproteobacteria > Caulobacterales > Caulobacteraceae > Caulobacter > Caulobacter sp. GW821-FHT09B11. The sequence continues at coordinate 52,138 of NZ_JBWKPK010000001.1, read as the reverse complement.
AGGCTGACGATCACCCAGCGATAGCGACCGATCTTCTCGGATGGCGCGGGAGCCGTTGGTCGTTGCATTCTCGTTGTTTCCTCGCCCCTGCCTGGTTCTTTTCTCGTTGGCGCGTCCGGCTAGTCGGGCGGTCCGGCCAATCGGTTCTCGATCTCGCCGACATAGGCGCGGGCGGCGTCGACGAAGGCCTGGGTGTTGCGCAGCAGGGCCGTGTCGCCCCGCCGGATCAGCCCTGCCGGGCGCGGACGTCCGGTGGCCGGCAGCGGCAGCAGGCGCAGCGCCCCGCGCAGCAGGTCGCCGGCCAGCATCATGTGCGGGATCACCGCCACCCCGTCGGTGGCGTAGAGGATCTCGCGGATCATGGCGACCGAACTGGAGCGCAGCGGCTGGTGTGGGGCGACGCCCATTTCGGCCAGCAGCACGTCGATCTCCTGGCCCACGCGCTGCGAGACCGTCGGCAGCACCAGCGAATAGTCGGCCAGCACCGCCGCCGTCGCGTCCCGGCGATCGAAGATCGGGTGATCGGATCGCGCCACCACGGAAATCGGCTCGGAATAGAATGGCGTGCGCACCAGGCCGTCGGGCTCGGCCAGGGTGTAGAGGCGGCCGATGACCAGATCGAGTTCCCGCCGCGACAGCTGCGAGATCAGTTCCTCGGTGCGGCCCTGAATGACCCGCACCTCGATGTCCGGCCGGGCGATCTTCAGGCGGGCCAAGGCGCCGGGCAGCACGCCGGCGGCCGCCACGGGCAGGGCGCCGACCACCACCGGGCCGCCGTCGCCGCCTTCCAGGGCGTCCAGCTCATCTTCCAGTCGGCCGATCTCGGCCAGCAGCCGGCGGGCGGCGGCCGCCACCGTCAGGCCGAAGGGCGTCGGATCCACGCCGCGAGCATGGCGATCGAACAGCCGCGCGCCGACGATCTCCTCGATCTCCTGCAGGCTCTTGGTCAGGGCCGGCTGGCTGAGGCCTAGCGCCCGGGCGGCCTGCAGGATGCTGTCATGCGTGGCGATCGCGTCGATCACGCGCAGGTGTCGGAACTTCAGGCGCTGTTGCAGGTAGCGTCGCACTCAGGTCTTCCGCTGGATGGCCGCAGCCGTTGTCCGCCGCTCGATCGCGTCGAGCAAGTCCCCAAGCTCGGCCGCCTGGTCGGCGGGCGCGGCGAGACCCAGCGAGCCCTGGCGGGCGTGCACCTCGACCGTGGCCCGGGCCATGGGCGAGGGCAGGCCGGCCGCCTCCAGCATCGCCGCCGCCTCGGCCATCTCCTCGCTGCGGCGGACGCCGTGCGCCAGGGGGCGGGTGAGGAGGTAGCGCGCCAGGGCCGGCCAGTCCGGATGGGGAATGGTGTTGCTCAGCGAGGCCAGCACCTGCGCCTCGACGCCGTAGTGGCGGGCGCTGGCCAGGCTCTCGGTGACGATCGCCTCCAGGCCCTTGACGAAGATGCTGCGCGACAGCTTCACGGCCGACGGGCCGCCGACCACGTCGCCGAACACCTCGGCGGAAAAGCCCAGGCGCTCGAGCAGAGGCAGGATCGCCGTCGCGCGCGGTCCGCCGAGCAGGATGGGGGTCGCTATCCGCCTGGACGCTATCGGAGCCATGACGGCGGCCTCGACATAGCGCTCGATCAGCGCCGCCTGCGCCTGGCGGGTCTGGGGCGCGACGGAGTTGAGGTCGAGAAAGAACGCCTCGCCCAGATGCGGCGCGGCCGTGCGGGCGACGTTCACCGCCTCGCCCGCGGTCACGGCGCTGATGACGAGGTCGCGGTCCTGGCAGGCCGAGGCGATGTCGAATGCGGCGCGCGCGCCGGTCTCGGCGACGGCGCGGGCCGGACCAGAAGCGGCGTCCGCCAGCAGGCGGTCATGGACGACGATGTCGGCGAAGCCGGCCGCGACCAGATCAGCGTGCAGCGTCTGACCGACTTCGCCGAAGCCGATCAGGGCGAGGCGCGGGCTCATCGGCGACCGTCCCAGACGCTGGCCGGCACGAACACCTGGCCGGTCATCAGCAGGCGCGCCGTGCGCAGCAGGGCGGCCGACACCACCTCGCCCCGCGGCGACAGGGTCAGCAGGGCCGTGAACTCGCCGGTCGGGTGCTCGACGCTGACCGAGATTTCGCCGGTCAGGTCCGGCAGGCTGGCGACCGAGGCGGCGACCGAGCCCTTCAGGCAGGCCGCGGTGGCGACGCTGACCGCGCCGAACACGCCGATCGCCTTGTGCACCGTGTGCGGGATGAAGCTGCGGGTCGACAGGGCGCCGCCCGCCGTCGGAGGCGAGACCAGGGTGATCTTGGGCACGGTGGCGTCGGTGACGTCGCCCAGGTTCATGCGCCGCCCGGCCTCCAGGCGGATCGCCTCGACCCTGGCGCGGAGCGCGGCATGGGCCTCCAGCTCGGCCGGAGCCTCGCTACCCGTCACGCCCAGGTCGGCGGCGCGGACCACCACCACCGGCATGCCGTTGTCGATCAGGGTGGTCTCGACGCCTTCGATGACGTCAACCACGTTGCTCGTCGGCAGGAGGGCGCCGCAGGACGAGCCGGCGACGTCGGCGAAGGCGATCGGGATCGGCGCGGCCGAACCGGGCACGCCGTCGATCCGGCAGTCGCCCTCGTAGTTCACCCGCCCGCCGGGGGTCTCGATGCGGGCGGTCGCCAGGCCGTCGGTGTTGCGCATGAAGATACGCACCGGCGTCTGGCCGTCCTGCGCCGCGACCAGGCCCTGCTCGATGGCGTAGGGGCCGACCCCCGCGAGGATGTTGCCGCAGTTCTGGCGGTCGCTGACCTTGGCCTCGGCGACCGAGACCTGCAGGAACAGGTAGTCGACGTCGGCGTCGGGATGGTGGGAGGGCGAGACGATCGCGACCTTGCTGGTCAGGCTGTCGGCGCCGCCCATGCCGTCGATCTGGCGTGCGTCGGGCGAGCCCATGGCCGCCAGCAGCACCCGGTCGCGCAGGGCCTCGTCGGCCGGCAGGTCCTCGGCCCGGAAATAGAGGCCCTTGGAGGTGCCGCCGCGCAGGACGGCGCAGGGAATGGCCGTCTGCATGGGCTCAGGCGTCCTGGCTTTCGACATAGACGAGGCCGGCGGCGGCGAGCTTCTCGCGCATCTTGTAGAGATCCAGGCCCAGCACGCCGGCCGCCAGCTGGGCGCGCTTGTCGACCTCGGCCGCCTCGCGCTTGGCCGAGGCCGCCAGCACCGCGTCGGCGTCCTTGTGGGCCACCACCACCACGCCGTCGTCGTCGGCCACGATCACGTCGCCGGGGTGGATCAGGGCGCCGCCGCAGACCACCGGCACGTTGACGCTGCCCAAGGTCGCCTTGACCGTACCTTGCGCCGAGATGGCGCTGGACCAGACAGGAAAGCCCATCGCCTTCAGAACGGCCACGTCGCGCACCCCGGCGTCGATGACCAGGGCGCGGACGCCGCGTGCGATCAGAGAGGTGGCCAGCAGGTCGCCGAAATAGCCCGCGTCGCTGAACGAGGTCGGCGCGACGACGAGAATGTCGCCCGGCCGGCACTGCTCGATGGCCACGTGCAGCATCCAGTTGTCGCAGGGCGGCGAGGAGACCGTCACCGCCGTGCCGGCCACGTGCGCGCCCGGCCAGATCGGCCGCAGCTTCGGCGACAGCAGGCCGATGCGCCCTTGGGCCTCGTGGATGGTGGCGACGCCGAAGGCCGCCAGGCCCTCGACCGTTTCCTTCGACGCCCGCGGCGGGTTGGTGACGACCTTGTGCAAGGCAAGCGCTCCGAAGCCGAAAATCTCTGCGGCGCCGGCGCAAGAAGCGCTGGGCCAAGGCTTGGCTAGCACCCGGTCCTGGGGGAGCGGCTATGCAATTTGGGCGGCGGCTATAACCAAAATCGGCGCTCCGTGGCGAAATGCGCGCCGGCGCGGGCGGGACGTTATAGCCCCCGGCGTTTTGTTATAGCGCGGACGGCCGCAAGGCTTGCTACCGGCGTCAGGGCCATGGCCGAAAAGGACCGGAGACGTTGGTGATTTCGTTGCATTCTCGCAGGTTCCTGGCGGCGCTCGCCGGTCTTCTCGCCCTGGCCGGCGCCAGCCTCGCGGGCGCACAGCCGGCGGCGTCCCTGGCCAAGCTGGCGCCCGTAAAACCGGTCGTCGATTGCGCCGCCCTGGCCTTGGTCGACGTCAGCGACGCGGTGGGCGCCAAGACCACGATTGCCTCGGCCAAGCTGTCGGGCTCCGGCGACAAGGCCTTCTGCGCCGTCCAAGGCGTCATCGCCCCGAAGATCCGCTTCGAGCTGCGCCTGCCGACCGGCGGCTGGACCCAACGCTACCTGCAGGTCGGCTGCGGCGGCCTGTGCGGCGTGCTGAACGTGCGCACCGAGCACGCCGATGGCTGCACCCCGGTCAAGGACGGCGCCATCGCCCTGGCCTCGACCGACATGGGCCACGAGGGCAAGGGCGGCATGGCCGCCATGGGCGATGGGACCTTCGGGGCCGATCCGCAACTGCGCGTCGACTTCGCCTATCGCGGCGTGCACCTGACCTCGGTCGCCTCCAAGGCCCTGATTGCGAAATTCTACGGCCAGGCGCCGCGATACAGCTATTTCTCGGGCTGCTCGGACGGCGGTCGCGAGGCCCTGATGGAGGCCCAGCGCTTCCCCGGCGACTTCGACGGGATCGCGGCCGGTGCGCCGGCCATGGTCTTCACCGTCCAGAACAGCTTCTACCACGCCTGGCAGGCGGCCTCGAACACCGGTCCGGACGGCAAGTCGGTGCTGATCGCCTCGCGCCTGCCGATCCTGCACGCCGCCGCCCTGGCCTCGTGCGATGAGTTGGACGGCCTGAAGGACGGCCAGATCGACGATCCGCGCGCCTGCCGTTTCGACCCCGCCGTCGCCCAGTGCAAGCCGGGACAGGCGACCGACGCCTGCCTGACCGCCGCCGAGGTCGAGACCGCCCGCAAGCTCTATGACGGCCCGCGCGATGCGAACGGCAAGCCCTTCACCCTGGGCCAGCTGCAGGTCGGCTCGGAACTGTCCTGGGCCGGCGTCTTCGTGCCCAATTCCATCGACCAGAAGCCCAACAGCTACAACATGGCCGAGCAGCCGGTGAAGTACCTGCTGTCGCAGGCTAATCCGCCGGCGGATTACAGCCTGGCCGACTTCAAGTTCACGCCCGAGCAGTTCGCCGGCCTGACCTGGGCCCACGGCCTCTACGACGCCACCGAGACCGACCTGTCGCCGTTCGCGGCCAAGGGCGGCAAGCTGATCCTCTGGCACGGCTGGTCGGATCCGCACATCTCGCCGCTGAACACCATCGCCTATCGCAATGGCGTGGTGGCCCAGATGGGCCAGGCCAAGGCAGACGCCATGATGCGGCTGTTCGTGTTCCCCGGCCTCTATCACTGCTTCGGCGGCGACGGCCTGTCGCAATTCGACATCGTCAGCCCGCTGATGGCCTGGGTCGAGGCCGGCCAGGCGCCGAACGCCGTGCTTGCCGCCAAGGTCGATCTGCCGGCCATGCCGATGGGTCCGCCGCCGGCCGGCGCCGACATGCGCCAGATGCCGATGCCCGACGCCTCGGCCCTCAAGCCCAGCCGCGTGCGCCCGGTCTACGCCTATCCGCAGGTGGCGGCCTATACGGGGACGGGCTCGACCGACGCGCCCGAGAGCTTCGCGCCGAAGACCCCGGCGAACGAGCCGGCCGTGCGCGACGCCTACGCCGCCCCTTTCATCGCCCCGCGTTTCCACCAGGACTGCCGCGTCGAGGCCGGCGCCCTGGCCTGTGTTCCCAGCATCAAGCCTTGAGGAAGGATCCGTCATGGCCAGGCTCATCGGCGCGATCGGCGTCTCCCACACCCCCACCATCGGCTACGCCCGCGACCGCAAGCTGGCGCAGGATCCCGTCTGGGCCCCGATCTTCGAGGCCTTCGCGCCGCTGAAGGACTGGCTGGCCGAGCAGAAGCCCGACGCCCTGGTGATGATCTACAACGACCACGTCACCTCGTTCTCGTTCGACCACTATTCGGCCTTCGCCCTGGGCGTGGGGAGCGAGTACGCCGTGGCCGACGAGGGCGGCGGGCCGCGCGACCTGCCGGCCGTGCCGGGCCATGCCGAGTTCGCCCGCTACCTGGCCCGCGCCGTCATGGCCCAGGACTTCGACCTGTCGCTGTTCCAGCACAAGCCGCTGGACCATGGCTGCCTGTCGCCCCTGTGCCTGCTGACGCCGCCGGAAGAGGCCTGGCCGATCCCGATCGTGCCGCTGCAATGCGGCGTGCTGCAGTTCCCCGCGCCGTCGGCCCGTCGCTGCCTCGACCTCGGCAAGGCCCTGCGGAAGGCGATCGACGCCTGGCCGGAAGACAAGCGGGTGGTGATCGTCGCCACCGGCGGCCTGTCGCACCAGGTGCACGGCGAGCGGGCGGGGTTCAACAACACCGCCTGGGACGAGGCCTTCCTCGACATGCTGCAGAACGAGCCCGACCGCCTGGCCGGCATGACCCACGCCGAATACGCTCGCCTGGGCGGCTTCGAGAGTGCGGAAGTCATCATGTGGCTGATCATGCGCGGGGCGATGTCCGACAAGGTCGCCTGCCATCACCGCACCTATTACCTGCCGTCGATGACCGCCATCGCCACCGTCCGCTACGAGGATCTGGGCGAAGACACGGCCCAGGCCGAGCGCGAGCGGATCCGCCACGAGGCGACGCGCCAGCTGGAAGGCGTCGAGGACCTGGAAGGCACCTATCCCTTCACCCTCGAGGTCAGCGCCAAGGCCTATCGCGCCAACCGCTTCCTGCAGAACCTCGTCGAGCCCGCCGCCCGCGCCCGGTTCCTGGCCGATCCGGAGGCCGAGTTCGAGGCGGCGCGCCTCAGCGACGAGGAACGCGACCTGATCCGCCGCCGCGACTGGGGCGGCATGATCCGCTACGGCTTCATCTTCTTCGTGCTGGAGAAGCTGGGCGCGGTGCTGGGCGTGCCCAATCCGCAGATCTACGCGGCGATGAAGGGGCTGACCCTCGACGCCTTTCTGGCCACCCGCAACGCCCAGATCACCTATTCCGTGTCGCGCAACTGACGGACCGCTTTTCCTCCGAAACCTTCAGGCCCGGCGCGTTCTCGCGCCGGGCCTTTCCTTGTCCTGGCGGCGCGGCCGACGGCTCCGGGCTTGGTTATAGGTTCCCGCGTTTATCTATAACCGCCGCGTCGCCGGAACGCTGTTAGCTGACCTTGGCCGAAATCTCGGTCCGTCCTTGAGAAGCCTCCCGCCAGGAGGCCGAAGGCGAAGGTCTCTAGGGAGGAGGGGCGCATGCGTAGGAAGACTATGCTCTTGGCCGCGGCTGCGGCTGTCACTGGATTCATAGGGGCGGGGCAGGGGGCTCTGGCCCAGACGGCGACGCCGCCCGCCGATCAAGGCGGCTTCGTGATCGAGGAGGTGGTGGTCACCGCCCGCCGCGTCACTGAAAACCTGCAGGACACTCCGGTCTCGGTGTCGGCCTTCACCGGCGACATGCTGGAGCGTCGCCAGATCGCCAGCACGGCCGACCTCGACGACGCCACGCCCAGCCTGCAGTTCGCCCCCGTCTCGCCGCTGACCGGCAATTCGTCGGCGGCCCAGATCTTCATCCGCGGCGTGGGCCAGACCGACGCCACCGCCGGGGTCGACCCGGGCGTCGGCCTCTATATCGACGACGTCTACATGGGCTCGGCGGTCGGCGGGGTCATGGACTTCCGCGACATCGCCGGCGTCCAGGTGCTGCGCGGGCCGCAGGGCACGCTGTTTGGCCGCAACACCATCGGCGGCGCCATCCTGCTGACCACGGCCGCCCCGGGCGAGGACTTCGGCGGCAGCTTCAAGGCCGGCTTCGGCACCGACAACCTGCGCGAAGGCATACTGGCGCTGAACGTGCCGATCTCCGACACCGTCAAGACCCGCTTCACATACGGCACGCGGGTGCAGGATGGGTACGTCACCCGCCTCTACGACGGCAAGAAGCTGGGCGACGTCGACACCTTCACGATCACCGGCAAGGTCCGCTGGACGCCGACCGAGAAGTTCACCGCCGAACTGCGCGGCGACTACACCAAGTCCGACGAGAACGGCGCGCCGCTGGTGTTCGCCGCCATCAACGAGACCTCGGCCTTCCCGCGCGCCGTCAGTTACGCCGCCGGCTGCCCGGGCATGGCCTCGGTCGGAACGACGGTGCCGTCGATCAACGACAAGCGCTGCGCCAACGATTTCTACAACGCCGGCAAGTACGCCAACAACGGCACGCACCCGGTCAACAGCGACCTGGAGAACCTCGGCGCCTCGCTGCTGCTGGAATACCGGCTGGCCGACGCCCTGACCCTGAAGTCGATCACGGCCTATCGCACCCTGGAATGGGCCGGCAGCCGCGACGCCGACAACACCCCGTTCCCGATCCTGGCGACCGACTATTCCAGCAAGGGCTTCCAGGCCAGCCAGGAGTTCCAGGCGCTGTATTCCGGCTCGCGCCTGACCGGCGTGGCGGGCCTCTTCCTGTTTCGCCAGGCGGTGGACGACATCCTGACCGTCACCCTGTCGCCGCCGACCGCGCCGACGGGCACCCGCGACAGCAACAACAACGAGGTCCGCAACAAGAACTGGGCGGCCTTCACCCAGTGGACCTTCAAGGCCACCGAGGCCCTCAGCGTCACCGCCGGCCTGCGCTACACCGACGAGACCAAGGGCTCGCGGCCCTACCAGTTCAACTACTCGAACCCGACCGTGCTCTACGTGCCCTACAAGCTCTATGAGCGGAAGTTCTCGGCCACGACGGGCTCGTTCCAGGCGCAGTACCGCTGGAACCCGGCGGTGATGACCTATGTCAGCTGGTCGCAGGGCTTCAAGGGCGGCGGCTTCAACAGCCGCTTCAACGGCGTCGTCGCCTCGGGCCAGCCGCCGTCGTTCGAGCCGGAGACGGCCGAGACCACCGAGGTCGGCGCCAAGCTCGACCTGGGCGGCAAGCTGCGGATCAACGCCGACATCTTCTCGACCGCCTACGAGGACCTGCAGTTCACCTACCGCGTCGGCACCGCCCCATACCTGTTCAACGCCGGCAAGGCGACGATCAAGGGCCTGGAGGTCGAGTACACCTACGTGCCGACCAGCAAGCTCGTCATCGAAGGCGGCTTCAGCTATCTCGACGACAGCATCGACGAGGTCTCGACCATCGTCGGCGCGACCACGGCGGTCACCACCAACAGCCAGCTGCCCTATACGCCCAAGTGGCAGGGCAACGTCTCGGTGGCCTACACGGTCGACCTTTCGGGCGACCTGACCCTGATCCCGCGCGGCGAGATCGTCTACACCGACAGCCAGTTCTTCGACGCGGGCAACACCAAGGAGATCGCCCAGCTCGACGCCGTCACCAAGCTGAATGTCGGCGTGGTGCTGGAAAACCGCGTCGCCGACTGGAAGGCGCAGCTGTCGGTCAACAACCTCACCAAGGAGGTCTATCCGGTGGCGGGCAATTCCTCGCTGAGCACCAGCTCGGGCTATGCCGAGGTGGCCTACAATCGCGGCCGCGAGGTGGCGCTGTCGTTCACCAAGCGCTTCTGAGGCGCCGAACGCCGGTCGGTCTCGCGACGGGGCCGACCGGCTTTACAGACTGTTCTTCCGGTTGCGACCTGACCGTCCGGGAACGTCGATATGACGGCCAGTCGACTCTAGCTATGGGGGAGTGGCCCTCGAAACGGGGCGTTCGCCTTGTGACCGATTGGTCCCGAAACGCCCGGATCCGGCGGCCGGGCTTCTCTCCGGGCGGAGATCCACGGAACACGCCTGCGGTTTCCCGAACTTCCGATCGCCGCCTTCCGCTCGTCGACGGTCATGGTCAATCGCCTATAAACCTTGGCGTCGCGTGATCTCCAGGCGCCGCCGCATCCCGAACTCGCCGCCCCTTCATCGACGTTGGTCATTGTCTGCGGGAAGGGTTTTCCGCAGGCGCGAACCCGATGATCCCGGCTTGAAATGAAATCGGTTGAGTAGGCCGTGGACTGACACGCAATTTTCGCGTTCGAGATGTTGTTTCGCAATTGCAAAGGTTAGCGTGACAAGTGTAATCTGCCCGCGTCGGTTGTGGTGGGGCGTAGGGTGACCAGTTCGCGTTCGGAGGGGGACGAAGGCCTCGAGTGCCTTGTCCTCATCCTGGGGTTTCATCAGATTGGCGCTGATCCCCAACAGCTTCGCCATGCCATGGGCAAGGGCGCGCCGGCCGACGCCGGCGATCTGGTCCGTCTGGCCCGCCGCATGGGCGCTAAGGCCAAGCTTTCCCGCCTGCCGCTGCGACGTCTGGAGGACGCGCCGCTTCCGGTGATCGCCAAGGGCCGCGCCGGAGACTTCTTCATCGTGGCGCGCGCGGTCGCCGGCGAGGTGCTGGTGCAATGGCCCGGCCAGCCGCCCAAGACGCTGTCGATGGACGACCTGTTCGCCGTCTGGGACGGCGAGGCCGTGCTGATCGCCTCGCGTTCGGAGGTTCCCGGCGGCGGCAAGTTCGACGTCACCTGGTTCATCCCGGCGCTGGTCAAGTATCGCGGCCTGCTGGGCGAGGTGCTGGCCGCCTCCCTGACCCTGCAGCTCTTCGCCCTGGCTACGCCGCTGATCTTCCAGGTGGTGATCGACAAGGTGCTGGTGCACCGCGGCCTGACCACGCTGGACGTGCTGGCCATCGGCCTCGGCTCGGTGATCCTGATGGAGACCCTGTTGGGCGGCCTGCGCGCGGCGCTGTTCACCCACACCACCAGCCGCGTCGACGTCGAGCTCGGCGCGCGGCTCTATCGCCACCTGCTGGCCCTGCCGATGGCCTATTTCGAGAGCCGGCGCGTGGGCGACACCATCGCCCGGGTGCGCGAGCTGGAGACGATCCGCGAGTTCCTGACCTCGTCGTCGGTCACCCTGGTCATCGACCTGCTGTTCACGGTCATCTTCCTCGTGGTGATGTGGTTCTACTCGCCGTGGCTGATGCTGATCGTGCTGATCGCCATCGTCCTCTACGCCCTGACGGCGGGCCTGATCACCGGCCCGTTGCGCCGGCGCATCGAGGAGCGCTTCCAGCGCGGCGCCGAAAGCCAGGCCTTCCTGGTCGAGAGCGTCGCCGGCATGCAGACCCTCAAGGCCGCCGCCGTCGAGCCGCAGATGCAGACCCGCTGGGAGCGCCTGCTGGCCGGCTACGTCGCCGCCGGCTTCAAGGCCGCCCGGCTGAACATCTGGGGCGGCCAGGCGATCCAGCTGATCAACAAGGCCTCGACCGTCCTGATCCTCTATATCGGCGCGCGCCTGGCCCTGACTGGCCACATGACCGTCGGCGAACTGGTGGCCTTCAACATGCTGGCCGGCCGGGTGGCCGAGCCGGTTCTGCGCCTGGCCGGCCTGTGGCAGCAGTTCCAGGAGGCGCGGGTCGGCATCGCGCGCCTGGGCGACGTGCTCAACAGCCCGACCGAAGCCCAGTTCTCGCCGTCGCGCGCGGCCCTGCCGCGCATCGAGGGGCGCATCGCCTTCGACGACGTCACCTTCCGCTACAAGCCGGGCGGCCGCGAGGCCATCCGCCGCGTCAGCCTGGCGGTCGAGCCGGGCGAGGTGATCGGCGTGGTCGGGCCCTCCGGCTCGGGCAAGTCCACCCTGACCAAGCTGGTCCAGCGCCTCTATGTGCCCGAGAGCGGCCGCGTGCTGGTCGACGGCGTCGATCTGGCCCAGGTCGATCCGGCCTGGCTGCGCCGGCAGGTCGGCGTGGTGCTGCAGGAGAACCTGCTGTTCAACCGCTCGGTGCGCGAGAACATCGCCCTGGCCGATCCGTCGCTGTCGATGGAGGCGGTCATGGCCGCCGCCAGCATGGCCGGCGCCCACGACTTCATCCTGGAGCTGCCCGAAGGCTACGACACCGTGCTGGAAGAGCGCGGCTCCAACCTGTCGGGCGGTCAGCGCCAGCGCATCGCCATCGCCCGGGCCCTGATCACCAATCCCCGCATCCTGATCCTCGACGAGGCCACCAGCGCCCTCGACGCCGAGAGCGAGGCGATCCTGCAGGCCAACATGCGCCAGATTGTTCGTGGGCGGACGGTGATCGTCATCGCCCACCGGCTCAGCGCCATCCGCATGGCCAGCCGCATCGTCACCATGGAGAACGGCCAAGTCACCGAGACCGGCACCCATGAATCGCTGATGGCCGCCGGCGGCCGCTACGCCCAGCTCTGGCGTGCCCAGATGCAGGGTCACCATGGAGTGGAGGCATGAGTCTCGCCGCCCACCTCCGCGTCTTCACCCAGGCCTGGAGCGAAGAAAGCCGCCGCCGCCGGGCCGGCGCCGCCCGCGAGCGGGTCGAGACCGCCTTCCTGCCGGCCGCGCTCGAGATCGTCGAAAGCCCGCCGTCGCCGATCGGCCGCGCCATCAGCTGGACCATCGTCGCCGCCGCCTTCGGGGCCCTGGCCTGGTCGTGCTGGGCCAAGGTCGACATGGTCGCCGTCGCCGAAGGCCGCCTGGTGCCCACCGGCCGCCTGCGCAGCGTCGAGCCCTCCGATCCCGGCGTCGTTCGCGCCATCGCGGTGCGCGAAGGCGAGCGGGTGCGCCCCGGCCAACTGCTGATCGCGCTGGACCCCACCGTGGCCGACGCCGACGCCGAGAGCGCGGTGACCGAGCTCTCCACCGCGGGCCTGACCCTGGCTCGCGCCAACGCCCTGTTGGGCTACGCGGCCGGCCGCGGCGGGGCGGTGATCGCGCCGCCCGACTCCGAGCCGACCGCCGTCGAGGCCGAGCGCCAACTGGTGGCCGCCCGCATCCAGGCCTACGAGGCCAAGCGCGCCTCGCTGGGTGAGCGCCGCGCCGGCGCCGAGGCCAGCGCCCGCCAGGCCGAGGCCGAGATCGTCAAGCTGCAGCGCACCCTGCCGATCCTCCAGCGCCAGCTCGACGACCAGAAGGGGCTGGAAGCCAAGGGCTACGGCGCCCGCCAGAAGCTTCTCCAGCAGGAGCAGGCCATGGTCGCCGCCGAGCAGGACCTGATCTCCCAGCGCGGCCGCCTCGACGAGGCCCGCGCCCAGGTCGGCTCCCTGTCGCGCGACGCCGCCGAACTGCGCGAGCAGTTCGTCGGCCAGGCCGCCCAGGAGCGCGCCGAGGCCGAGGGCCTGGCGGCCACTCGCGCAGACGCCCTGCGCAAGGCCGAGCAGAAGCGCCAGCTCCAGACCCTGACCGCCCCGGTCGGCGGCGTCATCCAGGCCGTGTCGGTGACCACGCTCGGCGAGGTGGCCGAGACCGGCAAGGCCCTGGTCACCATCGTCCCCGACGGCGAGGCCCTGGTGGTCGAGGCCCTGGTCCTCAACAAGGACGCCGGCTTCGTGCGCACCGGCGACCACGCCATCGTCAAGCTCGAGGCCTATCCCTTCACCCGCTACGGCACGCTGCAGGGGCAGGTCGTACAGATCTCCCCCGACGCCATCGTCGACGAGAAGCGCGGCCTGGTGTTCCCCGTGCGCGTGAAGCTCTCGACCACCCAGCTGAGCGTCGAGGGCCGCCGCGCCCTGCTGTCGGCCGGCATGAGCGCCTCGGTCGAGATCGTCACCGGCAAGCGCCGCGTGATCGACTTCATCTGGTCGCCGGTCGCCAAGACCATGGGCGAGGCGGGGAGGGAACGGTGAGGGCGGTCGTGGGCCTGCTGGTCATGACCGCAATTGCGGCGTGCGGCAACAGGCGCTTTCCGGCGCTTGCCGAAGCGTGCTCGGGCTCGGAGAAGATGCGTTGAAACGGACCTTGGCCGTTCTCGTCGTCCTTCTGGCGTTCTCGGCCTGTGACAAGCCGCAGGCGGAAAAGGCGTCGTCCCGTGAGCGCGTCTTTTCAGCCGATGAGCTGAAGTCGTGGAAGTCGGGATATCAGGGCGATTTGCTCGGGATCACTGCCGGCGGCGCTGCGTACGCCGTGCCGACGCAGTCATATTACGACGTCTATGTGCCCGACTACGCCGAGCAAAAGCCAAGGGTGAAGTTCTACGTGAAGAAGGGCGCCGGACGTCCCGGCGAGGCGGCGTCGCCTCTGGCTGACAGCGTGCGCGTCGTGGTCGATTTCAAGGATAGCCCCGAGCGGTTCGCAGATTTCAGGCGGCTGCGCCCCAGGTCGACGCTCGGCGCCAGGATGATGAATCCCCCCGGACGCGCGCCGCTGAGCGTCATGTCGAGCGACCTGAGTTGCAGCGCGAACGGCGGCGGGGGCGCGCTGAAGCGCTCGGGGCCGTCCCTGGAATGGAGCATCGGCCAGGAGAACGTTCTGCTTCAGTGCGACATGCTGGCCTATCGAAATGGAAAACCCGGTGTTGCGTTGAGTTGTACGGGGGTTGGAACAACGAAGGCCGGTGTCTTCAGTGTGGCCTCAATAGCAGACGCGCCCAATGGCTGCGAAGAGCCGCTGTCCGAGATGGTTGGGGCAATACTCGATGTTCCGGAAATTATATCTACCTTCTCAAAATAATATTCTGACTCGTTTAGTTGAAAAGCTTGGGTGATGAGTATGGCAACTCCCCTTATTGGTTCGCCGGGTCGGAATTATGCGCCCCTCATCGAGCCGCTGCTCGATGCCTACAAGCGCGCTTTCAGCCGCCCGACGATCAAGCCGCGGGCGCGCCGCCTTGGGCAGAACCTTGTCACCTCCGGGAACGCCGGCACGGCGTTGCAGATGGCGCAGGGCGGGGATGTCGCCGGCGCCTGGAGGTATATGGCCCAAGAGCTGGGTGACGAGTACGCAGCCTTGTCCTACGACAGCGCCGTCGTTCCCGGCTCGCCCACGGGTTCCTATGTCCGCAACATGTTCAAGGCGTTCTGGGAGGACCATGGCCTCGGCGGCTTCGAGGGGGTGCATGGCTATGGGATGGCGGTGGACGATTTCGCCCGCCTGCAGGTCGAGAACTACGCCCAGTTCGTGAACACCAACCAGCGCCTGCCGAACACGGACGAAATCGAGGGGATCTATCAGCAGACCATTGGGGAGATGGTCGTCATCGGCTGGCCGATCGACGCGACCATCGTCGGGCATACGGTCTATGCCGAACTCAATCGGATGGGCGCCCAGCTTTACTGGGGCGACGCCCTTGGCTTGCCGAGCGACCGCATCTATCGCGGCGTCACGACAAACCTGGATGTGGATCAGGCGACCTTCATCAGCGGCGTCTGGGCGGTGTCACGGGCGGCGCCGGTTCCGGCCGCCGGCAGCCTGATGTCGCCGGCGATCGGGGCTGCGAGCCGCGGTTGGCGACGCTTGACCGACGCGCTGGACCGCTTCCTTGCGAACGACAGCGGTTGGGCCGAGATCCGGCCGGACGGCTCCCTGCACTATTCGATCGGCGGCGGACCGACTGTCGTCATCGGAAACTTCACGCCGGGCGGGCTCGGGGGATATTACCGGGCGGAGGTGAACGGTGGGAAGGCGAAGCTTTCGGGCAGCGCGCCTCTGGCCCGGCCGGACAATTCCGTCGCCCTTGAGGAAATCGTCGTCACCGCCCGGAATACCGGCGGAGGTTGGCACGCCGTCCAACAGATCGCGTCCAAAATGTTCGCGTTCCCTGGTGACGTTAAGAGCTTCCTCTTTCAGATATTCAAGCCGCAGAAGGTGTCCTACAACAATGGGGCGCAGCCGATTGTATTGGCGAGCAATGGTCCCATAGACCTGTCGTCTTGGAACCTGACGCCCGCCGAGCAGGAGCGAAACAAGAAGGCGTCGGCCGAGCTGGTTTCCTCGCTGGGCGGGGTGGCCGGTTCGTCGCTGGGGAATTTCCTGGCGGGCGACAACACCGCCAAATCCATCGTCTATTCTTCGCTCCTTGGAGAGATCGGCGAGCGACTGGGGGCCGCGCTCGCCACTCAGTCGGCCGAGAGCGCCATCAAGGCGGCCACCCAGGGCGGGCTCGGCGCTTTCGGCGCGGAGGTCGCCGTCAAGGCCGGACAGGCGGCAATCGGCTCGATCAGTTCCTGGCTGTCCATGGAGTTGGGCGAGGCGCTCGGTCTGAAGGGCTTCGGGGCCGAGCTTTTCACGACGGCCAGCACCTATGTGACCTCTAAGATCATCGGCAACCTGCTCGACTCGACGCTGGGGTCCACGAAGATCTTCGGCGGCTTCGTCACGAGGGTGACCGGCGGCGGCGTGGAGGCGTCGTCGGGGCCCGGCTTCATGGGCGCCATCGGGTCCTTCCTCGGCGCGAAGCTCGGCGCGATGGTGGTCAGCCCGCAGACACAGGCGGGCGTGGCGCTTTCGTCGATTGGTTCCGCCGTCGGCAGCTACCTCGTCTACGCTCAGTGGGGGGCGAAGCTCGGCAACTTCTGGGCTCCGGGTATCGGGTCCTTCGTCGGTTTCGTGATCGGCGCGTTGATCGGCAACCTGTTCGGTCGGAAAAAGCCGAAAGTCCCGTCGGCGAGCGCCTATACCGAATTGCAGCTCCCTTACGCCCGCTATGAGCTGGGCGCGGTGACCGTGACCAACAATGGCAACCGCGCCTTGGTCACCACGATGGCGACGACCGCGCGTGACACGTTGAACGGTTTGATCGGCGTTATCGCCTATACCAACACCACAGCCTATGTCAGCAACCTGAACGGAGCGGGCACCACGCAGGCCTACGGCCACACCGGCAATCAGATCTGGGTGAAGATCAACGGCGTCCAGAGCAACTTCGCGTCGGCCGATCAGGCGGTGGAATACGGGACCCTCACGGCGATCCGGAACACCAAGATCGTCGGCGGCGACATCTTCGCCAAGCGCGTGGTCGCCCGCTCGCCGGCGGCCGATCTTACGTCTCTGACCGCCGATCTGCAGGTCGCCAGCGACTATCGCTTCTACGCCAACAATCGCGACCTGATTAAGAGCTTCATCATTGGAGCCTACGCCACCCTGACCGAGGCGGAGCAGAGCTACTACGCGGCCAACAAGGCCCTGATCGACAAGGCGCTCACCCACGGGACCGACGCCTTGAACGCCAGCGAGTTGTCGACCTACACCGGCGCCAAGGCCCTTATCGACAAGATTATAGGCGCCCTGGAGAACCAAGTTCTCGCCAATCCCTGGATCATCACGCTTCAGCGCGTCAGCGAACTGGGCCTCGACAGCTGGTCAACCTCCGACTTCTACGGCGGGCTGCGCGGGTTCCTCGACAGCTTCGATCTCAAGGGCCACGGCACGGCCTACGAGAACGTCCGCATTCACGCGACCGGCGCCGGGGCCGAGATCCAGGCCCGTAGCGCAAACAGCGACGGCCTGTTCTCGATCTTGGCGCAGTCCAAAGATGGCCCGGGCGACAATGACATCCTCAACGCCCGCTTCGACAATGGCATGCAGGGCTGGGATATGGCGACCTGGCAGGTCGCCAATCCGCAGCGCGGCGTGAACTTGAACGCCGACTGGTCGGGTAGCGGCAACGACGTGTTCTGGACGCATATGCCCGGCACGCCGGCGGCGGGGTCGGTCATCGACGTGCGCTCAGCGCTGATGGTCTCGATAGCGGGCGTCACCTACGAGGCGTCGGTCAAGGCCGCCAACCATCGCGGCCTGGCCCAGATGTACGTCGAGTTCTACGACGCCAACATGAACCACCTGGGCTCGACCTATATGAACGGCCAGGGCCTGGAAGGCGGATCGTGGCACGGGGATCTGACCAACTACAACACCATCAGCGGCTCGGTGACCGCACCGCCTGGCACGGCCTATCGGCGGATGGTGCTGCGCCTGGTGGCGACCGGCGGCGAGGCGCCCTTCGGCTTCTTCACCCAGCCCACCTCGCGGGTCGCCAACGCGGCGATTTCCGACTGGAACGCCGAGGGCGAGATCGTCAACATCGATGACATGACAAAGGTCGGCTACACGCTGACCAATCCCGGCGCGACCACCATGGGCAACGACTTCATCGACCAGCGCCTGGCGGTCGGCGGCGTAACCATTGACGACACCCATTCGGTCTGGGTCGAGCAGTATGACTACTACTGGAACGGCTGGGACTACGAACAGGTCGACAATTCCTACTGGTCGACCGGCGACGGCGGCGACGACATCTTCGTCGGCGGCGCGGGCGGCGACGCGATGTACGGCCGCAGCGGCTGGGACTGGCTGGACGGGCGCAGCGGCAACGACTACCTCGACGGCGGCGACGGCAACGACACCCTGATCGGGCGCGACGGCGACGACACTCTCTTTGGCGGAGCCGGCGATGACTATCTGGCCGGTGGAAATGGCGGGGACACCGTCCACGGCGGAGCCGGCAACGACATTATCGCTGATGGCCAAGGCGGCGAGGTGCTGCAGGGAGGCGACGGCGACGACACCTTCCTGATCGCCGAGGACGCCACCTTCAACTGGTTCTGGGGCGGCGACGGCGACCTCAATGGCGACCCGAACGGCAAGGACACCATCAGCGCCGAGCGCCTGGGCTTTGGCGTGGCCTTCGACATCGACTATCGGCCGCCGGAGTGGACGGCGGCTCATCCCGACGGGTACGCCGCCTATGCGGGCAGCCGTGCGGCGATCGTCACCAACGCCGTCACCGGCGCCTGGATCGTCAGCGAAGGCCTGGTCAGCATCGAGAACGCCACGGGCTCGAATTACGCCGACCGCCTCTACGGTACGGCCGGCAACAACGTGCTCAAGGGCCTGGACGGCGACGACCAGCTCTACGGTCGTGAAGGCGACGACGTCCTCGAAGGCGGCGCGGGCGCCGACCTGCTGGTCGGCGGCGGCTACTACGACACCGCCAGCTATGCCGGCTCGTCGGCGGGGGTCTATGTCGATCTTTCCACGGGCGACGTGTACGGCGGCGACGCCGAGGGCGACACCTTGCAGGAGATCGAGAACCTGCGCGGCTCCCAGGCCGGGGACCAGTTGAAGGGCAATTTCTTCCACAACCGGCTGGAGGGCCTGGGCGGCGACGACTGGCTCATCGCCACCAACGGCGAGGACGTGTTCGTCGGCGGCGAGGGCAAGGATTTCGTCGACTACTCCGAAGGCTTCGCCGCCGGGACCTCGACCTACCAGACCTGGGTCGAGGACGGCTACTGGGAGTACGACGACTGGACCTACCAGTACAATTGGGTCGTCACCGGCGGTCACTACGAGACCACCACGACCACGCTGGCGGCGCTGACCATCAACCTGGGCTCGGGCACGGGCCAGGTGCGGGGCGTTGACGGGACCGTCTCCAACCACAGCTACATCGGCGTCGAGGGCGTGATCGGCACGGCCTATGCCGACACGATGTACGGCGGCGCGGCGGACGAGACCTTCGTCGGCGGGGCCGGCAACGACATCCTGCAGGGCGGTGCCGGGGCCGACACCTATGTCTTGAACCGCGGCGACGGCTCCGACATCGTCTATGAGGACAACACCGGCTGGAACACCTTCCAGTTCGGCGAGAACATCACCTTCAACGACCTGTGGATCGGGGCGGCCGGCGGGGCCACCGGCTGGCTGGATTTCGGCATTCGCGGCACCGCGGACGTCATCCGCATGTACGGCAACACGGGGGCCTATCCTGTCGCCGGCAACAACAGGCTGAAGTCGGTCGATCTGGACGGGGCGGGCCAACTGGACGTGGCGGCCGTCGAGTACGCCATGGCCGGCGATGACAATCCCAACACGGCGCTCTACGGCGGCGCCAACCGCGCCGACCTGATCTTCGGCTACAACGGCAACGACACCATCTACGGGGCCGGCTCCGGCCAGTCGGAGACCAAGGGCAACGTCATCGTCGGGGGCTGGGGCGATGACACGATCATCACTTCCGGCGGCGACGACCAGTTCGCCTACGACCGAGCCCGCGACGCCAATGGCCTGGTGATCTCCAACCTCGACACGATCATCGACACCGGCGGCGAGGACACCCTGGTGTTCGGCTCGACGGTGGCGGCCGAGGACGTGATCTACGAGGTGGTCGGCTACGACCTCTACATCGGCGCCAGGGACCTGACCAATACGGCCCTGACGGCCTCGCAGGTCGTCGACCGCGTGAAGATCCAGGGCGGCGGCGTCAAGTACGTGACCATGGACGGCTATTCGAACACGGTGATGTACGAGAGCCTGAACACGGTCGAGTACGTGCTGGCCGGCGGGATCTCGATCGACCTTCGCAAGCTCGACATCGCGTGGACCCAGTCGATCGTCTACAACTACGACTACGCCTACCCGATCGCGCTGGACCTGGACGGCGACGGGCTGAACCTGTCGGCGGTGGACAGCTCCGAGGTGGTGGTCAGGACGGCCGGCGGCGGGATCTCGCGGATCGGCTGGGTGGGGCCGACGGACGGCTTCCTGGCCGTGGACCGCGACGGCGACGGGGCGATCAACAAGCTGTCGGAGCTGTCGTTCGTGCAGGACAAGCCGGGCGCGACCAGCGACCTGGAAGGCCTGCGCACCTGGGACAGCAACGGCGATGGTCTGCTCGACAGGAACGACAAGGATTTCTCCAGGATCCTGCTGTTCGTCGACGCCAACCAGAACGGCCGCTCGACCGCCAGGGAGCTGCGCACGCTGGAACAGGCCGGCATCGTGGCCATCAACCTGGGCGGCGTGGCCACCGGCCAGACCCGCGAGCTGACCACCGAGAGCTTCGTGCAGAACACGATCAGCTTCGTGTGGGCCGACGGCCGCACGGGCGAGGGCTATGACGTGGCCCTGGCGCGGCGGGTGCTGGGCAGCGACGGCCTTTACGCCGGCGCGTACCAGGCCGAGTGGGGCGCGGCCGACGAGGACGGCGAGCTTGGCCGTCTGTCCAACGATCCCAAGACCTTGGCCAAGGCCGCGCGGATCAAGGCCCGCAAGGGCCTGCTGGACGCGATCGGGGCCAGCTACGAGGAGGTCAAGGCCGCCGCCCAGCTGGACTTCAGCGACAACGACCGGGTCGACGCCTCGATCGCCAAACGCTGGAAGAAGATGAGCGCCTCGGAGCAGGCCGGCTGGCTGACCGGCCAGGAGACGACCGGCAAGGTGCGGCTGATCTCGGCCGAGCAGGCCGTGGCCAACGACTTCAACGCCGCGGCCAAGGCGCGCCGGGACGTGGTCGACCAGGCCTACGCCCAGGCGGGCCAGACGGTGAGCGCCACGGGCCTGGGCCAGGCCGGCGGCGGGCAGGGGGCTTCGGCCGCCACCGCCTTTTCTGGTCTGGGGGTGAGCTTCGGAGCCCCGTCGCTGGGCCTGTCGCTGGCGGGCGGCGAGCCTCTGGACACCGGCCCCGCCTATGGCGGCGCCGGCCAGGCCTCCAGCGCCTGGTGGCGCCAGGAGGCCGGTTCGGACCTGCTGGGCGGCGGCTCGCTGGCCTCGCGGCTGGCGGCTATGGACGCCGCCCCCGGCCAGGGTTCTGGCCTGGGCCTGGCGGCCTCCGGCGCGCTCGACCCGGCGCTGGTCCAGAACCAGGCCCTGCTGCGTCAGGCCATGGCCGGCTTCGGCGGCCAGGCCGGCGGCGGCGCGGCCGTCTGGACCCGCGACGGCGCCTCCCGCGACCTGCCGCTGGCCGCCTCGGCCGGCCTCAAGGCCGCGGCCTCTCAGCTTATGACCGCCTAGCCCGTTCCTGCTGCCACCCTGTGTTAAAACGCCGGCTCTCCACGACGGAGGGCCGGCCGACCCAACGGAGTTTCGATCATGGCCGACGGCGCAGCTTCCGCGACCACGCCCCAGAAGACGGTGTCCCAGGTTCTGGGCGAGATCACCTGGCTGCTGACCCAGTCGCCGGTGCACAAGCAGCTGTTCATCGGCGACCTGGAATGGTTCGCCATGCCGGCCCTGCTGCTGGAGCAGTTCCGCATCTGGAACGGCCCCAACAGCCCCGCCGCGGTGGCGTTCTGGGCCTTCGTCTCGGAAGAGACCGAAGAGCGCCTGGTGGCCGGCGCCAAGAAGCTGCGGGCCGACGAGTGGAAGGCGGGCGACCGCCCGTGGCTGATCGAGCTGGTGGCGCCGTTCGGCGGCCAGGACGAGATCCTCGCCGATCTCGGCGCCAGCGTCTTCCCCGGCCAGACCTTCAAGTTCCACGCCGTCGGCGCCGACGGCCAGCGCCAGGTCGTCACCTATCCCCCGCAACTCCAAGCCTGAGTTCGTCCCGTCGTGCTGATCGCTTCTCTCGCCGCCGCGGGCGCCCTGGGGCTCTCCTGGCCCAGCCTGCCGCCGGAAATCCCGTCCTTCCCGACCGACGGGATGCGTCGGCGCGCCGGTTACAAGGTCAAGACCAAGGCCTATCACCTCAAGGGGTGGGAGATGCGTATCGAGCGCGACGGCTTCACGGGGCTGACCCGTTGCCGCCTCTACGCGCCTTCGGGCGTCCTGCAGGGGCGCATCACCTACGCCCGCGACGTGCTCGGCTTCCACCTGGGCGAGGACGTCGACGTGGCCGGCGCCTGGTACAGCATCGACGACAAGCCGCCCGTGGCCTGGCGCGACGACTTCCCGGCCCTGGCCGCCCGGCGTGAGCCGCTGTCGACCGACAACCTGTTCAACCCGACCGGCGGGGTCGTGCTGATCCCGCACGACAAGCTGCTGGGCGCGCGCACCGTGACCATCCGCGCCGGTCGCGACGAGACGCCCAAGCGCTTTCGCCTGAAGGGGTTCGAGCGGGCCCTGACCGCGGCGCGCGCCAACGGCTGCGGCGCGACGAGCGGCGAAGCGGGGAGCGACGCGTTCCAGCGCGACGCCCTGACGCCGTGAGGCGGCGCAACGGCGCCGCGCTCGCCCTCTGCCTGATCGCGACCGCCCCGGGAGCCGCCCGGGCCGAAGACGTCGCCGACGCCCTGGCGCGGGCCTATCAGGGCAATCCGCTGCTGCAGAGCCAGCGCTACGAGCTGCGGGCGCTGGACGAGGCCTATGTGCGCGCCCACGCGGGCCTGCGGCCGTCGGCCGAGATGCGCCTGACCGGCGACTACGCCGACAACCGGTTCGGCGACGCGGCCCAGGCCCTGCGCCGGGTGGCCGATCCCACGGTCGGCCGCCGCCTGGAGACCAACCAGGGCCAGGCGACGGTGATCCTCGAGCAGCCG
Organism: Caulobacter sp. GW821-FHT09B11; assembly: GCF_059418205.1. NCBI lineage: Bacteria > Pseudomonadati > Pseudomonadota > Alphaproteobacteria > Caulobacterales > Caulobacteraceae > Caulobacter > Caulobacter sp. GW821-FHT09B11. Next base: position 29,196 of record NZ_JBWKPK010000001.1, on the reverse strand, counting down.
CTCTACAGCGGCGGCCAGACCAGCGGCGCGATCGACGCGGCGGCCCTGCGCATCCGCGGCGGCCGCGCGGCCCTGCGCGTGGCCGAGGGCGACCTGCTGCTGCAGGTGATCGCCGCCTATGCCGACGTCCGCCGCGACCGCCAGAGCCTCGACGTCCGGCGCAGCAATCTGGCGGCCCTGGAGCGGCAGCTGGACATCACCAAGGCTCGCCAGGAGGCGGGGGAGGTGACCCGCACCGACGTCGCCCAGGCGCAGGCCCAGCGCGAAGCCGCCGTGGCCCAGATCATGGCCGCCCAGGTGCAGCTCGAGGCCAGCCGGGCCAGCTACGCCGCCCTGGTCGGCGAGAACCCCGGCGAGCTCGATCCCGAGACCCCGCTGCCGCTGCTGCCGGGCACGCTGGAAGAGGCGTTCGACCGCGCCGAGAGCGACAACCCCGATCTGGAACAGGCGCGCCTGACCGAGCGCGAGAGCCACCTGCAGGCCGAGCTGGCCAAGACCGCAGCCCGCCCGACGGTGACCGCGCGCACCGCCTACGGGACGTCCGGCGAGTTCGCGCCCTTCTACAGCCAGGACCAGGACAGCGCCTGGACCGCCACCATCGCGGTCAGCAAGCCCCTGTTCGCCGGGGGCGCCTACCGGGCCTCGTACCGCGAGGCGCTCAATCGCAACGGGGCCGACCTGCTGCGCGTGGAGGCCGCGCGCCGGCAGGTGATCCAGAACGTGCTGTCGGCCTGGAACCAGGCCGCGGCGGGACGGGCCAACATCAAGGTGCAGATCGCCCAGGTGCGGGCGGCCGAGGTCGCCTTCGACGGCATGAGCGAGGAGTTCAGGGTCGGCCAGCGCTCGACGCTGGACGTGCTGGTGGCCGAGCAGACCCTGCGCGAGGCCCAGCTGGCCCTGCTGGGCTCGCGCCGCGACGCCTATGTCGCCGAGGCGGCCCTGCTGCGGCAGCTGGGGCTGCTGGAGATGGGCGTGCTGACCACCGGCGTGCGGCTCTATGATCCGTCGGCCCACCTGCGCGAGGTGCGGGGCAAGGGCGGCGTGCCGTGGGAGGGCCTGCTGGTGGCGCTGGATCGCGCGGGACGGGGCGGGCTCGACCCGCTGCCCATGGCCCGGGCCGGCGGCGGACAGGCGGACTTCGCACCGGCCGCGCCGGCGCTCGACCGGCCGCTGGCCGTCACGACGCCCACCGAGCCGCGGGCGACCCGCCGCTGAGGGTATGCTCGACAGGGCGGGGCGGGGCGCGTAACTGCGACCTTCTCCGCCCGTCGTCCAACGTTCCGCTGGGGCCATGCTGCAGTCGCTGAAGCTCCTCCTGCCGGCCCTGATCCCGTCGTGGAACTTCTTCGACGTGATCGCGCCGTCGCCGCGGATCGAATACGCGCTGCTGGCCTCGCCCGAGGCTTGCCCCGAATGGCGGGAGTTTCGACCGCGGCCGCAGCGGGTCTCGCCCGCCGCCATGCTGGGGCGATTGTTCTGGAACCCGCGCCGCAACGAGGACCTGTTCCTGGTCAGCTGCGCCGAGCGCCTCGTCGATCAGCCGACCGCCCACAGCGAGGACGAGATCTTCCACCGGATCGCCGCCGGCCTCGGCCCTCAGGCGAGCGGCTGGCTGAGCTTTCGACTGCTTTTCCTGGCCTGGGAGGACGGGGCGATCGTCGGCGAGGTGCTGTTCACCGCCGAGCCGCGTCGGTGGAAGGACGCGGCATGACCCTGGAGGCCGCCGCCCGCCTGAGCCAGGTCCTTCTGGCCCTGGCCCTGATCCAGCAGAGCCTGGAGCACCTGTCCGTCTCGCGCCCGGATCGCCCGCTGTTCGCCGCGCGCATCGCGTTGTGCCTGCTGGTCGTGACGGGGATCGCCTCGCCCTGGCCGCTGGCGGGGCTGGCGGTCGTGTCGCTGATGGTGCTGCGGCGTTTCCAGGGACCCTACAACGGCGGCAGCGATCGCATGGGCCTGCTGGCCCTGTGGTGCCTGACGCTGGCGGCTCTCGTGCCCGCGCCACGCCTGAAGGAGCTGTTCTTCGGCTATCTGGGCGCGCAGCTGATGCTGTCCTACGTCGTGTCGGGCTGGGTGAAGATCATCAACCCCGACTGGCGGTCGGGCGTGGCGCTGCGGCAGGTGTTCCAGTTCTCGGCCTATCCGGTCGCCGAGAGCCTGCGCGGCTGGGCGGCGCGGCCGCGCCTGCTGCTGGTCATGTCGTGGGCGGTGATGGCCTTCGAGCTGGCCTTTCCGCTGAGCCTGCTGTCGCGGCCGACGCTGATCGCGGGCCTGGTCGTGGCCGCGGTCTTCCACCTGGCCAACGCCTGCCTGTTCGGCCTCAACCGCTTCTTCTGGACCTGGCTGGCGGCTTATCCCGCCATTCTCTGGCTCCAGGATCGACTATTCTAAGCCTGTTCAGGCGAAGATCTTGATCACCGACGCCAGGATCTCTTCCTTCGAGCGCACGCCCATCTTGCCGTGAATGTGCTTGATGTGGGTGCGGACGGTCAGGATCGAGACGCCCTTCTGCTCGGCGATCTTTTCGGCGCTGTTGCCGGCGATGATCTCGGCCAGGATCCGGGCCTCCATCATGCTCAGCCCGAACATCGCCTCCAGGCGCGGCAGGTGGGCGGGAGCGTCGAAGTCCTTGAGCACGATCACCAGCGCCCGGTCGGCGCCGTCCTGCACCACGCGCATGCGCATCAGGTAGCGCTCGTCCTGGTCGCAGTCGATGATCTGGCAGACCTCCTGGCCGGCCAGGGCCTCGGCGATGCGCTCGACCAGGAACTGGTGGGCCCGGCGGTCGACGCCACCGACCTTGCCGCCGCGATCGACCAGGGGGCTCACGCCCGACAGCATCACGGCCGCGGCGCGAGAGCGCCACAGCACGGTTCCGTGGGAGTCGATGACGATGCGGGCGATCTCGTCTTCATCCAGGCAAAAGCGTACCGCGCTGATGTCTATGAGCGAAGCGTGGGAACCATCCATGGCCTCTTCCCTCCCTTTCGGGCGCGGCTACTTAGGTCGCGCCATTTTTATGCCTTACTTAAATCGAGTTACGGCGAAGTTATCCACAACCTAGGATAAATAAGGGTCCGTTCGCGTCAGTTTGACGCATCATTTGCTGATAATGATTATCATCCAAATCCAGATCATCGATTTGCATTACTAATATCAATTTAGTTTTCCAATATTCTCCTCAACTTCCATGAATTCCCCCGCTGGGTGAAACTGTATTCTGTACCCAAGGTGGGGGATTTCACGTCCCCGGTTCTCTGCAATCGTTCATTAAGAACTTTTTAAGAGAAGCAGGGATCGGGACATGGCCGGCAAGCTATCGACGCTTCCTCGCGCCCTGCGCAGCCAGCGCAAGCCGTCCTTGAAGGACTGGATACTTGGCGGGAGCTTGCTCGCAGGAGCTCTATTCGTGGCGAGCGTTGGTGAAAGCCGCGCCCAGGTCACCGCCTATGCGGGCGGATCGCCCCCCAACATCGTACTGTCCATTCCGGTTACGGCGTCGGTCGGCGGCCGCTGCGGCTTCTCGCCGGGCGCCGCGCCGAGCGGCACGAAGGACGTCGGCGAGGTCAACAACGCCTTCACCGCCGACTTCCCGTTCACCCTGCAATGCACGGTGCCGTTCCGGGCGGCGGTGATCTCGAGCAACGGCGGCCTGCTGGCCTCCAGCGTCACGCCGGCGACCGGCTACACCAACCTGGCGCCCTATCTGGTCGACCTGAACCTGGTGGGCGACGTCGGCGTCGGCACGGTCAACGCCACCTGCGACACCGGCGACCTGAAGACGACCTCGGGCGCGACCTGCGGCTTCAAGGGGCCGGCCTCGGCCAGCCAGGGCCTGCGCCTGAACGGTTCGTCCTACGACACCAGCGGCTCGTACGTGCGGGTTCATCGCGGCGCCTATGCCGGCGCCCAGATCCTGGCGGCCGCCAACACCTATTCGGACTCGCTCACGGTGACGCTCAGCGTCTCGCCGTGACCGCGCTTACGGGTCCGCTCCCCCGGCGGATCCGGCGTCCTTTCAGGGGGAGGGGGCCTCGGCCCGAACAACAGAGACAGAAGCCGGTCCGCCGGCGCGACATTTGGGAGTGAAGACATGAACAAGACGATCCTCATCGGCGCCGCCGCCCTCCTGGGCCTGGCGATCGCCCCGGCCGCCATGGCCCAGACGGTCACCGGCACGGTCAACGTCACCGGCAGCGTCGCGGCCAAGTGCGTGGTCATCACCGGCGGCAGCGGCGGCACCTTCTCGGGTTCGATCCCGCTGGGCGAGCTGGCCCAGGCCGACGGCACTCTGTCGACCACCCTGTCGGGTTCGACCAACGCCAGCCCCGGCGGCTCCACCCAGTTCCGGGTCAACTGCAACAGCGCCGCCCCCAAGGTGACCCTGAGCTCGACCCGCCTGGCCCTGACCCCCAGCGCCTCGGCCCCGACCGGCTACACCGGCGTGATCGACTACACCGCCGCGCTCGACGCCGCCCTGGCCAACAGCACGACCCAGACGGTCAGCTACGTCACCGCCGCCGCCCTGCCGGCCGCCACGGTCCAGAACCTGTCGACCAGCCTGGCCAACAGCGCCGGCAACCTGACGGTCAAGGCCTATGCGCTGAACACCGCCTCGGGCGCGCTGCTGATGGCCGGCAACTACGCCAGCACGATCTCGATCACCATCGAGCCCTCGTGATCGCGCGGGAAAGGGGAGAAACGCCATGCGTAGCACCCTTCTCCTGACCGCCGCCGCGGCGAGCTTCGCGCTCGTCGCGGCCGGGGGGCAGGCCCAGGCCCAGAGCGTCACCGGCACGGTGCAGGTGAATGGAACGGTGGCCAATCGCTGCCTGTTCGTCACCGACAACGTCGTGCTCGACCTGGGCGAACTGTCGCTGCAGGCCGGCGACGTCGCGGCCATCGGCCGGCTCGACGGCGCCAAGCTGACGAGCCGGACGGCGACGCTGAACGGCTGGTGCAACGGCGTGTCCGCGACCATGGCGGTCGAGGCCCAGCCGATCTTCAACACCAGCTTCACCGACACGGCGCCGACCGGGTTCGAACGTCGGATCGACTACACCGCCACCGCCTCGGCCGCTCCGGCCAGCGGTTCGGTGTCGGCGTCCGACACCACCGTCACGTCCGGCGGCGGCTCGGCGAGCTCCACCGGCATCTTCGCCAGCGACATCGTCGTCAGCTTCGCCGACGCGGCCACGCCCGCCGGCGGCCGGCTGATCTCCGGGTCCTATTCGGGCTCGGTGGCCGTGACGCTGGCTCCGGCCACCTGAAGGGGAGGAAGGTCGTCATGATCCAGCACCGGACCTGTCTCGCCAAGGGCGTTACGAGCCTTGCGGCGGCCCTGGCGGCCCTCGGCTCGCTGTCCGCCGCGACCGGCGCCCACGCCCAGGATCCCGTCCAGGGAGCCGTCGGCCTGGACGCCCAGGTGGCCCAGGTCTGCGTGCTGGGGACGCCCAATCCCGGAACCCTGGCCCTGGGCCAGATCTCCGAAGCCTCGGGAGCGCGGGTGGGCCGGCTGACGACCATCGCCAGCCAGTCCATCCAGCTGCCCGGCACCTTCTGCAACTACGCCGGCGCGGCCCTGGCCATCTCGGCCTCGCCGCTGGCGGTGACCGCCGCCACCCAGGCCGGCTTCGTCGGCTCCGTGGACTACACCTGCACGATCAGCGCCTGGGGCGCGACGGCGGCGAGCGTCCGCACCAGCGCCGGCAGCAGTTCGGGCGCGGGGTCCAGCGCGACCAATCCCGCGCCGCAGGAGACCGACCTGACCCTGGTGGTCTCGGACTTCGCCGTGAGCAGCGACGACCTGCTGCAGCCGGGCGCGTACCTCGCGCTCGTGACCATCACCCTCGGGCCCGATGCGGGCCTGGCCGCTTCGGGGAGCTGAACCATGCGGCGTGTCTTCCTCATCCTCGCCCTGGCCATCGCTCCCTTAGCAACGACGGGCGGCGCCTCGGCCCAGACCTACGGACCGTCCGACAGCGTCGGGCCGATCCAGATCACCGCCACCGTGCCCGACAACATCTGCACGATCGGCGACCTCTCCGACGGCGACAACCTGTTCGACGTCGGGGTGATGATCGACACCACCACGGGCCTGCTGCTGTCGACGCTGTCGGCGCCGCCCAAGGTGCTGACCGGGACCCAGTGCGGCGCTCCGAGCCAGCTGACCATCTCCGCCACCCAGATGACGGCCCAGGCCTTCACGACCACGCCGCCGGACGGCTTCTCGCGCGGGGTCGACTACACGGCCACGGCCTCGGGCTGGACCACGGTGGACGCCAGCTACGCCACGGGAGACGCCGCCAACGCGGCCGCCACCCAGACCCGCGACACCGGCGGATCGGGCCAGATCACCATCAGCCTGTCGGACTTCGCCACCGCCGGCGGTCCCAGCCTGCGGCCGGTCGCCGACGACACCTATCAGGGGGCGATTGTCGTCACCCTGGCGGCGATCAGTTGAGCGGGGAGGGCGCCATGACCAGCACCAATCGCATGAAGGCCGCCGTTCTCGCCGGGGCCTCGGCCGTCACCCTGCTACTGCTGGGCCAGATCGCCCGGGCGCAGACCGACGACAACACCCGCGACTTCGTGGTCCGGGGGCAGGTCCCCAAGGTCTGCACGATCGCCTCGCCGACGCTCGGCGCGGGCCAGCTGGTCAACTTCCTGACCCTGACCGGCGGCACGCTGCAGGTCGACCAGCTGACCGACCCCGTCACCCTGTCGACCCGCGCCGCGTCGGCGCAGGTCACCTTCGCGGCGGTGTGCAACTACGCCCACCAGATCGTGCTGGAGAGCCAGAACAACGGCCTGTGGCGCTCGGAGCTGGGCCTGACCCCGGCCCCGACCGGCTTCAGCGACGCGGTGCCCTACACCGCCACACTGGCCTGGGGCCCGGTCAGCAACCGCTTCGAGGCCGACGCCAGCGCCCGCCAGATCCGCGACAGCGCCCAGGCGGTCGACCAGCCGGTCGTCGGCGACGTGACCCTGCGGCTGGATATCCAGCCGGGCGCCACGAACCTGCAGACCAATGCCCCGCTGGTGTCCGGCGTCTACCGCGACACCCTTCGGCTGACGGTGGAACCCCAATGAAGACCGCCCTCATCCTCGCCGCCGCCGCGACGCTGGGCGTCGCCTCGATTGCTTCGGCCCAGACCGTGAACACCACGGGCGACCAGGCCGCCAGCCAGTTGGAGCTGATCGCCCAGGCGCCCAGCGCCTGCGTGCTGTCGCCGCCTTCGGCGGCCACCGGCGCCAACACCAGCTTCACCGCCCAGGGCGGCCAGGCCGGCGTCGTGCGCTTCACCGAGTTCGTCGATCCCCAGACGGCCCAGCCGCGCGACGCCTCGATCAGCCTGGCCTTCCCGGTGGTCTGCAACTCGGCCCACCGCCTGGTGGTGCGCACCGATGGCGCGGGCCTGTCGCGCATCGGCGGCGCCGCGCCGGCCGCGGGCTTCCGCGACAGCCTCGACTTCCAGGTCACGGCCGACTGGGCCGGGGCCAGCGCGTCGGGCTCGAGCACGGCCCTGACCCCGATCGACCTGGCCACCGCCAACGGCGCGGCCGGACAGATGAACCTCGTCGTCGCCGTGGCTGGCGGCGGGGCGCCGATGGTGGCCGGCGACTACGCCGGGACCCTCGTCGTCGAACTGGAAGCCCAGAACTGAACTCTCGAACACCCATGAGGAGCGGACACCGAATGACTCGTTCGAAAAACTACCGGGGGCGTTGGCTGGGGGCGGTCGCCGCCCTCTGTCTCTCGGCCCTCGCGGCGCAGGGGACGCCGGGCCTGGGCGGAAGCGCCCTGGCCATGACCGTCCAGCCCGTCGTCATCGACCTCAAGCCGACCGGTCGGGGCATGTCTCAGATCGTCACGGTGCAGAACACCTTCGCCAACCCGCTGCCGGTCGAGCTGCACGCCGAGGAGCTGTCCTTCGACGACAAGGGCGCCCATCCCAGCGACGCGCCGACCAACGACCTGCTGATCTTCCCGCCGCAGGCGGTGATCCAGCCGGGCGAGACGCAGTCGTTCCGGATCCAGTGGGTGGGCGATCCGGCCCTGGCGCAGAGCAAGCACTACTACGTCACCGTGGCGCAGATGCCGGTGAAGCTGCCGGAGGGCCAGTCGGCCATCCAGATCCTCTACAACTTCCAGGTCCTGGCCAGCGTCGGCCCCGCCGGCGGCAAGCCGTCCCTGGCCCTGTCCAAGAGCGAGATCGGAACCGACGCCGAAGGCAAGCCGGTGCCGATCGTCTACGTGGCCAACACGTCCAACACGCACGGATACCTGTCCCGCGGAAAGCTGCGGATCATCGAGAAGGACGCCGCGGGCAAGGCGGTCTTCACGCGGACCATTCCCGGTCCGGAGATCCAACAGACGATCGGCTTCGGCCTGATCGCCCCCGGCCAGACGCGGCGGATCGCCGTTCCCATCGAACTGCCCTTGACGGCGGCAGCAGGAGGCTCCCTTGAGGCTCAATTCTCGTCCGACGAAGGGCGCTAGGTCGTTGACCTACCGCCGCTGGCTGCTGGCGGGATGCCTGGCCGGCGCGACGCCCCTCGTCGCGCCCCTGGCAGCCCTGGCCGAGCCGATCCCCTACGCCATGCTGGCCGCGGCCCAGGAGCCGACCAGCGCCCCGTCCCCCGGCGCGGCCACGGCCGCCGACGCTCGTCGCCAGCTCAATCCGACCGGCCGCGACATCAACCTGACGGTGCCGCTGAAGACCGGCGACTACTATCTGGGCGACATGCCGCTGGCGATCTCGGCCGATGGCCAGCTGTCGATGCCGTCCGACCGGCTGCTGAGCCTGCTGGCTCCGCTGCTGGACACGCCGGCGATCGCGGCCCTGCGCTCGTCGCTGGCCGGCCGCAGCACGGTCTCGCCCGAGGCGGTGACCGCCGCCAACATGAGCATGACCTACGACCCCCGGGCGCTCGAGCTGCGGATCGTCATCCCCGCCGAGCTGAAGGTGGTGCGCAGCCTGCAGGTCGCGCCGATGGACCGCATGGGCGTGGGGACCTACCTCCCGCCGGCCGGCTTCAGCGGCTACATGAACATCCGCGGCTCCGTCGACTACGTCGAGCAAGGCTTCGACGAGGGCTTCGGCGACCCGACCTTCCTGCTCGACAGCGCGCTGCGCATGAACGGGCTGGTGTTCGAGAACGAGGCCGTCTGGCAGCCGGGCGCGACCAACGACTTCCAACGGCTGGGCACGCGCTTCGTCTATGACGACGTCAAGAACGTGCTGCGCTGGACCGCCGGCGACCTGCAGGCCGTCGGCCGCGGCTTCCAGTCCGCGCCCGACATGGCGGGGATCTCGATCTTCCGTTCCTACAGCGTGCTGCAGCCGCAGACGATCGCCCGACCGCGCGGCCGCGAGAGCTTCACCCTGGCCCGGCCCTCCGACGTCAGCGTGATCCTCAACAACCAGCTGACCCGTCGGCTGCACCTGGATCCCGGCCGCTACAACGTGCGCGACTTCCCGTTCGCGCAGGGCTCCAACGACGTCCGCCTGGTCATCGAGGACGACACCGGCCGGCGCGAGACCCTGCAGTTCAACGTCTTCTTCGACCGCGCCCAGCTCGATCCGGGCCTGTCGGAGTTCGGCCTGTTCGCCGGGGTCAAGGCGCCGCTGCTGCTCGACGGCCCCGACTACACCGAGGAATGGACGGTCAGCGGCTTCTATCGCCGCGGCGTCACCGACCGGGTCACCCTGGGCGTCAACGGCCAGGCCGACGACACCACCGTCATGATGGGCGCTGAAGGTCTGTTCGGCACCAAGATCGGCACGCTGGGCGTCGATTTCGCCCTGTCGCACATCGACGTCTACGGCTCGGGCTATGCGGCGATCGTCAGCTTCCAGCGGCTGTTCCAGTTCTCCGGCGGCCGCGCCGACGCCCTGAACCTGTCGTTCGAGACCCGCAGCCGCGACTTCGGCCCGGTCGGGACCTTCATCCCCGACAACCGCTACGCCTACGAGATCGGGGTCGGCTATTCGCACGCCTTCAGCGACGCGATCTACGCCAGCTTCGACGGGCGCTACTCGGCCGGACGCGACGCGTTCCCGGACGCCAGCGCCTACCGGCTGGGCATGGGCTACCGCCTGACCTCGAGCCTCGCGGTCACGGCCAACCTCATGTACGACGACGTGCCCGGACGCCGCGAAACCTCGGCCCTGATCTCGCTGTCCTGGCAGTTCTCGAACAACTCCAGCCTGCGGGCCGAGTACGATGGTCGCGAAGACCGGGCGCGGATCGCCTACCAGACGATCCACGGCCAGGGCGTGGGCTCCTACAACGCCTTCGCCGAGGTCTCGCGCTCGCCCGACGACGCCGCGTTCAACGGCAGCGTCAACTACATCGCCAACCGGGCGGAGCTGGGCCTGTCCCACTTCCAGGCCTTCGACGGGCCGGACAACGGGCGCACCTCGATGCGGGTCGGCACCTCGATCGGCTTCGCCGACGGCGCGGTGTCGGTCGGCCGGCCGATCTACGACAGCTTCGCCATCATCCAGGGTCACAAGAGCCTGAAGGGCGCGGACATCGTCGTGAACCCCACGCCGTTCGGCTACAGCTCCAACTCCGGGCAAATGGGCACGGCGCTGGAGACGGGCCTGGCCGCCTACGCCGAGCGCACGATCACGGTCGACGCGCCCAACGCCCCGGCCGGCTACGACCTCGGCTCCGGCTCGTTCCGGGTCTTCCCGCCGTATCGCTCGGGCTATCGCCTGGTGGTGGGGTCGGACTACTCGGTCACCGCCATCGGCCGCCTGGTCGACGCCGACGGCCAGCCGCTGGCCCTGGTGTCCGGCCGCGCCGTCGAAATGGCCAAGAGCGGCGATGGCGCCGAGCCGATCACCATCTTCACCAACCGGGTGGGTCGCTTCGGCGCCTCGGGCCTGCGGCCCGGCCGCTGGCGGCTCGAAATGGGGACCACGCCCCCGACTGTCTATTACCTCGACGTGCCGGAAAGCGCCGAGGGCTTCGTCAAGGCCGGGGACCTCAAGCCCGCCGCGTCCGGAGGCTGACATGAAACGCCGATCGCATCTCCTGCTCCTCGGCCTGGCCGCCGGCCTCGGCGGATCGCTGCTGGCCTCGGGCTCGGCCCTGGCCCAGTGCGTGACCTTCGATCCCGTCGTCCTGTCGGGCACCTTCGACCCGTTCAATCCGAGCGGCACGACGGTGCAGACCCTGTCCATCACCGCCCGGCGTCCGCCGGCGGTGGGCGGCAAGAAGACGCAGGAGGTGGATTTCATCTACCTGCGCCGGCCGGACACGCCATCGAGCCTGACGATCATCCAGACCTCGACCGGCGGCCAGATCCTGGAGAACCCGCCCGGGCACGTGCTCGACCCCAACAACGTCAATCCCAACGAGGTCGAGCTGAACTTCGGCGGTGTCGGCCAGCCCGACGTGAAGACCTTCATGGTCACCATCACCGTGCCCAGCGGCGCCGACCTGCCGGCCGGAACCACCGATCTCTATCTGGACCAGAAATACTACTGCAAGCGCACCGGCGGCGCGGCCGACGAGTCCGGCGTGATCTCCAACTCGCTGGACATCCGCATCAACGTACTCAGCGCCCTGCAGGCCAGCTTCGTGGGTCCGGCGCTGGACTTCGGCGAGATCGGAACCCTGGCGACGGCCGACCTGCCCACCACGCCGAACTCGGTGAAGCAGCGCACGGGCAATGTCCGCGTCGCCAGCTCGGGTCCGTATTCGGTGGCGCTGACCTCGGCCAACCAGTTCCGGATGACCTATCCGGGCGGCAACCTGGCCACGACCAACCAGCGGATCCCCTATCAGCTGGCCTTCCTGGGGCAGACCAAGACCACGGCCTCGCCGACCTTCAGCACCGTGACCTGTGCGCGGGCCGGCCTGTCGGGACAGTACCTGGCGGTGACGCCGACCCTGCTGGAAGGCGGGGCGGGCAAGGTCCCCGCGCCCAACTACCAGGACATCCTGACGGTGACCGTGACTCCTCTGGCGGTGCCGACCGGCACGACTCCCGTCTCCTGCATGTGACCTCGGCCCAGCCTGAAAAAGCCCCGCCGGCGCGAGCCGACGGGGCTTTCTTTTATCCGCCGCCCGAGAGGGGCGGGCAGTGGATCAGAGGGCGGTGATGTTCAGCGACAGGTTGCCGACCTGGCCGGCGTCCGCGCCCGGATCCAGGCGCAGGGCGTGGCTCTGCGAGGCGGCGGTGCTCGATCGGCTGATCAGGGTCACGCCGGTCGACGACAGCGGGATCTTCTCGCCGTCGACATAGACCGCGGCGTCGGTCAGGCCCTGGGCGTGGGTCAGGCGCACTTCGTAGCCGGCGGCGCTGTTGCAGAACTCGGTCATGCGGCCGAGGTCGGTCGTCTCGGTGCTCGAGGCCGTCGAGGCGTCGAGGGCGACGCGGCAGATGACCGGCACGTGCCCTTCGAGGCGAAGCTCGTAGCTGGCCGGCGCGGCGGAAGCGGTGGTGGCGGCCAGGACGGTGAAGGCGGCGGCCAGGATCATCGGAAAGCGCATTTAAAACCCCAGGAACGAGGATGACGGGAGGATCATCCCGGGTGAGGGTTAAGCACCTCGCCCTAAAACATGGTAAACGAAATCAGTAGTAAGAATGACAGACTGTCGCAATAGAATATTCGTTAGATGCGGCGCCTAATGATGCATGCGTAATGCATTCTTACTACGCCTGATCTAGACAATAAAAAGCCCCGCAAGGGGCGTTGTGAATGCTGGGTTGTGTTGGTTGGCGCGCGCGAGCGGCGGCGATCGACCGACGCCGGATCAGGACGAGGGGGTGCTGATGTCCTGATCCGGCGCTCGACGGGCGGGGCGGCTCCGCCGATGATCGCCGAGGCGTTGCGGACAGCCCCGACGAACCGGTCATCGTCGCGGCGGTGACAAAACGGGGGGATTTGCCCTCGCGACCTGCAAATATTAACATATGCAGGTCGCGCCACAATAACGCAGCCTTACTAATGGCAAGAATAGAGTCGCGAATTTATTTCATTCGATGATATCGGCGGAAGAAATGACCGAGACCAGTTCGGCCTGGCGGTGCACGCCGACCTTGACCATGGCCGAGGCCATCTGGACGCGCAGGGTGTTGATGCTGACCTTGCGCTCGGCGGCGATCTCGGCCGGCTCGCGGCCCTGGGCCACGCGGGCGACGATCTCGGCCTCGGCCGGCGAGAAGTTGAACATCATCCGCGCGCGCTCGGCGATGCGGGGAGAGGCCCGGCCGACTTCGCGGACCGTGACCAGGGCGCAGCGGAAGCCGCTGTCGTCGGTGCTGAACGGCTCGATCAGCACGACCAACGGCTTCTGGCTGCGCGACCGGTGGATCAGCATGGCCCCGGATCGGCCCTGGCGCACGGCCGCGGCGATGCGGGTGTGCAGGGCCTCGGCCTCGAAGCCGTTCTCGGCCGTCAGCAGTCCGCCCTTCTCGGCCAGCCCGTCGCCGTGGGCGACGTAACTCCAGGCCAGGTCGTTGGCCGCGTAGACGCAGCCTTCGCTGTCGGAGACGATGACTCCGAAATTCAGCAGGTTGAGGATGGCGTTGGCGACGTGCGGTTCGAACACGCCGCGTTCGACTTCCGAATCCACCACCTCGATCATCTTGATCAGTCCCATGTGCGACGCCCCGTCTGGTCGCCTTCGAGTCCCCGAGAACAAGATCTTGCTTTAAGTCTGCGTTGCATCCACGGATTGTGACTGCTGCAATTCAAAAACAGATTTGTTTAATTTCGACACTGAAGGCTTGTGTAATTGATTTGATATTATTTCGCGTGGCGTCGCATACCCTGCATTGGGTAGTCAAAAAGACTATGTGCGGAAGAAAACGCTATCAAATCGAGGGGCGTCGTCGCAGTTTCTCCTGGCAGGCGATATCTCTGCAAATGCAGTGAAATGCAGTTCCACTACTTTCAGAGTTGAAGGTGGACCAGGCGATGGCTGACGGCCAGCAGGCCTGACGCCGTACCGACCTGCAGGGCGCCGACCGCTATGGCGACGCCGTAGGGCACGCCGGCCCGCGTCCTGATCCAGCCGGGCATGGCCACGGCGTAGGGGCGGGCGACCAGGGCGACCAGCGCCAGGGCCCCGCCGGCGATCGCCGTGGCGATGGTCAGCAGCAGCAGGTTCTCCATGCCGGCGAACAGGGCCGCCACCGCCAGCAGCTTGACGTCGCCGGCCCCGACCAGCCGACGGGCGAACATCGGCACGCCGGCCAGCATGACCAGGCCGAACGCCATCAGGCTGGAGAGCCAGCTCGAGACGGGCCAGAGCAGGAACTGCGCCGTCAGGAACAGGGCCAGCAGGGCGGCCGGGATCCAGTTGGGAATCTTGCGGCTCCACATGTCCCACAGCGCCGCGATCACGAAGAGGCCGGCATAGGCGATCGAACCAGCCAGGCGGACGAAGTCGATTTCCATCCCAGGTCTCCTGGATCAGTCTCAGGATCCGCCGCCGGGAAGCGGCGCGACGTCGTCGGGCGGTCCGCCGGCCAGCGGTACGGCCTGGGGAGGCGGCGGCGACGCGGCGGCCTGCAATGCGCCCGGCGCGACCTCCCGGCCTTGCAGGCGGGCGGAGTAGGCGATGTTGCTCAGCACGATGCGCGAGGTCGGATCGGCCGCCAGCGCCCGTTCGTAGTAGCGGGCGCTGAGGTCGAAGCGGCCCAGCTTGTCGTAGACCACGCCCTGGGCGTTCAGCACCCGCACGTCGGCCGGCGCGCGGGTCGCCGCCAGTTGCAGCAGCTCCAGCGCCAGGGCGTAGTCGCGGGCGTTGATGGCCTCGGCGGCGCGGCCGTACAGGCGATCGACCGCCGCGGCGGGGTCGGGCGCGGGCAGGGCTGCCAGGGCGCGGATCTCCAGCGGCGCCGCGCGGTGCGGCGAGACCAGGGCCGCCAGGCGCGACAGCGTCGCGCAGCCGGAAAGCGGGATCAGCAGCAGGGCGGTCGCGATCAGCAGGCGTCGCATCTTGGCCTCTCCTCTAGTGCCGCTTGAGAGCGGGCATCAGGTTGTGGACGACGTCGAGCCCGGCCGGCAGCAGCAGGGCGGTGATGATCACCGGCAGGATGCAGGCCACCAGCGGCAGGGTCAGCAGCACGGGGATGCGCATGGCCTTCTCCTCGCCGCGCAGGAACCGCCGCTCGCGCAGCTCGCCCGAATAGGAGCGCAGGGTCTGGGTGATGCTGGCCCCCAGGCTGTCGGTCTGGATCATCAGGGCCGCGAAGGCGCGCAGGGCGTCGACATTGACCCGGTCGGCCATCCGCCGCAGGGCGTCGGCGCGGCTGCGCCCGGCCCGCAGTTCCTGCGACACCCGTCCGAACTCGCCCGAGATCTCCGGGTGCGAGGGGGCGATCTCGTGGCTGACGCGGATGAAGGCCGCGTCCACGCCCAGGCCCGCCTCGACGCAGACCACCATCAGGTCCAGGGCGTCGGGGAACTGGTGCTCCAGCCGTTCGCGCCGGCCCACCGCGCGCATGTCGACGAAGATGGCCGGAACCACCAGGCCCAGGCCGCACAGCAGCAGCGCGCCGGCGATCACCGGCAGGCCGACGACGGGATTGGGCGACAGCTTCTGGGCGATCAGCAGGGCGGCGGGCAGTCCCACGGCCCCGATCACCCGGGCCAGGAAGTACAGCGGCACGGCCGCGGGCTGGTCGAAGCCGGCCTCGGCCAGGGTCCTGGCCAGGCGCGAGCGCTTCTTCTCGTCGCCGCTCGTGGTCCTGGACTGCAGCCAGCCCAGCCAGGAGGCCTTGGGCTTGGTGTCCTTGAGCAGGCCCCCGGCCGGACCGGCGGCCAGGGACGCCCCGCCGACGGCCCGCTCGCGCATGCGTCGCCGCATGGCCGCGCCGGTTTCGACCTGGCGGAAGGCCAGCAGGGCCATGGCCGCGACGGCCAGGAAGACCCCCAATTGCAGAGCGATGGAGAAGAGAGCGTCCATGGCGCGGCCTCAATATTTGAAGTTGACGATCCGGCGGATCATCAGCTGGCCGATGAAATAGAGACCGATCACGCCCGCCACGACGGGCCAGAAGGCGGGGTCGGAGAACTTGCTGGTGTAGAATTCCGGCCGGAAGACGCTGACCACGCCGACGCAGAACACCGGCAGCAGGCTGAGGATCAGGGCTGACATCCGACCTTCGCTGGCCAGGGCCCGGATCCGCTTGGCCAGCGAGGCGCGGCCACGGATCACGGTGGCCAGGCCCGCCAGGATCTCGGCCAGATTGCCGCCGGTCTCGCTCTGGATGGCGATGCTGACCGAGAAGAAGGCCACGTCCGGCGAGCCGGTGCGCCGGGCGAGGTTCGCCAGGGCGTCGCGGAACTCCACGCCGTAGGTCGTCTCGTCCAGCACCAGGCCGAACTCGCTGCCGATCGGATCGGGCATCTCCTGGGTCACCAGGCCCACGGCCGAAATCACCGGATGGCCGGCGCGCAGGGCCCGGATCATGACGTCCAGCGACAGCGGCAGCTGTTCCTCCAGCTTGGCCAGGCGCGTGGCGTGGCGGTTGACGATCCACATGGCCGCGACCGCCATGCTGATGGCCGCCGCGCCGATCGCCGTCACCAGCACCTGCGAGACCGGCGTCTCCACCGGCTGGCCGCGCAGGAACACCAGGGCCAGCAGCCACAGGCCGCCGGCGACGGCCGCCGTCGCGCCCATCACCTGCAACGGCCCGGCGGTAATCCCCGACTGGCGCAGATAGAGCACGGCCTTGCCGTAGAGGGCGCCGAACGACGAGCGGTCGATCCAGCTGCCGCGCGGGTCGCGCACCAGGGCCTCATAGACCTTGTCCTGGCTCATGCCGCCGGCCATCAGCGTCAGGCGGCGATTGACCCTCTGGGTGTGCTCGCGGGCCGACAGCAGCAGGTCGAAGAGGGTCTGGCCGGCCAGCACGGCGGCCACGAAGGCCAGCACCAGCGCCATCGGAAAAAGCAGGCTGTCCATGGCGTCACCCCGAGATCCGGCCAGGCGAGAACAGGTTCGACGGCAGGTCCACGCCGCGAGCGTGCAGCACCTCCATGAACCGCGGACGCACGCCCGTGGCCTCGTAGGCGCCGGCCACCTTGCCGTCGGTCGTCCGTCCGGCGCGGCGGAAGCGGAAGATCTCCTGCATGCAGATGACGTCCTCCTCCATGCCGGTGATCTCCGAGACCGAGACGATGCGGCGGGCGCCGTCCTCCATCCGCTCGGCCTGCACCACCACGTGGATGGCCGAGGCGATCTGGCCGCGCACCGAGCGGGCCGGGATGTCGAGCCCGGCCATGCCGACCATCTGCTCGACCCGCGAAAGCGCGTCGCGCGGGGTGTTGGCGTGCACCGTGGTCATCGAGCCGTCGTGGCCGGTGTTCATGGCCTGCAGCATGTCGAAGGCCTCGCCCGAACGGACTTCGCCAACGATGATGCGGTCGGGCCGCATGCGCAGGGCGTTGCGCACCAGCTCGCGCTGCTGGATCTCGCCCTGGCCCTCGATGTTGGCGGGGCGGGTCTCCAGCCGGCCGACATGCGACTGCTGGAGCTGGAGCTCGGCGGAGTCCTCGATGGTGATGATCCGCTCGTGGTCGTCGATATAGGCCGACATGGCGTTGAGCAGGGTGGTCTTGCCCGAGCCGGTGCCGCCCGAGATCAGCACGTTGCGCCGGGCCTGGACCACGGCCTCCAGCACCAGGGCCATCTCGCGGGTGATGCTGCCCAGCTCGACCAGCCGGTCCATGGCCAGGGGCACGCGCGAGAACTTGCGGATCGAGACCAGCGGCCCGTCCACGGCCAGCGGCGGGATGATGGCGTTGACCCGCGAGCCGTCGGCCAGGCGGGCGTCGACCATCGGCTGGCTCTCGTCGATCCGCCGGCCCACGGCCGCGACGATCTTGTTGATGATCCGCACCAGGTGGCGGGTGTCCTGGAAGCGCACATTGGTGCGCTGCAGGCGGCCGGCCCGCTCCACATAGACCATCTCGTGGGTGTTGATGAGAATGTCGGTGACGGTGTCGTCCTTCAGGAGGGGCTCGAGCGGGCCCAGGCCCAGCAGCTCGTCCAGGATCTCGTCGACCAGCTGGTCGGTCTGGGCCGGGGTCAGCAGGCGCTTTTCGTCGGCCAGCAGGCCGCTGACCGCACCGCGGATCTCCTGGCGCAGGGTCTCGCGCGGGGTGCGGTCCAGCAGGCTGAGGTTCAGCAGGTCGATCAGCCGCTGGTGCAGCCGCACCTTCAGGCCAAGAGCGTCGTCGATCGGCGGGGCCTGGGCGAATTCGGCCGCGGCGGCCTGGCTTTCGATACGGTGGGTTTCTTCACTCCACAGCATGGCTATCTCCCAGCCTGGGCGAGCGCGACGGGCTGGGTGGCGACCAGCGTGTCGGCCAGGCGGGCGATCGCCGCCTCCAGCTTGGTCCCCCGGCGCACGGCGCTCAGCGCCACGCCCTGGTTGATCGCCTGGTGCATCAGCTTGCGGTCCTCGGGGACCACCAGGTCGAAGGGGCGGCCGATGGCCTGCTCGGCGGCCTTCAGCGACAGGCCGCTGGCGTTGTCGGGCTCGACCTGGTTGCAGACCAGCGTCAGCGGCACGTCGTCCAGGCGCTGGGCGGCCAGCATGTGCAGCTGTCGGCGCACCAGGTGCACGTGCGGCACCGACAGGTGGGTGACCAGGACGATGCGCTGCGACTGGCGCAGGAGGCGGTTGGTCCAGGCCGTCCAGACCGTGGGCAGGTCGACGAGCGTGGTTTCGAAGTCGCGGCGCAGGGCGGCGATCAGGCCATCGACGACGGTCGGGCTCAACGCTTCGACCGGCATCATCTCCTGCGGCGCGCCCAGCACGGCCACGCCGCTGCGGTGGCAGGGCAGGGACGTCGCGAACGGCATCTCCTCCACCGCGCCGCCGGCCGCCAGGACCTGGCCCACCGTCACCGCGTCGCCGACATCCAGATAGAGGGCGGCCACGCCCATCTGCACGTCCAGATCGGCCAGGCAGACGCCGGAGCCGCCGGAGCGCCCGGCCAGCATGACCGCCGTCTGGGCCGCCAGCGAGGTCGCGCCGACCCCGCCGCCCGCCTTCAGCAGGCTGACGATCTCGCCGCTGCGCTTGTGGGCCCGGCCAGTGTCGAGCCGGCAGAAGATCCGCTCCAGGGCGATGGCCAGGGTCGTGTCGCTGACCGGGGCCGGCAGCACGTCGGCCGCGCCCTGGTGCAGCAGCCGGCGAGTGGCGTCGATCTCAGCGCCGCGCATGGCGACCAGCACCTCGATCCGTGCGGCGCTGGCGGCGATGCGCTGGGTCATCCGCTCGACCTCGGCCGGATCGGCGCCGTTCAGCCCCACGATCAACAGGTCGAAGGTGTGGGCGGCGCGTTCGGGCCAGGCGCAATCCAGCAGCCGGAAGGTCACGGCCGGGAACATCGCCGACAGCATCGCCACCGGCGGATCCGCGCCGAGGCCCACGCCGCACAGCCCCACGCGCCAGGCTGTGGGGCGGCTGGGCGGGGGCGGTGGGGCGACGGATTTCGGGCGACCGAAATGGAGCAGGCTCATGACAGGCTCTCTCCGCTGAGTGTCGACGTCATGGTGGGCAGGGTGAAAGGCGCGACGCCGAAGATCTGCAGGGCGGCGCTCTGGAAGGTCAGGCCGGTCACGCTGACGCTGACCAGCGGCTCCATGTCCGGGGCGTAGGGGTTGCCCACCCGGCCGATGCCGACATGGTGATAGGTGACGGTGACCTTGGCGGCCGTGATCTCGGGATCGTAGTGCTGCATCTTCGTCACGACGGCGTTGAAGGTGCTGTTGTTGAAGGTGTTGCCGGCCAGGGTGGTCCCGGCCGTCTGGGTGCAGCTGGACGAGGATCCGGCGCAGCTGAAGGTCACGTTCGGCGCGGTTCCGCCGCCGGGGATGTTCTGGGTCAGCCCGTCGTAGTTCGCCATCGCCGAGGCGATCATCGGGCTGACGACGGCCAGGCGCACGCCTTCGCGGGTGGCGGTCTTGGCGGTGTTGATGGTCCAGCCCAGCCGGCCCATGTCGATCACGGCCAGCAGCATGCTCACGAAGGCGAAGCAGACCAGGCCGAACTCGGTCGCCGTTGCGGCGCCGTCGTCGCGGGCCAGTCGTCGGATGAGGGGCGGGAGGCGGGTCATTCCGTCCACGCCTCCTGGGCGCTGACCGTGAACGAGGTGAGGGTGACGCCCGTCAGCGGGCCGAAGGACTCGATGTAGGGCGGGGTGGCGGAGACCTGCACGCGCGGCACGCCGGTCATGTCCTCGTAGCGCCCCAGATAGGCGCCGCTGTTGGCGACGCAGGAGAAGCTGACCGTAACCGTGGCGTTGCTGGTCCAGGTGGCGATCAGCGGCGCGCCCGAGGCGTCGACCGTGCCGGTGCGGGTGAGGTTCTGGGTGTTGGTCAGGTTCTGGGCGGCGCTCGTTCCGGTGAAGCCCCCGCAGTCCATCGGCAGGCGGGCGGCGTAGCGGGCCGCGTCACGCACCGCCGAGACGGCGATGTGGTAGTTCCAGAACAGCCGTCCCGCGCCGACGAAGGCGAAGCACAGCAGCACCATGAACGGCAGCACCAGGGCGAACTCGACCGCCGCCGAGCCGTCGCGCCCGGCCAGCAGCCGGCGAAAGAGGGCGGGGCGGCTAGTCATAGAGCCGCACCGAATAGAGCTTGGTCTCCGCGCCGACGGCGGAGACGTCGGTGGTCGCGCCGATGACCTCGCCGTAGATCGAGTTGCTGACGGCTGGGCCGATCAGGAACAGGTCGACATAGGCGATGACGTGCACCGTCGAGCTGCCGTGGACGTTGTCGGCGTTGCAGTTGACGATGACGGCCGAGATCGTGCGGCGGTCGGGGGCGACCTGGGCGCCGGTCTTGTTGCACTGGGGCGCGGCGTAATCGTGCGAGCCGCTGGTCGCGGTCTGACTGTCGGAGAAGGCGCCGGCGGGCTTGGAGATCGTCCCGTTCAGCATCGCCAGCTCCCACTTGTAGACCTGGTAGCGCGTGGGGCTGGTGGCGCCGGCCACCGGCGCGGGGCCAAAGGCGTTCCAGCCGGTGCCGGTCGAGCCCGCGGGAACCTGCGGCGTGTAGGTGGTCGGGTTGATGCCCGAGTGGTTGGTGGCGAAGTACTGGGCCTTGTTCCAGACGCCGCTGCCCACCACGCTCGACTGGTTGCAGTCGCGGGGCAGGCCCATGCCGGTGCTGACCGCCGCACTGCTGGAGCAGCTGTTGCTGGGCACGGAGACGCTGGGCGTGCAGGCGCTGTTGCCGGCCGCGGTCTTGGATCCGACCATGGTGTTCATCGCCGGCAGGTACAGCGGGTCGCTCTTCAGCCCGCCGGCCGAGGACTTGTAGATGTCGAAGCGGACGTTGAAGTAGTCGTCGGCCGAGGCGATGTTGCCGGTCTGGGTCTGCACCGTGGTGCCGAAGCACTCGGTCAGGGGGGGGCTGCGGCCCATGGCGTTCTTGACGTCGGCGGCGCCCGAGCCGACCGACAGGAAGCCGAAGTTCCCCGGGCCCCAGGCCCCGTTGCCGCCCGGGGGCGGGGTCAGGACGAAGCTCTTGCCGATGTAGTTGTCGCCATCGAACGTCAGGCTGGTGGCCTCGTTCGGATTGCAGATCATCAGCGGCGGCGACTTGCAGATCGCCGTGCCGTAGCCGGCCACCGCCCGCGCCGTGGCGTTGAAGCCGGACGCGCCGGTCAACGCCCCGAACACCAGGCCGCGCGCCCTGGGCGCCAGGTTGATGCGGATGAACTTGGCGGTGGCGTCGGTGCTCGCCGTGACGTCCGGATCGCGGCTGGAGAGGAAGGTGATGTCGCTGGCGGCGACGGCGACGTTGCTCTCGTAGGTGTCGCCCAGGGCCTGGCGGTTGCTGACCAGGCTGCCCATGGCCGCCGTCTGGGCCCGACCCATGGCGCCGCTGGCGCCGTCCAGCTGGCTGGCGCCGGCCAGGGCGGCGGCGTCGACGGCGTTCTCCAGTTCCGCCCGCAGCGCCAGGGCGCGGCTCACGTCGAAGGCCAGGCCGCCGACCGCCACCAGCCCGATCAGCGCCACGCCGGTGAGGGTGGCCACCGTGCCCGAACGGTCCTGGACAAAACGCCGAAGAAGGGAAGGGGCGCGGGGCATGGTCAGTTGGCCGGACTCTTGGCCGCTCCCTTGTTGTCGATGCTGGAGGTGCTGGCCTGGACCGGCTGGATCACCTGGTTCTTGCCGTAGCGGGTGGCCGCCAGGGCCGCGCGGACCCCGTCGCCGCCCGGCTGCAGCACGCCTTGGTAGCGGGCCTCGGGATCGGCGATCTGGGCGGCGAGGTTGGACCGCAGGGCGACGCCGAAGTCGGGCGACAGGTCCTTGCGGGCGTCGGCGCAGCCGGCGAGGGACGCGGCGAGCGCCGCGGCGGCGAGCAGGATCCTATTGAAGGACATGGCCTTGAGGCGCATCGGCCCCTCCCTTTGGCGTGGCCGGCTGGCTCGACTGGGTCTTGCCCAGCAGGAACAGCTCGGTGTCGGACGGCGGAACGAAGCGGTCGGCGGGCGTCGCCTGCCGGGCGCGCGTCGGCCGCACGAGATGCGGGGTGACCAGGATCACCAGTTCGGTCTGGTTGCGCTGGTAGCTGGTCGAGCGGAACAGCGAGCCCAGGATCGGCAGGTCGCCCAGCATCGGGAACTGGCGGATCTGGTCCTGGTAGTCGTCGCGGATCAGGCCCGCGATCGTGAAGGACTCGCCGTCGCGCAGTTCGACCGTGGTCTTGGCCCGCCGCACCTTGATGCCGGGGATCCGCAGGCCGTTACTGACGAACGAGGCGTTGGGATCGATGCTCGAGACCTCGGGATTGACCACCAGGTTCACCAGCCCGTCCTGCAGGACGGTGGGGGTGAAGGCCAGGCCGATGCCGAACTGCTTGAACTCGACCGTGATCGTCGTCTGGCCGCCGCTCTGGTTCTGGGCCACGGGGACGGGGAATTCGCCGCCGGCCAGGAAATTGGCGGTGTCGCCCGACATGGCCGTCAGGTTCGGCTCGGCCAGGGTCTTGACCAGGCCCTTGGTCTCCAGGGCGTCGAACAGCACGTCCAGGTCGACGTCGCCGGCCCGCAGGGGAAATTTCAGCAGGCCGAAGGTGTCGGTCAGCGTCGTGGCCACCCCGGTGTCGCCGGTGCCGATGACGAAGTTGTGGTAGTTCGCCGAGGCCGGGTTGGCGGTGTTCATGTTCAGCCGCAGGGCCTTGGCCGTGGCGCGCTCCATCTCGACGATGCGCACCGACAGGGTGACCTGCTGGCTGCCCTGCACCGACAGCATGTTGACCACCTGGCCGGGGGCGTAGCTCTCGGCCAGGGCCGCGGCCCGGCCGGCGACCGCGCCGCTGCTGGCCGTGCCCGACAGCACGATCGACTGGTTGCCCGAGGCGACTTTCAGGCCGTCCTCGTCGGGAAGGGCTTCCCGCATCCGCTGGCGAAGGGTCTCGACGTCGGCGCCGACCACCACGTTGGCGGCGGCCACCAGCCTGCGGCCCGGGCCGTAGGCGGTCAGGGTGGTGCCGCCCAGCTTCTTGCCGACGACATAGACCGAGCGCGAGGTCAGGGGCAGGACGTCGGCGGTGTCGGGGTTGCCGATCATGATGTCCGTGTACGGAGCGGGCAGTTCCAGCACCTGGGCCTTGCCGACCGCGACACTGACCTCGACCTTGCGGACGGGCGTCTCGGAGACGGCGGCGGGCTGGACCTGTGCGGTGGTCGGCAAGGCGGCCGTCAGCGGCAGCAGGGCCGCGGCCGCCGCCAGCAGCGCGTGTTTCAGGGTCATGTGAGCGGATCCTGCGCCGCGCGCCGTCCTGGCGCCGCGGCTGGAGGGGTGAGGGGCGGGCGCGGCCATGGTCACAGCCCCACCCGATAGCCGGTGGTCTCGACGCCGCGCGTCACGCGGACCTCGGTCGACATCGGCGGCATGGTCGTCGCCGCGGGACGGCGGACGGGCGGGCGGCGCGGCGCCGAGGCTCGCACCGGCGCGGCCGAGGCCGGGCTGGAGACGGGCGTCGGCCCCATGCCGCGCGACAGGTCGGCCAGGGTCATGGTCCGGCGGCCCAGCGGCGACTGGTCGGAGATCTGGCGCAGGGCCAGCGACAGCGCGCCCACGGCCTGGGCCAGGGTGATGGCCTGAGCCTGGTCGGGCGTCACCTCGACGGTGATCGCCTTGACCACCACGGGCTTGTCGGCGCTCTGGTCGTCGGACTGGTCCACGCCCACGACCCGCACGTTCTCGGCCAGCACCTGGGTCAGGCTGGTCTCGGGCTGGTTGTTGTCCTTGCTGCGGGTCAGCATGACGTCCACCCGGTCACCGGGCAGCACGAAGCCGCCGACGCCGGCCACGTCGTTGGCGCGCAGCGACACAGCCCGCATGCCTTCGCCCAGCGAACTGGCGAGGTTGGAGCGTCCGCCCGAACCGGAGACCCGGTCGGCCAGGATCGGCTCGTTGGCGGCGATGTCCTTCAGCGCGATACGGGCGCCGCCAGGGCCGGAAGCGGCCTCGGGAATGGTGCGGAACGCGCCCTGGGGCACGGCGTCGGCCGGATAGTGCGCGACCTTCAGCACCGCGCCCTGCAGCTTGAAGCCCCTGGCGAGGGGTTGCGAGGCGACGACGACGGGTGTCGAGCCGGTTTCCTTCACGGCCGGGGCGTCATCGCGCCCGGCGCTCATGTAGACTCGCGCGGCGAGAACGGCGCCCAGGCCCAGCACCGCGGCTGCGCCCAGGGATATGATGGTCTTGGTCTGCATCGTTCGACCCCCTCCCCACGTCGACGTCGGGCCTGTCCTAGCCCTTCGCCATGGGTCGGCGACGCGGCGTGCCGCCCGCGTCGCCCACGACTTGGTTCAGCAGTTGGCGGCCGACGGATTGGCCACGCAGGTGGCGGCGTCGGTGATGGCGGTGCCGATGTTGGTGCCCAGCAGCACGGCCGCCACGGCGATGGCGCTGCCGATGATGGCCAGGATGAGGGCGTATTCCGCCGCGGCGGCGCCGTCTTCCTCGAAGATCAGATTGCGCAGAGTATTCATTCGCATTTCCTCCTCTTGATGTCCTGCCCGAGCTTCTATTGTTACGGGCGAAGAAGAGGTTTCCCCCTTCGGAGGGAATTAAGGTCTTAATGGATTGGTAAGTAAATACACCGATCGGCCTAATTAAAAAGCGCTACGGTTTCCTGGAGCGCATATGTGATGCGCACTATTTTGCAGTATTGGAGGGGTAATGGTCGCGCTTCGGGTGAATACATTTCTGCGTGTGTAGGTGGTCGCGGCGTCGCAGGGTTGTCGGCGCGCCGACATTCCCCGGACGCCGCGACCGATAGTCAGGCGTCGTGGGCCGCCGTCGGGCGCGCCAGTCGGGCCGCCAGGCTGGGCAGGGCGACCAGCGTCAGCAGGGTGGCCACGGCCAGGCCGCCGATCACCGCCGTGGCCAGGGGCTTCTGCACTTCCGCGCCCGCGCCGTGGGCCAGGGCCATCGGCAGGAAGCCCAGCATCGCCACCAGGGCGGTGGTCAGCACCGCCCGCAGCCGCGACATGGCCCCCTCGACGGCGGCGACCGCCGGGGGCAGGCCCGCCTCCAGCCGCTCGCCGATCGCCTGCAGCAGGACAAGGCCGTTCAGGGTCGAGATCCCCGACACGGCGATGAAGCCGACGGCGGCCGACACCGAGAACGGCATGCCCCGGGCCGCCAGGGCCAGGGTTCCGCCCACCAGCGCCAGCGGCGCGCAGGCGAACACCAGGGCCGCCTGCCGGGCCGAGCCCAGCGCCATCCAGAGCAGCCCGCCGATCAGCAGGGCTACGGCCGGCACCAGCAGCCCCAGCCGCGCCTCGGCCCGCCGCAGGTTCTCGAACTGCCCGCCCCAGCTGGTCCAGGATCCGGGCGGCAGCTCGACTTCGCGGCCCACCACGGCTTGCGCCTCCTCGACGAAGCCGCCCAGGTCGCGGCCACGCACATTGGCCTGCACCACGATGCGGCGCTTGCCGTTCTCGCGGCTGATCTGGTTGGGGCCTTCGCCCTCCTTGAAGCGGATCACCGAACCCAATGGCGCGAAGCCCGCCCCGTCGTTGATCGCCAGCGGGGTCTGGGCGACCACGGCCAGGTCGTTGCGGGCGGCGTCGGGCAGCCGCACCACCACGTCGAAGCGCCGGTCGCCCTCGAACACCCGTCCAGCCTCGCGACCGGCCAGGGCGATCTGCACCGCGTCGGCGGCGTCGGCCGCGTGCAGGCCGTAGAGCGCCGCCGCGGCCCGATCGACCTCGGCGGTGATCATCGGCAGGCCCGAGACCTGCTCGACCCGCACGTCGGCCGCGCCCCGGATCTTGCCCAAGGCCGCCGCCACCTCGCCGGCTGTGCGCTCCATGGCGGCCAGGTCGTCGCCGTATATCTTCACCGCCACGTCCGAGCGCACGCCCGAGATCAGCTCGTTGAACCGCATCTGGATCGGCTGGGTGATCTCATAGGCCGAGCCGATCTGGCCGGCGGCGGCCTGCTCGATCTTCTCGACCACCTGCGCCTTCTTCAGACCGCGGTCGGGCCAGTCGCGCGCCTGTTTCAACACCACGAAAGTGTCGCTGATCGACGGCGGCATCGGGTCGGTCGAGATCTCGGCCGTGCCGGTCTTGGAGAACACGAAGGCCACCTCGGGAACCTTCAGCAGGGCCTTCTCCAGCCGTCCCTGCATCTCGATCGACTGCTCGAGCGAGGCGCTGGGCGTGCGCAGGGCCTGAACCAGCACGTCCTTCTCATCCAGGGTGGGCATGAATTCGCGCCCCAGCGACAGGAAGGTCAGCAGGCCGACCAGCACCGCGCCGGCCGCGCCCAGCCCGACCACCAGCGGCCGATCGACCGCCCAGCGGGTGGCGGGCTCGACAAGCCGTCGCGCCAGGCTCTCGACCCTGGTCTCCTGGTGCGCGGTCCTGGGCGCCTTCACCAACAGCGCCGTCATCGCCGGCACGAAGGTGAAGGTCAGGACGAAGGCGCCGGCCAGGGCCAGCATCACCGTCGCCGCCATCGGCTGGAACATCTTGCCCTCGACGCCCTCCAGCGCCAGCAGCGGGGCGTAGACCAGCAGGATCACCGCCTGGCCGAAAGCAGCCGGCTTGGCCATCTTCGCGGCCGCGCCGGCGGCTTCCTCCAGTCGCTCGGCCAGGGTCAGGTCGCGGCCCTCCAGAGCCCGCCGCGCGCCCATCCGGGTCAGGGTGCTCTCGACCACCACCACGGCCCCGTCGACCAGCAGGCCGAAGTCCAGCGCCCCCAGGCTCATCAGGTTTCCGCTGACCCCGAAGCGGTTCATGCCGATCACCCCCACCAGGAAGGCCAGCGGAATGACCAGGGCGGTGATGATCGCCGCCCGCACGTTGCCCAGCAGCAGGAACAGCACCACCACGACCAGCAGCGCGCCCTCGGCCAGGTTCCGGCGCACGGTGGCGATGGTGCGGTCGACCAGGTCGGTGCGGTCCAGCACCGTCTTGACCGCCACGCCCGGCGGCAGCGACGGGGCGATGGCCTTGAGGCGCTCGCCGACCGCCTTGGCGACCGTGCGGCTGTTCTCGCCGGCCCGCATCAGGGCCGTGCCGATCACCACCTCCTCGCCGTTCTCCTGCGCCGCGCCCAGGCGCGCGGCCTGGCCGATCTCGACCTGGGCGACGTCGGCGACGCGCACCACCAGGCCGCCCCGGCTGGTCACCGGCGCCGAGGCCAGGTCCGCCAGCGAGGTCACCCGCGCGTCGGCCCGCACCACGAAGGCCTCGCCGCCGCGCGAGATGTAGCCCGCGCCCGCCACGGTGTTGGCGTGCTCGACGGCTTCGACCAGTTCGTTCAGGCCGACGCCATAGGCCGCCAGCCGCGCCGGATCGGGCCGCACGGCGTATTCCTTGACGTAGCCGCCGATGGCGTCGACCCCGGCCAGGCCCTTGGTCGTGCGCAGCTGCGGCGTCACGATCCAGTCCTGCACCGTGCGCAGGTAGGTGGCCTTGTCCTTCTCGCCGACCAGCCGTTCGCCCTCGGGCGTCAGGTAGGATCCGTCTGGCTGCGGGCCGGGAACGCCGGTGCGGGGCGACTTCACCGGCCGGTACTCGACGGTCCACATCATCACCTCGCCGAGACCGGTGGTCACCGGGGCGATGGCCGGCTTGGCGTCGGCCGGCAGGTCGGCGCGCACCGCCTCCAGCCGTTCGGCCACCTGCTGGCGGGCGAAGTAGATGTCGACGCCTTCCTCGAAGACGGCGGTGATCTGGCTGAAGCCGTTGCGCGAGATCGAGCGGGTCTCGATCAGGCCGGGCACGCCGCCCAGGCCCGTCTCGACTGGCGTCGTCACCCGCTGCTCGATCTCCTCGGGCGACAGGGCCGGGGCGACCGTCGTCACCTGCACCTGCTTGTTGGTGATGTCGGGTGTGGCGTCGATGGGCAGCTTGAACAGCTCCACAACCCCGAACGCGGCGACGGCGAGGGTCGCGGCCACCACGGCGAAGCGGTGGCGGACCGAAAAGGCTACGAGTTTGCTCAGCATGGCTCAGTGATCCCCATGCCCGGCTTCGCCCTTGGCCAGCTCGGCCTTCAGGACGAAGGCGCCGCGGCCTGCGACCCGCTCCCCGGCCTTCAGGCCAGACAGGATCTGCGTCAGGCCGGCGCCCGACTTGCCCACCGTGACCGGCCGGGCGCGGAAGCCTTCGGCCTCGGCGACGAACACCACCGGCGCGCCTTCCAGGGTCTGGACGGCTTCGGAAGGTACGGCCAGCGCGCCGCCGCTTCCGGTGGCGAAGGCGGCGCTGACCGCCGCGCCCGCCGCCAGCCGGCCGTCGCGCGGCCGGGCGCGGACCACGGCGGCGCCGGTGGCGTCCTGGGCCATGGGCGCGACGCCGACGATCACGGCGTCGGTCTCGGTTCCGTCGGGGCCGAGGATGCGCAGCGACGTCCCGACCTTCAGCGCGGTTAGCGCCTCTGCGGGCGCGTTGAACACCGCCTCGACCTGGCCGGGATCGGCGACCTCGGCGACCGGTCCGCCCTGGGCGACGAAGCCGCCCGGCGCGACCGGCAGGGCCAGCACCACGCCGGCGATCGGGCTGCGGATCGTCACCAGGCCCGAAGCGCCCGGCCCCCCCGAGGCGGCGCTGCGGGCGCGGGCGGCGACGGACTGGGCCTCGGCGCGGGCCGCCGACGCGCGGGCGGCCTCCACCTCCTGGCGGGCGGTGACGCCGGCCGCGAACAGGCGCTCCTCGCGGGCCAGGGC